>DASYVQ010000122.1:0-30437 GCA_035936875.1 Chthoniobacterales bacterium
ACGACGCCCTCACCGTCCGCTGCTTGAATGTAAGCGCCCGCTTGCAAGAAACTTTCGGTCGCCCGACGAATGAACGCTTCAGTGATCTGACCGAACGTGGCAGGGTCGCAATCTTCCGCGAGATCGTATTTGTTGGCTACGTCGCAGACAACGACGGTCGTCTCGTAAGTTTTTGCTTCAGGTTCGAAAGCAATGTCGCCCGCAATCACGCGATGGACTTGTTCCTTCGACAATCGCTCGCCGAATAGCGATCGCGCTGTGACGCTACGGCCGCGCAAAGCAATCGTCGCATAAGCGCTGCCAACGACGTAGGCCAGGACAACCGCAAACATCGCCGGCAATGGTTGAAAGAAAGCGTGGTAAAGACCGCAAATCCAGGCAAGAGCAGCCAGCTCGATGAGCAACGCGAAGACAATCAGTCCCATCCGACCGCGACGCGCGCTCGCCAAAGTCAGCCAGGCAGCGGCGAACGATGAAATCGCAACGAACAGATATTGCCATTTGCTTGCCACGACTTCCGTGGCGGCTCTGTAGGACGAGATAAATTCCACCGCCCTCGTCTCAAAGCGCAACAGAGGGGCGCTCAGTTGCAGTGCGTTGACCACCACGAAAACGAAAATTCCAACGATCAATGTAGCGAGAAGCGGACGTTTCATTGAAAGATCAGGCTTTTGCCGTCGACGCGGCTGGATAGTACGATTGCACAACGAGTTCGCTCAGAAATTTGTCCGGCGCATCCACTGCTGCGGACCCGAGCACAAATCTTTTCTGGCGCGTGTTCTTTTCGATCAAGCTGAGGCCAAATTGGTAATCCTTGAACAGGTGCTGGCAAAGTTCGTTTATGCTCATGCGTTCGGCTTGAGCCCGTTCGACCAAACGTCGCAACGCCGCCTCGTCAAAGACAATTTCCAGCCCGTGCTCGGCCTTGAACCGATCCGCAAACTGGTGCGCGTTCGTTTCCAAGGTCGCCCCTTCCAACTTCTCGCCTTCCGCCATGAGCCGTTCCAGAACGCGCTTCGGCTCGCGCACAAGATCGACAGTCACCCGTAACTGACTCAAACCCGAGCCGGCGAGATAATATTTGTAGTCGCGAAATAGTTTTTCAAACACCGTCAACAAGCCGCGCGCGCCGGTTTTTTCCTTGGCGGCGGCTTCGGCAATCAAGCGCAAGGCTTCGTCATCGAAGCTGATCTCAATTCCGTAGGCGCGAAAAGCGCGCTCATATTGTCGAAGCAAGCTACCTTCAGAATATTTCATGATCTTGAACAGATCATCGGCATCCAGTTCCTCGCAGACCACGCGCACCGGTAACCGTCCGATAAATTCGGGCTCAAAACCGTAGTCGACAAAATCCTGCGTGGTGACGTGTTGAAACAGCTCGTTGTCCATCACCTGGACCGGTTCGGCGCTGAACCCGATCTGACTTTGCGAAAGCCGGCGCGAGACCTGTTGCTTCAAGCGTTCGAAGGCGCCGCTCACCACAAAAAGAATGTGGCGCGTGTTGATCGTTTCACGCTTGGCCTTGCCGCGCTTTTGAAATTCAAACGCGGCCTGCAATTGCGCCTGAAGATCGTTCATGCTCCGCACCGGCACTTCCGTTTCCTCCATCAACTTGAGCAAGGTCGTTTGCACACCGCGCCCGCTCACATCGCGTCCGATCAAATTTCCGGCCGAGGCGATCTTGTCGATCTCGTCGATGTAGATGATGCCGAATTGCGCAAGATTGACGTCGCCGTTGGCTTTGTGCACCAGCTCGCGCACGAGATCTTCCACGTCGCCGCCCACGTAGCCCGTCTCGCTAAATTTGGTCGCGTCCGCTTTCACGAACGGGACTTTGATCAGATCGGCGATGTGCTTGATGAGGTAGGTTTTTCCGACACCAGTCGGCCCGACCAAAATCACGTTCTGTTTCGCGTACTCGGTCTCCTCCGCGCGCCTGGCGTCTTCCTTCTCGAGCCGGCGCAGGTATTTGGCGTGGTTGTAATGATCGCAGACTGCGATCGAGAGCACTTTCTTGGCTTCGTCCTGCTTGATCACGAAACGATCAAGATGCGCTTTGATATCGCGGGGCAGGAAATTGAATCGAAGTTCCTCATTGTCGGTCTTGTCCGGCTTCTCTTCCATCTCGCTTTCGACCGGTTCCGGCTGGGTAAAAGTCGCGACCGAGACGCGATCGCCGAAGTTCTGTTTCATGAACTCCGTGATCTTCGCCTTCAATTCTTCCGGTGAAGGAAATGGCGGTGGCGGGTTTTGTTCCATGTGGTGGCGACCCAAAATGTCGCGCGAAAATCTACACTCGCAACAATGGCTGTAAATACGACTCTCGAGGGGCGGATTTCGTTCATCCCCGCCCCGTTTTGGATCTATAATGGATTTAGACCGAAAAATTAGGCATAATCCTAGTTAGACGTATGAAAACGCTCGCAGCGATTTTCCTCATTCTCGCATGCGCAAGCGTCCACGCTCAGAAAGTCACGGGAGCAGAGATCGTCGAATATGGCATCATCAAGAAAATTAAATCTCAGGGCTTGTTGGACGCGCCCAAAACGCTCACCGGTAAGGCCAACAATGCGATCGTAGACGAGCTAGTCCAGAGCACTACTACAATCAAGGCGTCGATTGGAACGACGTTCGGTATTTTCGTAAAACTCCTCGGCGAACCCGAAGGCGCGGTCGTCACGTCTCATTTTCGGTGCATTCATCCTAAATTAACCGATCCAGTGTCAGGCCATACGGGCGAGACCGAAGAGTGGGAAGGCCAGCTCCGTGTTGGTGTTGCGCGCTACGTGAGCTATACCTTCGACAACGAATGGGAGCTTGTCCCAGGTAAATGGACGATTCAGGTGCTCGATAGCGGGAAGGTCCTTGCAGAAAAGACGTTTGAGGTCATTGCGGCGTCTACGTCTAACCAGCCGATCAAGCCAACGGCCCCCTGATCGAATGCGCGCCAGCATGTTTGCCACAACGCCCTGCCGTGGCTTATCTCTTTCTCGTTAGATGACTGCGCGCGACGATGCTGAGAACATCGAGGTCGACGGCGAGGATTACGTCAGCTTTGGATACCTCGACCCGCTTATCGGTAGGCGCATCATGGATCGACTCTCTCGAAATCAGGTGCGTTTCATCGCACGCGACGCGAGTCGGCTGGGTGTAGCGAGCGCAGGCATCATCGACTACGTCTCGTGGCGCGATCCGTACCGAGTCCGGGCTAGAATCAACCGCATTGAACTCTTAATTCATTCAGAGGACCAGGACACAGCTCGGAAGGTCATAGACGAAACGTGAGTCCGTCATCTAACCAAGCGCTCCAGCCAACTCCGAAAGGATTCGCCCGCCGCGGCGGGCAGGCTGAGCAGGCTCGCTGGCCGGCGCAGCGCGCTGAATTAATGCGCAGCGGCAACTTGGGGCGCCGGCTTACCGGCAAAGATCGCGTCGAGATCGGCGAGAACTTTTTCCGGCCCGAGATTTTGGGAACCGGAATGACTGCTCGAGATTACATTGCCGGTTGAATCAACCAGGACAAGAGACGGAATCCCGTCGCCGGCGTTTTTTGCCAGCGTTTCTTTGCCTTTTAACTTCGCGTAATCAATCGCCAGCCAGGGCATGTTTGTCTCGCGCAGGTAAGTCTCGAATGCGAACGGCGATTTATCGTAACTGAAAAAGACGATCTCGAATTCGGGATGTTGCGGCGCGACGCGGTTATAATATTCCACCAGTTGTGGCGTGAATTTGCGGCACGGTCCGCACCAATGCGCGGAAAAATAAAACGCGATGAGTTTCTTGTTCGCTAGAGCGGTCTCGTCGGCGCGGACAACGCCGCCGTTGCGCCATTGAACGAGATCGCCTTTGAGAAATTGTGAGATCGCATCGCCACTCGAGCCGCTTGGCGCAGCTGCGGCGCGCTTCTGGGCGAGCTGACTTTGATAAAGCGTATTGAATTTATGCGCTTTCTCAGCTTCCGCGGCGCGCCGCTTGGCCTGATCGGCCATCTGCTCCTGCGCCGCCGCCATTTTTTCCGCCGAAAGTGAATAGGCGCCGCTTTTAATCGCAGTGATCAGCTCCGCCGATGCGCCCGACTGGATGAGCGTCTTTTCTTTCGCCTCATCCAGCTCGTCGGCGAAATATCGGACCGACAATTCCTTCATGACCGCGTTGCTCGAATATCCGGCCCGTAACATCAAACCGACATCATTCGCCGTCAGTGGGAGCTGTCCAGCCTGCGCAGCAAAAATGAAGAGAAGAGAAACCCAGATTACCCCGCGACGCATCCCCTGTTTTAGGAGCAACAAATGCGCCAGTTTCGGACTCAACGAGAAGCGGGAACAGACGACAGAAGTTATCGCCAATGTGCGGAGCAACGAAGCTCATCCCCTCGCCTTTCTCCTCTCCCCTTGCCAAGGGGAGAGGCCGGGGTGAGGAGTCGTTGTTCGTATATGAAGCAGACCTCTCGACTTCGCTCGACATGACAGAGAGACCGACAACCATCGAGCTCGTCGTACCGAAACAAGCGAGTCGGCTTCGACTCGACCAGTTTCTGGCCCGCGAATTGGACGGATTTTCGCGCTCGCGTATCCAGCAATTGATCCGCGGCGAATTCGTTAGGCTGAACGGCAAACCCGCGCGCCCGCGCGATCTCGTTCGCGCGGGCGACCACATCGATCTAAACGAGCCGCCACCGGAAAAGATCGACAATCAACCGGAAGCGATCCCACTCGAGATTCTTTTTGAAGACGACGATCTCATCGTCATCAACAAGCCGGCCGGCATGGTCGTCCATCCCGGAGCGGGCCATCGCGAGCACACTTTGGTGAACGCTTTGCTGCATCATTGCCCGACGCTTTCAGGAATTGGCGGAAAGGAACGGCCCGGCATCGTGCATCGCCTCGACAAAGACACGAGCGGATGTCTGGTCGTCGCGAAAAACGACGAGGCGCATCGGGAATTGTCGGTTCAATTTGCGGACCGCACCGTCGAAAAGATTTACCTCGCGCTCGTCGCCGGAAAATTGCGCAAGACCGCAGGCGTAATCGAAGCGTCAATCGGACGCCATCCGGTCCATCGACAACGAATGAGCGTGACGCCTCGACGGGGACGCGCGGCGAAAACCGAGTACCGCGTTCTCCGAGCCTCCGAAGAAATGAGTTTAGTCGAATGCCGGCTGCACAGCGGACGCACTCATCAGATTCGCGTGCATCTTCATCATCTCGGTCATCCGGTGTTGGGCGACAAAGTTTATGGAGCGCGACCGGCCAAAAATTTCTCGCGCCAAATGTTGCACGCCTGGAAACTCGGCTTCGAACATCCGGGCACGAAGAAATGGAAAAACTTCGAAGCGCCGTTGCCGAACGATTTCGAAAACGCAGCTAATTGGCTCCGACCGCCGATTTCTTCCGCGCACCAAGCATGACCAAAGCAGCCAGCACCGGAGCGATGATGAGCGCACGCATCCAAGGTTCCGCGTGCCACGGCAAGGCGAACAGCTGCTCGTCCCAAAAAAGATAGTAAGCGAAAAGTGTGATGGAGAGGACGTGCCAGGCATAGGCACGCCGCCAACTCGCGATCGGCAAAATCCAGGTGCAATACCAGGGATGAAGCACGGGACTGAGCACAAGCGCGGCGCCCATGACCCAAAGCATTCCGCGTTTCCAATTTCGAATGAAGACAAACGAAACCACCACGACACAGACGATCAGAATCATGTTGTAGTGGTAATTTTTCTGGTGCGGATTTGCCCAGACCGTGTCTTCGATCAACCACCAAAAAAGATCGTTAACGCGCGAGACGTCGGCGAATCGACCTAACGAATCCCAAATCCGGACTTTAGGAAATCCAAACGGCAAACTTAGCGCTGCCGGAATCGCCGCACTGATGGCGAGAACAATGGCACGCCAGCGCAGCGCAAAGACGCACGGCAGCAAAAGCAATGCTGGAATGAGTTTGATGGAGATGCCGATTCCAAAAAGAGTTGCGGCGGAAACTGCCCAGATCCATTTGCGACGCGACTCGGGTTCCGTCGTCGACCGGACAAGGCAAAGAATCCCGCCCACGAGCGGCAGAATCATGAGGCTGTCGAAATGGGCGGCGCCGATAAAGCTGTAAACGACCAACGGGTTCCACGCGTACCAAGCCGCATCGCGATAGCGCTCTTCACCGCCGATCAGCCGCAAGAGCACGGCGACCGTTCCAAGATCGACAATGGCAAAGAGGAGTTTGTAAAACAGCGGCCGATCGGTAATGCCGCTGACGAAGCGGAAGAACAGCTCGGCGCCCGGCGGATAAATTGCGCGAAACTCCGGGTGATTAATTTTGACGGACTGCGGGAAATCATTTCGAAGCTCGTCGAGTTTCGAATTGTCAGGCGCGACCAGGTACGGGTTAAATCCGGCGCGCTGGATTTTGCCTTCCCATTGATAACGCCAAAGATCGTCGCCCGGTGCGAGCGGCAGCGCGATCAAGCGCAAGGCTAGCGCCACAGTCCAGAAAAGGACCGCTTGCTTCCGCGTTCCGATGTCGATCTTGAAATTGGAAACTGCAACGAGATACGCAATCCCGGAAAGGAACGCAAACTCGACAAACTTCACCGGCATCGACTGGAGCGACCAGTCATCGAAAAAATTGAGCGCTGCGAAAAAGAAAAGTTCCGCCGCAAGGGCAAACGCCAGACGAAGAAGGATGCTGTGTTTCACTTCAGTCTCGCGTCACACGCGCGCGGCGGGATCGACATTCATCGGCACCTCGACCTCCGGCTCCGATTTCTGCAACGGCATTGTCCCGCGCCGCGTAATGCGCTGCAAGCCGGCGCGGTAACCGGCAAGATCGACAAGTTCGGCCACGCGCGACTTCAAGGCCCGTGCTCGCTGGGCCAAAAAAACGACAAAGATCGAGTACGGAACGATGAACCAAAGATCGACATGAGAAGCGTTGAGCTGGCGATAAATCAGAATGCTCAGCGCTACCAAATTGAGAATCACCGTCGTCGTGACGCGCCGGTTCCTCAGACGCACTCGAGTGAGACATTTTCCGCCGCCGTGATATTCGGTGACGGTTTGGAGGACAACGCTCCACCAAAAATTTCCGTAGATCTGAATGTCCCATTCATTCCAGCCGGTATCGGTGGAGTAACGCCAGCCTTCTTCTTCGAGCAATTGGAAGATGGCGCCGAGCAAGTAATGGCGGTCCCTCCCCTGTTCGCTCCAAAAAATTCGGCGACTCAGACCTGCGCCAAAACTGGCGCCGGCAGGAAGACGTTCGTGGGCCCTGATCACGCTCCGCGGCGTGCGCTTAAAATGTAACCAGGTGAAATAGCGCGACCATCCGCGCACCAGCGGTTGAACAAAGGCCAAACACATCACGAGCAGGCGCGCGATCACGGTGTCGAACTTCGGTTCGATGTGGGCGCGCACCATATAAGAGAGGGCCACGCACAATGTGCCGCCAAACATGAGATAAGGTACGATGCGGAACGCCGGCAAAAAAACGCCGAGCCCAAAAAGAAAAATCGTCAGCGCGAACCATTCTATGCTGCTGAGATAGGCGGCCAAATCCGATTGCGGCGTCCGATACATGGATTGAAAAAAACCTTCACCAAAAATTCCGTGATAAACGATGGGCCGGTTAAGAAACCAACTGAACCGCGGCGTCCCGTAAATCTGGCCACGCCACTTCGCCGTTCCGGTCGGACCAAAAAAGATCAAATGCTTGAAGCGGAGCAGCGATTCCGCTTCACCGTAACCATCTTGTTGTTTCAAAAACGCGCGCAGCGTAAAACGGCGGTGATGCCACACGATCGCGGTGGGACTGAATGCGATAACGGACCCGCCCTGCTGCAGCCGCCAGCAGAAATCAACGTCGTCGCCGGCCTTGCGATATTCGGGATCGAAGCCACCGATATTTTCAAACGCCCAGCGATAGAACGCCATGTTACAGCCCGGAATGTGTTCGGCGATTGTGTCGGTGAGCAAAACGTGACTCGGTCCGCCCGGCGCCGCGGCCACACAAGCTTGCACCGATGTTTGCGCCGGCGGACTCACATTCGGTCCCCCCACCCCGGCGTAATCGCCGCTCACCAGCGTGCCGATTAAATAATAGAGCCAATCGACATCGGCCATGCAGTCGGAATCGGTATAGGCAAGCACGTCGCCGGCGGCCGCGGCCGCGCCGGTATTACGCGCGTGGCTCAAACCATGATTGGTCTGATGAATGTAGCGAACGCTCGGGAACTGCGCCGCGATGTAGGCCGTGTCGTCGGTCGATCCATCATCGACCAAAATCAGTTCGTAATCGGGATAATTGAGTTTGCCTAACGAATCGAGACAGGCCGCCAGCGTCTTGCCACCGTTGTAAGAACAAACGATCACCGAGACAGACGGTGCGCGCGGCAGCGGACGATGCGGCAAAACGGAATTATCCTGGCCAAGTTTATCGCGCAGCGTCTGGAACGCTTTTTTCGGTTCGCGTTCGCGCGTAACAATTCCGAAGGCCCAATCGGTAACTTCCTGACCGCCGGTAAACCATTCGTCCGTCCACGAGAAAAAAACTGTTCCAGCAAGACCGCATTTCACCACGCTGTCCACGTGCCAGCCGAGCATTTCCGCCTGTTCTTCTTGCGAATGACGAATGGTGTCCATGCCGAACTCGCCCAAAATGAGCGGACGCTCCTCGGCGAGATTTTGCAGGCGCAACAGATAACGCTCGAAGTCGCGCTGGTTGTGCAGATAAACGTTGAAACAGAAAAAATCGACGTTCTGCGGCAACAGATACTCGGTCGGCGGATAGGTCGCGTAGGAGAAGAGAACGTTTGGATCAATCGCGCGACCAATTCGAATCAAGTGCTCTACAAACTCGGTCACACGCCGCACACCAAACCAGCGCGCCATCGTGCTCGGAATTTCGTTTCCGACGAGGTAACCAAAAATCGCCGGATGACCCGCATGTTCGCTGACCGCTGCCCGAACTGAATCGCCAATTTCGTCGCGCGCTTTCTTCTGTCGCAAAAACTCGACGTGTTTCGCCCAAGGGAGCGTGATCAACACGCGGACACCGGCGGCTGCGCAGCGATCGAGAAACCAGCGCGGAGGAACGTGATAAATACGAACAAGGTTCAGTCCCACCTGACGCATCAGCGCAAGATCGGCACCTACCTGTTCCGGCCGCCCGAGATAATTTCCCTCGGCGCCCGGCTTGAATGGTCCATACGTAACGCCTTTCACAAAAAACTTCCGGTCGCCTTCGAAAAAGAATTTCGCGGCCGCGCGAATTCGCGAGTTGTCACTCACAGCGGCAGTTCCTAGACCATGCGCCGCGTCGACGCAAAGTTTTTAGCGGGCCAGATCAGCCAGCGCTTCGCCAACGACCGTTCCTGTCCGCTCAATATCTTCGGACGAATGTGCCGTCGAAATGAAGCCGGTTTCAAATTGCGAAGGGGCGAAATAGACTCCGCGCTTCAGGCAGCCGTGAAAAAACTTGGCGAACATTTTCAGATCGCTCCGCTGGGCGCCATCAAGATCGACAATTGGGCCGCGGGCAAAGAACAAACAGAACATCGAACCGATCCGATGAAACGTGATGTCGATCTTCCCTCGCGCGATGGCATCTCGCGCCACTTTCTCAAATTGCGCTCCGAGTTTCTCCAATAATTCCCAACCGTTGATCCGCTCCAGCTCGCGTAATTGCGCCAGGCCCGCCGCCATCGCCAGCGGATTACCCGAGAGCGTTCCGGCCTGATAAACCGGACCATCCGGCGAGAGTTGATCCATGATCTCCCCTCGCCCACCAAACGCGCCAACCGGCAAACCACCACCGATCACCTTTCCGAGCGCGGTGAGATCGGGTTTGATTCCATAGATTTCCTGTGCGCCGCCGCGCGCCACGCGGAAACCGGTCATTACTTCATCGAGAATTAAAAGCGCGCCGTTCTTTGTGCATTCTTCACGCAAGATCGACAGGAAATCTTTCTTCGGAAAATAAAGTCCCGCGTTGGCGGGAATCGGTTCGACGATCACCGCTGCAATTTCGTTTTTGTTTTCGCGAAATGCTTTCCGCACAAGATCGACATCGTTGAACGGCAACGAAATTGTCAGATCGACAAAAGCGCGCGGAACGCCGGCACTGTCCGGCCGGCCATGGGTGAGACCGCCACTGCCTGATTTCACCAGCAACGCATCGACGTGCCCGTGATAGCAACCATCGAATTTGATGATCTTGTCCCGCTTGGTGAATCCGCGCGCCAGACGAAGGCACGACATGGTCGCTTCCGTTCCGCTGTTTACCATTCGAGCTTTTTCGACCGACGGCATCCACCGGCAAATGAGTTGCGCCATTTCCACTTCGAGCGGATTCGGAATTCCGAAGCTGAGGCCGCGCCCTGCCGCCTCGCGGACAACATCGACAATTACCTTTGGAGCGTGCCCGAGGATCGCCGGACCCCAACTGCCGACGTAGTCGATGTATTCTTTCCCATCGACGTCCCAAAGCTTCGAGCCTTCGGCACGCGCGACAAAGAACGGTTCGCCTTCCACATTGCGAAACGCGCGGACCGGCGAGTTCACGCCGCCCGGAATCAGCTTCTGCGCTTGCGAGAAAAGTTGCGAAGAACGCGAAGTCACGCGGCGAAGATAGCGTGAAGATCAAGCGCCCGTCCACCGATTGACACGATTCGGTCGCACGTTACGATGGCTGCTCGCAGCGGCGGGGTAGCCAAGTGGTAAGGCTGCGGTCTGCAAAACCGCTATTCGCGGGTTCGATTCCCGCCCCCGCCTCTCTCCATAGGTAAAAGCCGCAGAAACAGCGTGGAAAATCGCTCGATTCAGAACAAGAATCAGAACAAAGTCACTGATTTCTGACTATGTTGCCGGCATGTGAGCAACTAGAGCAAAAGAGGCGAACTGAAGGGCTGAGTAGGGCAGAGAACCGTGACTCAAAAGGTGACGACTCCAATTCGCACAAGGTCATTGCATTCCGTCACAGCGTCCTCGCCCGAACGGCGGATTGTTGTCCGTACTGCACTTTTTTCAACCTCTCACGCGCACGCGCGCGCGCGCAGGCAGTGATTATTCATATCGTTGTGTAATGTCTCGGCAGCGTGGTTCCAGGCGCTAAAAACCAGCAAAAAAAGTTCACCGCCCCTCACGCCGAAAGCATAAGAGGCGGTGTTAGTTCCCCCCAGAACTGTTGGGACACTAGACTGATTCTCGACAACGCCAAGGTGATCTTTTTGGAAAATTGCCTCTACGACACGCCTAAGCCGGAAGTGTCGTCCCGCGTCTACAAGGCCGACTTTTTTATTCTGCCGTTGTCGAAGAATTAGGGAGATCGACGCCTTCGTCGTCGGCGTTCAATGCGAACTTTGGGAGCCCCAAAGATAAAATGCCACACTGCAAGGATCATATCGCGAAGCAAATCGCCGACTGTGTCCGCCAACACTTCTCGACCGAACAGCTTTCGCAGCAACCATCCGAAAATAAATAGCATCAACAGAATGGCGACAACGAGGGTTCCAAGGGCTTCCACAATGATTAGCGTGCCGTAATCATACCCCATACGGCAAGTGCAATCAGGTGCTCCGCCTGGCTGACTTAATCCCGCGAGATGACTTGGGAGTTTTGCTTTACATTACCGATCGCGATGCACGAGAATTAAAACGCGGCTCTCTCGTGACAAATGGAAGATGCGATCGTCCCCCTGATCATTATCATCCTCGTCGTAGTTGCTCTGATCTTTCTTGTTGGTTACGCAGCGATGGGTTTCGTGGGATGGGGCATTGCAGGGTTAATTGCCTTTATCGTTCCGCTGGGAGTCGCGACATACCGAGTGCTATCGCTCCGAAATCCGTTCAATCTTGCCTGCGTCGTTGTCGCCCATTTTGATGGCACGCAGATCTCGTGGCGGATGGACGAGCGCGCGGTGAAAAGTGACTGGGTTTTGTTTGGGAGTGGGCTTGGCGCTTGCGCCGCATTTGTATACGCTGCGATTGTAAACAGTCGCATATTCCAAATCGTTCAGTTAGGACCCAAAGACGATCCTGGCCTGCTCCTGTTTTGGTGGTGGATTCTGACCCTTGCGGCAATTGCCTTTGCAGTTTGGCGGGCATCAAAAATCATGTCTACCGCGATGATCGACGGCGCCCGACAGCTAGCTGCGAATCTGAGCGGAGGGCTTTCGATCAAAATCACACGCGCACGAGAACTGGAGATGGAAGTCTCGGCGATAAGTGCAGAACTGGGAATATCACCACTGATCAACTTGCGCGCCCACATTCAAGGTTGGATCGACGCACATAAGGATTCTCTCATTGCGAATGTTGGAGCACTGGACGGTGAGATAGCTCAAGCACAAGCGGACGCACAGGATTTGCGCGATCATCTAAAACGCGCGCGTCGGATATATGAATTAGTCGAAAAGGATTATGTTGCTAGCTCGTCCGAAGTCGCTCGTTGTCGAGCACACCTGCTCATGCCGGTTCTGGAGGCTTGCCACAAGCGGATGCTGTCGAGTCGACAAGAATTTCTACCGCATAGACGCTGGAACGAATTTATGGATGAACTCGAAGAAATTTCCGAGGAACTAGCAGAAATTCGGGACTTGGTTTCGGACAGTGGTCAATCTTTCACTATCCCAAGCGAATGGGATGGCGAGTGGAAAGAACCACAAACGATCGCGGAGAAAATAGCTAAAGCTCGGAAAATCTTAGACATTACCGATGATGCGACCATCCGAGATATTGAGCACCGTTACAAAGGCTTTTCCCGTGCATTTCATCCCGACCAATTTCGCGGAGATGGGATAGATGACGCTATGTACAAGCGATCGGAAGAACGTTATAAGCGGATCAACTGGGCCTATAGCGTTCTAACAGGCAAGTTCGACCCTGAGGAAAAACACGTGTGAACAAAGATATTGTTCCAGCCTCAACGCAGGAGCGGCTCAACGCGCTCCTGGCCAAATCACAAACTCGGGTCAAACAGTTGGAACAGAAGATTGGTCGCCAATTAACATCGCAACCCGCCCGGCGAATACCACACCTGTTAGGGCTTTCCGATGCAACAGGATCAATGGCGGATCTGTGGGGCGCGGCAAAATGCCACATCAAAGAAATGGTTCGGCGACTGACCGAACTCGGCCCATTCAAATTGCGCTGGGCAGCGTACCGTGACTATTGCGACGGCTCCGACTTGTTTCAGTCATCGGACTGGCACGACTCCGCAGACCCGTTGCTTCGATTCATAGATCGTGTCTCGTGTACTGGAGGAGGCGATTTCGAGGAGGCGGTGGAGTATGCGCTGAAATGTGCGGTTGAGGAGCCCATCGCCACGCGGATAATCTTGATCGGTGACGCGCCACCACATCCAGAGCGTGATTTTCGCGAGCAGGCTACTCAGCTTGGAAAATTAGGTCGGCCGGTTTTTGCTTTTGTCGTTGGCGAGCACGCCGAAACTCAAGAAGCATTTGCAGAGATTGCTCGGCTCAGCGGAGGCAAGTCAACCGCATTGCGTAGCGCAAATGACTTGCTCGATGTCGTCGTTTTAACTGTGGCGCACGAAATGGGCGGGGCCGAAGAAGTGCAACAGTACTTGCAGAAATATTCCGGACAGTTAGGCCAAGGCGCGCGCGAGTATGGACAACTGCTCCTTGGAAGGGGCAGCAATGACTGACGCCAAGCTCGTGAGATCGTGCAAGAGCCTTCCACGTTCCGATTCCATCCTAGCTTGAGCGATGGTTGACGACTATTACGACATCCTTGGTGTCTCTCCGACAGCGACGGCAGAGGAAATTAAGAAACGATTTCGCTTCCTCAGCCGCGCTTATCATCCGGCGGATAAGTCTGCGACCGAGGCCGAAAAAAGCGAAGCGGAAAAAGATTTTAAGCGTGTTCAGGATGCGCACGAAAATCTGTCGCATCCAGTAAAACGCGCTCAATATGATGCATCACGTCGGGCCTTACGAAACGAATCGGAACACGCTGCTCGAACGCATGAGACGCTGCGGTCTGCGCACGATCATGAAAAGACTAAGTCTCCGTCGCGACCGCAGGGACACAAAACAGCATTAGCGATCATCGGCTTCGCTACGTTCCTCACGTGTATCGTCGTGTTTGAGCGATCTTCCTCGCAGAAAAGCTACGTATCCACACAGGCCAACTCCAACGGCGCAACGGACATTAGGACGCAAAGAAAGTCCGAGCAAATGGCGACAATCAAGAGTCCTAATCCCGGTGAATCCGTCGAATTTGATCTTCCTGTTTACCCCGATGAGTGGAGCGTGCCCGTCAGGATTCCTGATGGATATCATCTTGTGGCAGAACTCCAGGGTCAAAATGGATTGAGGATTTGGTGCGCGACGGACGACAACAGAAATAACGGCGTATTGTTGCGGAAAGGGATTCCTAACACGCTGAACGCGAGCTGGGAACTCTGGAGCTGGAGCTTCTTAGGAATCTACAATCCGTTAGCGAAGCGACCGGCGTACGCGGACGGACCAAAAGCCAGATCTGCGCAATACAAATCCGCCGAAAACTTTGTCGAAACTTTGCGAGTTCGGCTCGAGCCAGGTCGAACAATGGCGAAGGCACAACAAACATTGGACTCAATAACACCGACTCCAACGCAACCACAAATTGCGCAAACCGATCGCTCTGAGAACGCGCCAGCCATCATTCCGCCGCCTTCAATCATTTCGCCCCCAGTGTCGTCAGAGCCCTATGCGACATTCGTGGGGGAACGATATCCCGACACGCGAACTCGGATCTTTTCGCCAGAGGAATTGCAAAGCTGGTCGACTGATCAGCTGCGATATGCGATCAACGAAGTGTTCGCCAGGCACGGAGCCTCGTTTCCGCAAAGTATTGCGAATCAGTTTCGGCAGTTCACCTGGTATCGGGAGCGCCCAGGCATCACGTTCGACGAAATTGAGCGGTCTGCTCTTTCGGATATAGAGCGCCAAAATTTGAAGGTTTTCAGTAGTGTGCGAAACCAAAAAGGAACATCCGTTCCAGTCACCAAATTGTTTGCCGGCAGGTGGAACGGCATAATTCGCATGTATCTGATCCCTCCGGCAGGACCGCAACAGGTGTTCGATGATCGGTACACTTTTGAAATCGCCGACGACGAATCGTCGATCAGGTATACTGACGAACATTCAAATCCGAGCCCGCCTTGGCCGTTGTTGCGAAACGGACGGAATGGATTTTGGCAAGATTTCGGCCGCGCAGCCGATGGGTCCGTTTCAGGCCAAGGCGTGGGAAACTTTATCGTCGCTCAGAACGGCACAGTTGCGAAGGTTACCATCAACTCCGTCGCTAGTAATGGAGTAAGGATTACTCAGGTCGGCACAGTGAGGCGCACCAAGTAAGCCATTCGATTATCGAGTTCGGTTTAACAAGGCTTTGTTGAAATATCACCTTGATAACTCCACTGAAACCAAACATTCTCCGCAAGTATGCCAACATGCAACGAATGTAAGGGCAAAGGGTCAGTCGAGTGTCCCCAATGTCACGGCAAAGGCAGGCGAGATGTCGGTGGAATGCTCCAAGCAGATTGGAAAGAATGCAAACACTGTGGCGGATCTGGTAGAAAAAAATGTGGCGTCTGCAACGGTAGCGGGAAAATCTGACTGCCGGCTTTAGCCAGATAATAGCTCCTTTAAGTCTCTGCTTCGCTTGACGTCTATATGTGCGAGCTTTGCGATCATTTCCTCAGCGCGTTGAGTTTGTCCGGTCAGAATATAAGCGCAACCTAGAAAGTAATTCGCTACCGGAATGATATCTGATTAAACGGAGCCGAATTCAAACAACGATATTCTCGCATTGTTTCGTTCTTTAATCTGAACCCCGATTTCTTTAGCCTTGCTGCTATGGATGATCTTACTGTCCCAGAAGCGATCTTTCTCCTAATCCTAGGCTCCCTAATTGGTCCGGATCGACAAGTAAGTAGCGCCGCATATGACATTGTAGCGTCTGGAATCGGAACGCTCACACCGTTCGAGGGAGTAGACGAAAACTCTAAGCAAAAAATTATTGGATTGCTAAACGCGTGTAGTGGCCCCGACGGTCAGAGCGATTTACTGCGTCACGCTGGAACCTTTCTGCCTGATTGTGACGATAGTTTGCTTGCAGAATTTACCTTCATCTTGGGCGTTTGCTTTGTTTTCTCGAAGATAGGTCCTCAAAACGATGACGAGCGTTATGGCCGAGCAAGCGACCTTGCGGCTTATCTGAACCTCAGGATGTCAGCAAAAACCTTGATGCACACGTTACTCTCACCAGGCTGCTAGTTTGCGTCGGATAGACGCGGCCGGTTAGAACAACGTCGGTTGAGCTTCAATATGCAAAATCGCCGGCCAGGAACTCGGCCGTTCGGACAACCTGATCTTGATCATCGAGAATTTCGACGCGGCATCCGTTCACCCTACTGCTCCACTTGGCGTATCCGACTGCCGCGGACTCAGTCTCGAACCAGAGTGAGCCGTGGGAGAGGCGTTCACCCTCAAGTTTCCATCCACGCCGCTTCTTGCCTGGTCGGACTTTGTATTGATCCATCTCCGTTGCAGCGTGAGTCTAGCGGACAAGATTCTTCAACATCAGGAAGGGTTTCCCCTCGCTTCCGTAAGCCGAACGTAAGCGTTCCAGCGTCCGCAGGTATTGGGGATCTGTGGCTAGTCCTCTTAAATGTTGCCGATAGGCAGCATCACGGCCTTGATCGAGAGCACGTTCCCACCGCCGGCGAAATCGTGCATCCCTGCGGATATGGGTATAGACCGTGTTGCGCGAAATACCCGCGGCTCTACAAGCGAGCTTCGTTTGCGGATTCTTTATGAGAGCAGCAAGGAACAGTTGGCGCCACGCAAATGCCCGCTGTGGTGATTTTGGCGAGTGACGAGGCATATAGTGGCCGGATGTTCGCCTGAACGTATCTACGGGCATTCTGGGTGCAAGAATGAAGGGATCGCTGAACTCCCAAGTCCGAAAGTTGCGCCACGGTACTGATTTCCAAGGAATCGGCGGAGCGGTCGGGATTCAACAGGTCAAGCGAAAATCTTCCAAAGAATGTACTTCACCTGTCGTGCAGGTCTGAATAAAAAGACCCCGTGTCGCGCCCCCCCAGAAAAATACCGCTGCGATATCCGGGCGGGAAACAGCGGTTTCTAGAATATTTGGCGCCGCTCCTTCCAAAGTCGGATTCGATTAAAGGCAGGTTCTTTGAGCCATTTGTTGGCGGAGGCTCTGTATTCTTTTCCTTTGAGTTCAAAGATGCAGTTCTGTCCGACTTAAACAGCGAGCTTATCGATTTGTACCGCGGCATTCGATACTCACCGCGCAAGGTTTGGAAAAAATTCAAACGGTTTCCAACGACGAAACGCGGATACTATTCTGTTCGAAATCGCGATACCTCAGATCTTGATCTCATTTCGCGCGCAGCACGAACGCTATTCTTGAATCGCACATGTTTTAAGGGCATGTGGCGTCACAACGCCCAAGGTCAGTTCAACGTAGGCTATGGTGGTCAAAGCCGGCGATGGGTCATAGCCGAACGCGATTTACGCGCCTTTGGGCGACAATTGCGCGCGTCGTCGCTAAGAGCAGCTGATTTCGAAGACGTAATTAACGGCGCCGGCAAGGGAGACTTTCTGTTTCTTGATCCGCCTTATAAGCCAGGAAAGAGAGAAATCCGCCACGGTCATTATGTGCATGCCAAGTTCAAATTCAAAGATCATCAGCGCCTTGCGAAAACTCTGCAGCGCGCATCGAAACGCGGTGCACGGTGGCTTCTTACAACCTCCGCGCATCGATCGATTCGAGCACTCTTTCCAAAAAGTTTTATTTACCCATTGCGTTCCGGCGTCGGAAATTCGCCCGGATCAATTAAGAGTCGCAGCTCTGAAATTATAATTGCAAACTACAAACAAGGTCCCCCATGAAAACATTCTTCGATACAGCATCGATGCAGAATCACCCGCTCCGGGCGATAAGCGACTTTTTAGCACAAGAAACCGCCAGTGAGCAGGCTAAAAAATATGAGGAGATGCGGTTCGTCGGCTACGTGCTCGATATTGGATACGACGCAATAACGATCATCACATCGGACCCGTTTAAAGAGAATGTGGGCGGTGTGCCCCGCAACTCACTTTTAATCATGGCGCCTGCAAATTTCGAAAAATTTCCTCCGCACTTTACGCTGCTGCGAGTTCTCGAATCAGCGCCGACTCCACTGTCTAGCGATGTGCAGCAGACGTATTTCGAGCTTCAAAAGAAATCGATGCCCGAATTGGACATTTTTACTCAGAGCGAGCTGCAGTGGGGAGCACTCAAGACGGCCGTGTTAGGGATGTTTTATCCCCATCCCGACAATGCGAACGAAATTGAGTTCTCCGGAGACATCAACAACTTCGTTAGTGCTCATAAGTATCGCGTATACGCGCCGAACGATCCGCTCTTGGACCTAATCGTGAATACCCTTGTGCCTACCCAGAGCCGTTTCGCTATCGGTGGTCTACGCCTAACCGAATGTCGACTACCGCTTCCCGGAAAATCGAAGCCTAAGGTGAATGTGAATGTGTCAACTGTCGATTTCATGGGCTGCAGAACCGCAATGTTTGGAAAAACGCGGCTGGGAAAGAGCAATGTCGTGAAATTGATCGCACAAAGCCTCATCGAAACCCAACCCAATGTAGGTCAACTGATTTTCGATGTGAACGGTGAATATGCGAATGACAATCCTCAAGACGACAGCTCATCGATTCGTTCCGCGCACGAAGATAAGTGTCAGGTGTATGCTTTAGCAAAGCGTCCAAACACCCCTTCGAAGGACTTGCGGCTAAATTTTTACGAGCAGCCTGACACCGGAATCCAAATCATCGCTTCAATGCTTGAACAGGACAACAAGAAGTCAGACTACATCAAAAGTTTTGCGAGTGTGCAACTTCCGGAGATTGAATCGATTTCAAAACTTTCTGAGGGTGAAAAGGCTCGCCCAATTCGCAAGGTGCAAATGTACTGGGCAATTCTGAAAAAGGCAGGATTCGAGGCTGATGAAGAACGACTCACCAAAAAGGGACTGACGAGTCGGCATGCGAAACATTTCGACCCGCATTTCAACAAGGATTTGCGAGCGGCGGCATATCAAGCAGTGAGAAAGCAAGAGGCGCCTTCGGAACCAAAAGACCTGGACGAGCTAGTTTCCGAACTGGAAGTGATTGCTCAATTTAATAGGGATGACCCCACTAATTCTGCGCTGATGAGCGGCAGCAAATCGATGTTAGACGCAGATGACAAGGCTCTCCTTAATTTTTTGAACCCGGCGCCCGGCTCATCTGGGACAACTGTCCTTCGAGGCTACAAGGCTTTTCATAGTGCCAAGGCGGGTGATTTCGTCGCAGAAATCCTAAGACTTATTGATGAAGGGATGACGGTCATTCTCGACTTAGGTAATGCAACGGATCGGATTCGCCAATATTTCTCTGACTTGCTTTCTGCCGAAGTTTTCGCGCATCAGGAACGAAAATTCGTTTCCAACGCCTTAGGCGATCATTTCGTGCAGTTGTATTTTGAGGAGGCTCACAACTTGTTCCCGAGAGACGACAAAGATCTTCGAGGCGTTTATGCGCGATTTGCAAAGGAGGGCGCAAAATTCCATATCGGAATGGTTTATTCCACACAATCACCAAGCACAGTTAACCGAGATTTGTTAGCGCAGACCGAGAATTTTTTCATTGCGCACCTTTCTTCACGCGATGAGGTGGCCAGTCTTTCACGATTGAACGTTGCGTACGAAACGATGCAAGACGACATCTTGTCAGCGAAAACTCCGGGGTACATTCGAATGCTGACTCGGTCTCATCGATTCGTCGTCTCGGTCCAAGCTAAGAAGTTTACAGCGAAGAAAGCATCCGAGGCAGGCTCCCAACCGGATTCCAAATAATGCCATTTCAACGCGGGCGTAGGCTGCCGGGTGAAAAGGCGAGCAAAGTCGGACACCTCGACGTGCTTAAAAATCCGCTCGTAAATGAACTCTCGCAAACTTTTACAGACGCAAAGGTTACTTCATCGGATGCACAATCTCTTTGGACGCAAATTGAAATTGCCGGCAAACCACTCTCCATCATCTTCTGTGCCGACGGCTCTTGGCAAACAATCGTAGGCGAGAGTCCGCCTTATAGTGCGCGCGCGTTCATTAAAACGGCGCTCATTAGACTCGACGAGCATGCGCTCAGTAAGGTCGACAAAGAATCGCCGAATCCGTTCGTCCTGCGAGACATTTTAAAAGAAAGCGCGATGCATCACGCTACGGTTTTTCCCCTTCGTCATGTGGTCTGTAAGGGCAAGACTCTCTACGATGCCATCCGCCATGCGATTTTTATTTCCCTAAAAGACGACGGAGTGCTCGAGAGTCAACCGTACGAAACGTTCAAGTGGATAATCTACCAAAAATGGGATGCTGCGGAGAATCGGTCTATCCCTCCTTTTGAATGTCCTCATTGCAGCAAAGATACGACGCTGCCTTTTGATGCCGACGTAGGTACTTGCGCGAGTTGCCGCAAAGAAATCTTCGCGACCGATATGCTCGGTTTTCACCAAGAAATGGCTCCAGACGCGGCACAAGATTCAGTCGCATCGTCGTACATGGCGATACACGAAACGCTCATGCTACTTACAGGAGTAAGATACTTTTGGGAGCGCAATAAAAAGCTCCTAACCGATTGCTTGTTTATCAAAGATGGACCCCTTTCCATACGTGCCCAATATTCGAAACTCGTTGAACCCATCCGCCGGTTTATTTCATTTGCGCGCAAGAAAGAGGTAGATGTTCACATCATAGGGCAGGAGAAAACCGGTGCGTTCGCCGATCATATAGAACTAATTCGCGACCACGCACCTTTCCCAGCATGCTTCGCCCCGAACGATCTCTACATCAAAGAGCGAATACAACACCGCTCAAGTCAGGGTGCTCCTTACGGAAAGGATACGAATTATGGAGCGAAGGTATTCGTGAAGTTGAATGCCTATCATTCGATGGTGCTCAACGTGCCGACCGGGGAATTTGAACCAAATCCATCACTGTCAGATCTGGTTGGCTTTCAGAGAATCTTAGCAACCCTGCCCAAAATTCTGAGCAATCGATATGAGGGAGCGTTGATGCCGGTCGAACTCGCGAATGGAGTCGCGTCTTTGTCGACTTATCCTTCTGCGCGCATTTTGAAAATTTTCGCGGAAAGCGTCACTGCGTAGATTGCCGATCTTGCACCGTCGGCGGTTGAATACAGTCCTCGCTAACGAAGTGTTTCGCCTTTTCCGGGGGACATGAGGGCAAGCCAGGAGCTGTAATTTTCTCGCCGGCTTTTTCTTTTGCAGCGCAGGTGAGGTTTAGCTCAAGCAAAAAGGCGAGCGCATCGACATCGTCGGCCATGCCGTAAGCGGCGCGAACTGCGGCGTCAAGTCGCGCGTGCGCATCGCGCAACGGATTGTCGCCAGGTTGTTCGAGCGTGCGATAAAGATCGCGCAGAGAATAATTCAACTTCCGCATCGTCTCGCGTCGCAATGCACGCAAGGCTATCGCCGCTTTGGCTACCGCTTTGATCTGTTCGAGCTTCGGCCTCTGCGGCCACGGGAATGTGTCGAATACGGTGTCAGGTGTGTAGCGAGGATCTCCCTTCAAGGATGAACCCTTAGCCAAGAACCATTGATAATGGGGCACTGATTGTAAGACGCCAAACGAGTAATCGTCGCCGAACAGGAAGGCTTTCAGTGCGTTACTTGGACGAATAGACGAAGAAACGAAGACGAAAATTGGCCGCTTGGTTACCGCGGAGCAAACGATGTATCGCGGCAGACGTTCGATTCCGGCGATCAGTTCACCACGTCGTCGCTTCAATAGCCACCAATGTTGTAATCGATCCTGATGTTCACCTTTTGTCTTGCCGGTTTCCGCTCGTTCGCGTTCGGCGTTCGCCTTCCACTTCGCGAGCACGTTCGATTGTAAGTATTCGAAGACGGGAGCAAATCTTCGCGCATCGAACATATTTCGCTCACCGAGATCAATCAACCAAGTCGGTCTTGTTGCATACGCACCTGAAATCAAATCTTCACCATTCAAAATCGGAAACAGAACATCTGATGTCTTGGCGTCCGCAGCGAGCAGTTGCCGCCGCGTTATTTCATCCACTACAAAAGCCTTGTGTCCCGGCTGTTGTCCTTCAAGGCATCGCTTCGGTTTGTAGTTTGCTTCCAGACGCCGCGCTTCCACGACATCAACGCTCGGCGACAAAGCAGAATTAATCTTCGGCAGCTCGAATGTTTCCCACGGACTATCGACCGAGTCGCCGCGTTGCCGCGTGAGCCGAGCAGGTCCGTCGATCTGTTTCGCTTTTGTCCAATTTACTATCGAGACATGGACTTGGGCGGCGCCGGACCAAACCTGCGTCGAAACAGCATCTGTTATTATCCCGCCGTTTTGAACGATGTAGTCGAGACCGCCTTCGCGAGAATAGTTTTGACGAACGCTGTTCGTTCCGACCAAACCGGCACGGCCGGTCGGACTAAGTTCATCATGTGTTTTTCGAAACCAGTAAACGCAAAAATCCGCGCGCCCCGGCACGTCAGGATATTTCGCCCGCACTCTAGATGAGTATGCAATGCCGTGTTCACGTGTCAGCTTTCGCGCATCCACAAACGGCGGATTGCCGATGATCGCGTCGGCCTTTGGCCAATTGGTGAACAGCGCGTCGGCGCATATGATGTTTTTGTCAAGGTTGTCGAGTGGCAACGGTTTTTCTTCGATGAGCAGTTGGTCAGCCTCGGCGAGTTTTTGAGCTTCAATCACTTCCAGTTCCTTCGCGAGCATGAGCGTGACTTTCGCCAGCTCGACCGCGAAGGGAATGATGTCGATGCCGAAAAATTGATGAAGGGAGATCGCGCTTTCCAGCGGCTCTCGTGTGCTCACTTCGCGCAGGCGCAAAAGGATGTCGCGCTCGAGCCGTTTCATCTCGCGATAAGCGATAAAAAGGAAATTTCCTGAGCCGCATGCCGGATCGAGCACGCGAAACGCGCGAAGATCGGCAAGTGCTTTTCGCAATTCGCCCACATTTTTACCGGCCGAATCGATGCGCTCGCGCCAAGGCCTAACGATCGTTGGCCCGACGACTTTGCGGATGTCAAACTCACTGGTGAAATGAGCGCCGAAGGCGTGGCGCTCTTCCTTATCCATACTGTCTTGAAACAAGGTGCCGAAAATTTCCGGACGAATTTTGCTCCAATCGTTCCGCTGTGCAGCATCGTGCAACCGATATGACTCCGGCCGCTTCAACTCGATTGGATCGACGACCTCAAACAAGCCGCCATTGAAATACTCGACGCCCGCGAATCGTCCGCCGCGAGCTTTCTCCTTTGTCGCCATCTGCCGGAACAATCCGCCGATCAGATCGTATGAGCTTGCTCCCTTTTCTGCGCAATCGAACAAAATCTCCGTGACGATTTCGCGCGGAAGTAGAACGATGTCCTCCGCGACCATGGCGACCAGTAATTGCAAGATGAATCGTTGCGCGCGCTGTCGATCTTCACCCCGCAATACAATTTCGCGAAAGACCGTTGCCATCTGATCGGCCGCTTTGCGTGTAACTTCTACGCGGTTGTTGCTGAAAATCGGTTTCTTCCAAATCGGTAGCAGGAAATTGAAAGAGGCGATGTTCTCGGGCAGCTCGCTGAGCCGGACTCGATCAACTGGATCGAAAAGCTGCGTGCTGAAATCGTAAATCCAGAACTCATCGAAATTGCAGAGGATCACGAACGGCGGTCGGTGCGGGACGATGTGAGTCCAGTATTCGAACGTCTGGTCATAATGTTTTTCAAGCTTCTCGCCCCGCGATTTCATCTCGATCAAAACACGGCCGGGCCAAAGAAGATCAGCAAACTTTTTCCCGCCCTTGCGCGGCAGTCCTGCACCGTTGCCTTTGATTAATTCCAGCTGCGGCGAGCCCGGTTTCTTCGCGATGCGAAATTCGAATGTTGCTCCAGCTTCGATTACTCCGGCATGTCCAAGTGCCCGAAAGAAATGATCAAGAAAGCTTTGTGCTTCGCTCTTTTCGTCACCGCGCAACGTCTGCGCAAATCGGATAAACTCATTCAGCGAGGTTTTCAGTTCATCCGTCGGCATTCCCCAATGTTCTTCCGAACAAGGATGTGGAACAAGCTCTGATGGATCGAAACCTTCAAGCTTCCCGCAAATCGGCGTTTACTGCGTTAGCCAAGATTCCAGCTAATCTCGGCCCAGGCCACTTCCCCCCACGACTCCTCCGGCACATCTTTGAACCGCTCAAAATTAACGAGGCGGGGGAAATTCTCTAACAGTTCCTCCAAGCTCTTTTCGAGTTCCTCTGCGTTCATCGAAGGGTGGAAATGTGCTCCGTACATCATCCGTTTTTCGAGTTCTCGAAAGAGGTCCAATGCCATGTCGAAATCCTCCAAATATTGGGCTAGCGCCTTGAGGATCGCGGCGCGAGGAACGATTTGGTCAGGAGAGTTCATTTGTCTTAGCCGGGCCGTGCACAAAAACCGCCGTTACCTGAGAGTCTCTCGCACGAACGCTTCATCGCCGATCAACTGCTGATATAGCTGGCGTCGTTTGAGATCGTTCCCGTCGATACGATCCCCACGCACGGTAGTACTCATTTCGACAGGGATCTGCTCTAGAGCACTCGCTTTAGCGCGAGTATAAACGCGCTGCTGGTCTGCGGAAGGGGTGCCAAATTCTCCAACGGGAGTCGAAAGGACATTAATTACTCTCTGATTCAGATTCGCTTCTGCCTGCGCAGCCGCATGTTGCTGGCTCGCGGCGTATGTCTGTGCAGCTCGCCGAGCGATCTTTGTTTGCTCGATTTGCTCCCTGTCACGTTGTACGGCGGCTCTCTTTTCGGTTTCCGCGATGGCCAATTGTCGCTGGTTGAACTGCCTATTTTCTTCTTCGCTTGCCGAGTACTTGCAGCTTTTTAATGCCTCGATTAACGCTGGTGAAGCGTTGAGCTGTTGGAACTCCTTCTCTCGGTCGGCGTCGAACGTGCCGTAAACACGACCGCCAACCAGCTCCTCTCGCAGGATCGTCTCGCTGGAAAAACCTGAGCGCAGCATGAGGTCGATCTCATCTAGGGTGATGGCGCTGCACTCGGTAACCAAAAAGTGCGCGGAGAGCAGAATGAAAAGCAACGCTCGCAGGCAATAAATTGCAGGCTTTTTCATGTCGCTATCTCGTCCTGGCAAGTAAAGAAGCTAAAACCGTGCTCATTATGGCATAGATATCCGATTTTGGGATAACCGAATTTGGTATCGACGTTCGTCGCATGCCGAGGCGAACTCGCCGAAAGACGCGATTTTCCCAACCCTATCTGCGCTTTCTCAAATTGCTGCGCGAAGCAAGGATCAACGCCGGCCTAACCCAAACCCAAACGGCAAGGCGAATACGACAGCCTCAATCGTTCGTTGCAAAATCCGAATCGGGGGAGCGGCGCGTTGATGTCGTCGAGTTGGTCGCCTTTTGTCGCACGTATCGAATTGACCCAGCGAAATTTGTTCGGCGCCTCGCGCGGCGGAAATGATTCAATGAGCTTTCACTCTTTGCGCCATTGCGAAGCGTCGACGGCTCGTGCCTCCAAAATTGGCCTGAACATTCTCACAGCCTGGCCCATAATTGAGCATGTTAACGAGTCTCGAGATTGGCGGCTTGAGGGGTTTTGCGGCACCGCAGACGATTGCGTTGGCACGTCCAACAGGTAAGCCAGGAAGCGGTTTAACTGTTATTGTCGGAGCTAATAACACCGGAAAATCAACGGTGATTGAGGCGCTCCGTGCTGTAGCGCAAAACAACCCGCCGAGCTTCACCCAAGGAAGGCGCAACCAGACAGCGGGCGACAAGGTGCAACTCCGTGTCTCCAGCGACGAAAATAAAGTCACGATCCTCAGAAGTATTCGACCTGGCAGCAGCGAGACGGAATACGTTAAAGAAAATGGCGGCGTAGACCTTAGACGGCTTTTGGTTCTGCCCGCGAGGCGGGTCTTTAACCCTTACTTCGGTCGCGCAGAATACAACCGAGACCAATACATGGCGGGCATCGGTTTCCCGCCAATTCGAACCAGCTCATTGGACCAATTCACCAATCGCCTATTTGCCATCGAAAAGAATCGAGGTGCCTTTGATGAGATTCTGAAGCGCGTGGTTCAGCCGATCCCCGATTGGTCGATCGATCAAATGGATAACGGTCAATATTTTCTTAAATTCAAGAAGCAGAACGCAACTCACAGTAGCGAAGGCCTGGGCGAGGGTTTGGTGAGCCTCCTGTATATAATTGACGCGCTGTACGATTCCAAAGAAAGCGACACTATTGCGATCGACGAGCCGGAACTCTCCCTTCATCCAGCTCTACAACGGAACCTCTCGCAGTTGTTCAGCGAATACTCAGCAACTCGACAGATTGTTCTTTCCACACATTCTCCATATTTCATAGGGCTCGACGTAATTCCCAATGGAGGAACCGTGGCCAGAACCTACATACGTGGTGAGGAATCGAAGATATCGCAGTTATCGGATAACAGTGCAAAAGCAATACTTGGTCTAATGAGCAACGCCAACAATCCTCACATATTTGGGCTGTTGGCACAGGAAATCTTCTTCGTGGAGGATCGCGTGATCCTTAGCGAAGGTCAGGAGGACGTAATTTTCCTAAACCGAGCTGCAAAGGCAACACAGCCATTGATGGGAACCTTCTTTGGTTGGGGTGTCGGAGGCGCTGAAAATATGGAGCGAATTGCTACGATTTTAAAGGAACTCGGTTTTTCGAAGGTTGTTGGGATCTTAGACGGGAATCGCGCCGACCTTGCCGGGAAGTTATCTGCTCAGTTTCCTAAGTTTCATTTCTTCGCCATTCCAGCCGATGACGTCCGGACAAAGGCTGCCGTGCCCGCAAAGTCAGTTGTAATCGGACTGTTAGATGATCAAAACGAAAGCATCAGACCTGAGTACGCGGCCGAGGTGCGACGACTATTTCAAGTTGCAAACAAATATCTTGGCGGTAAGTAGCCGCCTTCCTTCGCCGAATCGGCTGTCAGGTCAGCGCCTGGTTAGCGCCATTGCATCGAAGCTATTTCCGTTTATTCCACGGGGGGTCGTATTTAGCGATCAACGCCTGCTCGCGCTCAGTGACGTTGGGGCATGATAAATAGTGAACGCTTGCGGTCTCCCCTTTTGCTTGAAGCGCCAGCAAAGGCTCTGAACCGTCGTGCAAATATCTGCCGGAGCTGGTGTCATAAACGTGAGCTAAAAGATACGCAGTGCGGCGCCGCAGTCCGTCGCTGCGACCGACGTAGAGCACATGCCCGTCATCATCAGTCACAACGTAAACGCCAGGGACCTCTGGCACATTGGGACAGACGAACGATCCGATAATGTCGGGTTCTTCGAGGATTTTCATGGGTGCCCCATCGTGACGCCTAACGAGACAGAGATAAGCCACGGGCGGGGTCGGTGGCAAATACGCTGAAGCTGCTTTGCCGAGGGGCCGTTGGCTTCATCGATTGGTTAGACCTCACGGCTTATCAAAGGTGAAGGACTCCGGATAACGCTTTGCATCCTCGGTCGAGGATATCTCATGTAGCACGTCTCGCACAGCTTTCCGAACATCGGATGACTGCTTGCGAAGAACCGCGGCGAAAGCCTTGTCGCCCCATACATCTAAGAGCTTGCGAATATCTGTTGCATAGCAGTTCACCCACATGCCGCGGAGGTCGGGCGATCGGCTCAGTTTAAATAGCACGATCAAGCCGCGTTCGCTTTGGGCATAGGCTTCACGTACTGCCTCCTTGTAGCTGATCCCGAATTGCCGTATCACCGCCGGCGGTGCCTCGCATGGATCACGTTTGTCAGAAGCAACACTGGTGAGCAAAGGCGAAACCACTAACGTCAGAACGATCAAACGAAGCATCATGGCGCCTAACGAGAACAAGCTGAGCGACCGCCACTGAGAGCGAGCATGGCTGCGAGTGAAACTGTTTTAATCATGTGAAATGTGAACGCGCGCCGGGTGCCGGTTCGCTCCAGCGCTTGGTTAGGTCTGCGCGCGGGAAAAATATGCACGTGCGTCATCCAATGTCTTAAATGGAGTAGCTTTCTCTACCTCCAGCTGTTTCGCGCGACTGATAAGAGACAGCGGCAAAGCTGGATCGGGCGAACCATCAGGGACGATGCGAAAGTCATACCTGCCGAAGAAGCCTGGGGTCTTGATCACCTCGCCAATGTATGGCTGGCCCGAGTCATCGCAAAACTCATACTCGTGATTCTCAATATCGATGGTTTCGAGGTCACGGTGCGCGGCATCAACGGAATCAAAGACGTGCAGGTAGCCATCTCTATCAAGAACGAGGAGCATGATAGACCTAACGAGAAAGAGATAAGCCACGGCAGGGTGTCGTGGCAAACACGCTGAACTTATTTCGCCAAGGGGCCGTTGGCTTCATCGTTTGGTTAGGCGACTTGCGTGGCTTGGAATAAAGAGGTCGAAGAAGATTCATCGAAAATCTCACTGATATCTCTTTCATTGAAGTCGAGACCACCGCCCGGACGATGTAGCCGTGCAAAATCTGGATGCTTGCCGTGAACTGCTTCTACCACTGTGGATGTCCATCTGTCTGCGTCGCCATAGATAGTCGGATTAACGACGCTGAAATCTCGCAGCCGAAAGATGTCGCCATCGCGAAAGGTGATGCGGAGCACTCCGTTTGTCGCGAAGAGAGAGGCGAAACGATGGGCCGCGCGTGGCGTGCCGAAGATGACAGATGCGCACTCAGGGCAGTAATGCCCATCCGGGCGACCATCGACGTGCACGATCGTGTCGCTCGTCTCGCGTTCGTGGCATCGATCACAGAGCATTGGTGGAGCGCGTTCAGTCGCCTAACGAGAAAGAGATAAGCCACGGCACGGCGTCGTGACAAACACGCTGAAGTTGTTTCGCAATGGGGCCGTTGGCTTCATCGAATGGTTAGGCCATTCGTTCGATTCGAACATTGTGCTCTCCAGCTACTTTTAGAATCTGTTCCTTCTTGGTGTTTCCATCGAATTCACGCTGGGGCAACCAAAACCATGCTGAGTGGCGTGGAACGATAAAGAGAAGACCGCGTGATGTCGATATAACGGCCTTGATGCCATCCCAATTCAAACGCATATCTGCGCGGGCGCTTGATGTCGACACCGAGTCGTTGGTCACCGTCACGGTGTGTTCGATGTACTGATCGGGATGACGGCGATAGTACCACCAAACGCCGAGTCGGCGGTGCAAAATCCAGCCGAACGGGAAATAGGCGCATAATCCAAGCACAAGAATAATGAAGGGTGTGAAATGCGATGGTCCGACTGCAACGATAAGTAGCGCCGCGATGCAAAACGATGTGGCAGCCATGAGAATACGAACAGGCCAATCGACGACGTAGCGAAAATGATAATGATTCAGATCAAGGGCGTCTTTGAGGCTGAGTGTGCCGGTGAATGAAACTGGTTCGCTTAGCACGTGACGTTTTTAGGCCTAACGAGAACAAGATGAGCGACGGCGGACGAGAGCGCGCGTCGCTCGGAGTGAAGGCGTGGAAGTCATCTCAAAAGTGGAGCGTACAGCGGTCCGCCGTTCGCTCCAGTGCTTGGTTAGACCCATCTGTGCTACCCCGCTAGCGGTCGATTCCGATCTCTGTGTTAACATCTACCCACTTCTGTCCTTGCTCCTTCAGCACACTTTGAGGAATCGGGGGAAATTGGGCTGCTTTTATCGCGTTAACGCAAGCATCGGTAACGACGCGACTGGGATGAGTCGCGACAACTTTGACACTCTGCACTTTGCCTTGCAGACCAACACGGTAAATAAGTTTTACAGTGCCGCCACGTAACAGCGCGAAATATGGTGCCAGCGCTTGCGCTATCACTTGGGTCGCAATGCCGTTAACGCGCTGCTGGTACGCAAGCGTCGCCGATCCTGGCGCTGCAGCGATACAGAGAGCGCCCGCGGCGACAAAGGTGAGAGCCCCGCAAGTCAGTGGAGTGAGAGGCCGCATATTATCGTGAAGCATCGGCATCAAAATCTGCCTGTATGTTGACCAGATCTGTCCCGTACGCTTGCGCGACCTTTTTCGGAATGGGCGGGAATTTCGCAGCACTGAGCGCACGACGCGCGACATCTGCGGCCCATGGATTACGAATCTTGGAAACAATCTTCACGTTGTGGGCCCGGCCTTGCGGGTCGATCTGCAAACTGAATGTCATCGAAACACGATGAACGCGTTCGGGATGTTTCGTGAGTTCGGAAAGCAGCACCTGACGTACAATGTCCGCCGCCTGCACTGCATAGGCCTGTGCCAACGCATTGGCGTCTTGCGCGTGTGCAGCGCTGAGCGTCGATAGGTGTGCAGACGCGATGAGCACGAGGGC
>DASYVQ010000123.1:0-6607 GCA_035936875.1 Chthoniobacterales bacterium
AGTTTGCTGATGAAGGACCGGCGCAAGAGCGTGCGAAACTGCGTCCACTCGTCGTGCCAGCGAATCGGCACGCGTTTCCTTTGCGCCGGCGCCAGCGGCAACGGCGCCACGGGCTCTTTGTGCAGTGAAACTTGTTTGACGTCCTGAATCAGACGAAACGCCTCATACTTGTCGCGCCAGAAGTCGGGCGAATAGCGCCGCGCGGCGACAAGTTGGCCGCGACTGTTTTCCTCGTAGATGATGTCGCCGCTCAAATCGCGCAGCGGCGTTTCCAGCACGTCGAAAATGAATTCCGGTCGCGTGGTTCCGCAGGATGGGCACCCGCCGAGCTCGGCGCCGAATTGATGTTGATGCTCGGCTTCGGCAAAATAGCGCAGCATGTCGGAGGGCGCGCCGAAGAAAACGAGCCGGCCGCCTTTGTCGAGCAGGATCGCCTTGTGAAACATTTGGAACAGTTTCGAGCTCGGCTGGTGAATCGTGACGATGATGATCTTGTTGTGCGCCATGCTCCGAATAATCTCGATGACGTGCTCGGAGTCTTTCGAGGAGAGGCCGGACGTTGGCTCATCGAAAAGGTAAACGTCCGACATGCCGATCATGTCGAGGCCGATGTTGAGGCGTTTGCGCTCGCCGCCGCTCAACGTTTTCTTCACCGCGCTGCCCACGACGGCGTCGCGGCGCTCGCCCAAGCCGAGTTCAACCAGTTTCGCATCCAGGCGGCGCATGCGGTCGCGTCGCGAGAGATGCGGCGAACGCATCGCCGCCGCGAATTGCAAATTCTCGCCAATCGTGAGGTGCTCGTCGAACGCGTCCTCCTGCGGGACGTAACTGATGTAACGCTTGAGCCGGTCGAGGTTCGGATAAAGCGACTGCCGATTTAATAAAATCTGTCCACTGGTCGGTTGCAGTTGGCCGGCAAGAACTTTCAGCAGCGTGCTCTTGCCCGAACCGCTTGCGCCCATCACGCAAACCAGCTCGCCTCGAGTCACCGCAAACGAATTTCCATCGATACCGATTTCGCCGTTGCTGAAGCGATGCGTCACTTCGCTCACTTCGAGGCTGCGGATGATGTTGCGCTCTTCCTCGATGATGCGCTCGGAAAAATTGCAGCGCAGAAACTGTCCGACGTCGATGCGAATGGTGTCGCCATCCTTGAGTCGCGCGAAATTCCGCACCGGCGTGTCGCCCACCGTGATCGGCCGATCGGCTTGGAGCACTTCTACCTGGCCGACCCGCTGGTCGTAGTCGCAAAGAATCTTCAACAACACGTCGCCGCTTGTTCCGGGCGAAAGCAAAATGTCATCGGCTTCGAGCAAACTCGGATTGTTCGAAACGAGATACTCCGACTTGGACGCCTTGAGTTGAAACCGGCCGCCGAGAGCGCGTGCGCGCCGGCGCAAATCCATCAAATCCATCTCGCTGTCGTTGTGGAAGACGATCTTGTCTTCCAAAGTTGCGTCGACTTGCGCGCCCGATTTCAATTTCACGCCGTTAAGCACCGCATCGACATCGCGCAATGCTTTCACGCGCACCTTTAAGCCGAACGCGATCTCGAGCGCGCTTTCGCGCGTGCGCGCACGCTCCAAGCCCACTTCGTCCGAGTCCTTGTTTACGCGGATGAAAATTTGCGGAACGGAAACGTTCTTCTTGGCGTTGAAGTACTGCGCCAGCTCCTGATAACTGAGAACTTGATCGCCTACCAGAATGCGTTGGCCCGGATAAATTCGGCAAAATCCACCGCGCACCAGCGGCCGGCCGCGCACAGAAACATTCTGAGCGCTGTAATTTTTTAGCAGAATCAACTCGTGATAGCGAAATGCCAGGAGACGATCGGCCTGGGCCAGGCTTTTTAAGAGCACGTCCGCTTTCCCATTATTTCCGAACGAAAGCGATTCCAGCGGCGACGCGCCGCGTTGATAAATTGAGGGATCGGAATCTTCCGAGGCGTTCAGTTGATAAACAATATCGATGGCTTGCGCGGCCATGCCGAGCTGCGACATGAACGAATAAAACGCGACCACTTGCTCCTGTTTCAGTCCGGCTTGCGAAATCAGGTCGTAAAGCTGCACGCCGAGCATGATCTTGCGTTCCGTGCTCAACTGCGCGCTGAGCTTTTGCGCCATCGCGGCGAGGTCCTGCTGCTCGTAAAGCGCTTGGCGAAAAAGTTGACGCAGCTCCGAGTAAACTGCCTCCGGATAATCGTAACGCAGGAAGCCGAGGCTCGAGTCGATTTCTTCTTCCAATAAAACGCCGTCCGCTTTCGAAAAACTCGCCAGTACCTGGATGAGCAGCGGCAGGAGATTCGGTCCTTCCGAGACGCTGCGCGGCTTTCGCAAAGCGCGGCGCATCAAGCGCCGCCCTTGCCGCCGTACGCGGTAGGCGAAGGGCGTTACCCTTTGCACTGCGCGGTCGATCTTGTCCGCGACCGATGTGACCAGCTCTGTCATGACGATGTTAAACTGAAATTTTACCGATATTGCGGAGCGACGCAATGCGACGGCGTTTGAACATGCTTGCCACGCCGTAGCTTTAGGCGAAGGCGGGTCGATCTTTGAACATGTCGATCTTGTAAAATGTCGATCCTATTACCGCTCACTTATCGCAATTCACCCTCGGAACGGCTCCTGCTCTTTGCATTGGAAAAATGTTCATGTTAGCGTCTGTCTGCGCTTAAAGCGCGTTTTTTATGCCACAGTCTGATCGTAACTCCCCCCGGGAGAACAAACCTCGCGGCAACGAGCCCAATTTTAACTGGCGCGGCGTCATCCTGGTCGCAATCGCCTTTGGTTTCTTTGCCCTGGCCATGTTGTTCTATCGCGGCGGCTATCAAGCTCGCGAGGATGTTCCCTACAATCGCTTCCTCGAACTGGTTGAGAACAAGCAGATCGACAAAAACTCCCAACTCGAGCTGGTAGTCGCAGAGGGCCAGCCGACGCAAATATTAAGAGGCGTTTACACCAAGCAGGCGCCGGGCGGCCAGCAGGCTCAGGCAGTCCCGTTTCAGACAACTATTTATCTCAATTTCACGAACAACTTGCAGGAAAAACTTGGCGCCGCCGGAATTCAGCCCGCCATCAGAACGCAATCAAACTTGTGGGCCCAAACCGTGATCGGTTTTCTGCCGATCGCGCTCTTCCTGCTCATTCTCTATTTTCTTTTCCGGCAGCAAATCCGCATGGCCGGCAAAGGCGCGCTCAACTTCGGCAAATCGAAAGCCCGCATGCTCGCGCGTGACAAAAACAAAATCACATTCAAGGACGTCGCCGGCGTCGAGGAAGCGAAGGACGAAGTGCAGGAGCTCGTCGAATTTTTGCGCGACCCGAAAAAGTTTCAAAAACTCGGCGGCCGCATTCCGAAAGGCGTGTTGCTGGTGGGTCCTCCGGGCACCGGTAAAACTTTGATAGCGCGCGCCATCGCGGGCGAAGCCGACGTGCCGTTCTTCTCAATCAGCGGCTCCGATTTCGTGGAGATGTTTGTCGGCGTCGGCGCATCGCGCGTGCGCGACATGTTCGAGCAAGGCAAGAAATCCGCGCCTTGCATCATTTTTATCGACGAAATCGATGCCGTCGGTCGTCATCGCGGTCACGGCGTCGGCGGCGGACACGACGAGCGCGAGCAAACGCTCAATGCGTTGCTTGTCGAGATGGACGGCTTCGATACACAGGAAGGTGTCATCATCATCGCCGCGACGAATCGGCCCGATGTTCTCGATCCGGCATTGCTGCGCCCCGGACGTTTCGATCGCCAAATCACGGTCAACCTTCCCGATGTGAAAGGCCGCGAAGAAATTTTGCGGGTGCATTGTAAGAAAGTGAAGCTGGCCGAAGGCGTCGATCTTGCCGTGGTCGCGCGCGGCACACCCGGTTATTCCGGCGCAGAGTTGGCCAACGTCATCAACGAAGCGGCGTTGCTCGCCGCGCGTCGTGGATTAAAAGGAATCACGCTCGCAGAATTGGAAGAAGCGCGCGACAAAGTCCGTTGGGGCAAGGAGCGCCGCAGTCTCGCGCTCAGCGAAAAAGAAAAAACGAACACGGCCTATCACGAAGCCGGTCACGCGCTGTTGCTCGAGCTTCTCCCGCACACCGAGCCGCTTCACAAAGTGACCATCATTCCGCGCGGCCCATCGCTTGGATCGACAATGTGGTTGCCGGAGGAAGACAAATACACCAATCGCAAGAACGAACTGCTGGCCAGTCTCGCCGTGAAAATGGGCGGACGCGTCGCCGAGGAAATTATTTTTGGCGATGTCACCACCGGCGCCGCCGGCGACATCAAGATGGCTACGGCCCTGGCGCGCAAGATGGTTTGCGAATGGGGCATGAGCGAAAAACTCGGCATGGTCGAGTACGGCGAGCACGAAGATTACGTTTTCCTCGGCCGCGACATCTCGCGCGCCCGCGACTACAGCGAAGCCACCGCCGAAGAAATCGACCGCGAAGTGCGCCGGATTCTCGATGAAGCTTATCAAACCGCGAAACAAACCTTGATGGCCAATCGCGACAAGCTCGAAGTGATCGCAAAAGCGCTGCTCGAGTACGAAACGCTCGACGGGTTGCAGATCAAAGAAATCATCGCGCACGGCCGACTGATTAATCCGCCGCCCAGTTTCACGCCGCCGTCCGGCGAAAAAATGCCGCCCGAAAAACCACCGCGTCAACTGGTGGTCGGTCCCGACGTCGCCCCACCGCTTCCCGGCGCCCTTGGCGGCGCGCCGGCGTAGTCCGAGCTCGCCACGGGACGAGTCCGTCCGATTGGCGGACCGGACTGGCAGTTGTAGAGGCAGCCGTGTCGGCTGCGGTTATTGAAAATGAAAATGCGGGCGACACGCCTGCCACTACAGTAAATCTATTTCGGCGAGCGCGACTTGGCGTGGGTTTTGACTTCGTGCCGTTGTTTGTCGACGAGGTGGCGCAACTCGCGCTCCATCGTTTTGAACGCGTCGTGAATCACTTTGTTGACCGGTTCGTGTGAGCCATTGTCCATTTGTTTTTCGTCGGCGACGAGCTCGTGCCGCGGCGCGACGGTGACGTCGATGCGACACCGATAAGGATTTCCTTTGTGATGGGTGTGGTTCGGCTGCTCAATCGCGATGTCGCAGCGGTTGATGTGGTCGCAAAATTTTTCGAGCCGCGCGGCGTAGTCTAAAACGAGATTATCGATCTTTTCTGATTTTTCCAGGCCACGATACGTGATCTTAACGGGCAGTTGCATAATGAAACTATGCCGCTTCAGATTGGCTGAAGCGAACGAAAATGTGTATGCAACTTTGCCGGCTCCACTTTCACGAGATCGGATTTCACGTGCTCGACGATTCGATCGCGCACGCGTCCCGGCAAAAGATTGACAATGGCAGAATGAATCTCAGCCGGTGCGGCAAACGACCAACCTTGTTTGCCGCTCTCGCTCGTAATTTTCACGATTTGGTCGGCCAACTGTTTGTGAATCCGGCGATCGACTTCCGTTTCAACTTTGCTTTGGGCAATGGACGCACCGTGTTGAACCCCTGCACTGTCGCCCACGGAATAGCGCCCGGCCAAATCGGTCACTTTGTCGACCATTTTACCATGTGCATCGGTGATGTTGAACGCTTGCACGAGATGCAAGCTCGGGCCGCGGGTAGGCGTTTCATCCACCCGATAAGCTTTTAAAGTTCCGCGATCTGCCACGATGACGAGAGAGGTAGGTGTCATAGCCATAACATCTTAAAGCGGCGCACAGAAAAGCGCGCGTACATAATCTTCTATAATCAATTCGCGCGCCGCGACAAGATCGCGCGCCAAACAATCTTTAACCGGCGCGCTCCTCTTCCGCGCTGACCGCGCCCGGAAGTTCGACGTGGCGTTTTTTCCATGATTCATGTCGCGCTTGCGGTTGCAATCCGCGGGTGAGCTTCAATAAACAAGCGGCGCGCGCGCCAAGATCGACATCTTCACCTGACGGGACTTTTCTCGGTTCTCGGAGAAAGCTGTCCTCGTCCATCGTGTCTAGAATCAGCTCCCACTCGAGATGCTCCTCACCCGGGAGCATGAATGGGATCGGTTCGTGGTGGGCGTTAATCAAGAGCAAGAAAGTGTCGTCGCGAACTGGTTCCCCCTGAAAATTCAAAACATCGGCCGCGTCGCCGCTGAGCAACATCCCGAGGCAGCGGACGAAAGGCGAGCTCCATTCCTCCTCGCTCATCTCTTCGCCGCCGGGATTAAACCACATCACGTCCTTGATCTCCGATTCGCGAATTCGGCGGCCCCGGAAAAATTTCGGACGCCGGAAAACGGGATGCTCGCGCCGCAGCTGAATCAATCTCTTCGTGAACTCGAGCAATTGATTTTGTTTCTCGTCGCGCTCCCACTTAAACCAGCTGATCTCGTTGTCCTGGCAATAGGCGTTGTTATTACCGTGCTGGGTTCGACCGAATTCATCACCGCCCAAAAGCATCGGCACGCCTTGCGACAAAAGAAGCGTGGTCAAAAAATTCCGGCGCTGCCGCCGGCGCAACATGTCGATCTTGGGATCGTCAGTGGCGCCTTCCGCTCCGCAATTCCAGGAGAGATTGTGTCCCTCACCGTCGCGATTTTCGTCGCCATTGGCTTCGTTATGTTTCTCGTTGTAA
>DASYVQ010000124.1:0-30487 GCA_035936875.1 Chthoniobacterales bacterium
ACCGCTCCGCCGCGGCCGCATCGAATTTTGGAGCAGCACTTTCTGCGGCCCGGCCGATTGTTGGCAGCAGCAGGAGAATACAAATAAAAGCCTTCATCTTATTCGAGTGACTTTGCCGGTAGGGCGAGACTCTGTCGAGCCTACCGCCAGTCCGGCTCGGACCTCGGACTTTGCTCTGGCAAAAGCAGAAGAATTGCCCGAGATTCTCCAGCTAGTTTTTTAGTCATGGGTGATACCGTAGCTTCCAATAACATTGTTGCGCAAAAAGCCGAAGCGCCAACCGGCGCACCGGACCGCGCTGATCTGCGCCCTGAAAATATTCAGGACGCGGTGATTCGTTTGGCGGGAAATTCGCAGGACGGAATTCAAACCGCCGGCGCGTTTCTCGCCCGCCTCGCCGGACGTAGCGACCAGGATGTCATGACCTACATGACGATCCCGTCCACGATTTCCGGTGGACCGTCGATCTTCCAGGTTCGCATCGGTTCGGGCGAAGTGCTTTCGGCGGGCGATGAAGCCGACTTTCTCGTCGCGTTTTATCAACACAGCTATCAGGACCACATCGACTTCTTAAAAGAAGGCGGCGTGCTCCTTTACGATTCCGACAACGTCGAGCCGAATCTCGACGACAAACGTTTCGTTTACGTCGGTGTTCCGATTACTGGACTGACTATCGAAGCGCTCGGCGGCACGGCCAAAGACAAAGGGAAAAACATTTTCATCCTCGGGCTGATCGCGAAAATTTTCAGTCTCGATGTCGAGAAGCTGGCGAAGCTGATCAAAGAAAAGTTCGCGGGCAAAGACGAGAGCATCGTCAACACCGCCATCATGGCGTTTACGGCTGGCTACGCCTATCCCGTCGGCAACGTGCTGACGAAACGCTATCAATTTGAGCATATCGTCAAAACTGGCGGCCGCGCCCAGATCACGATGGATGGCAACCAGGCCATCGCTTACGGATTGATCGCCGCGGGCGTGCGCTACGGCGCCGGTTATCCGATCACGCCGTGGTCGTCGATCATGGAAATCCTAAGGAGCGAGTTTCCGAAATACGGCGGAATATTTGTGCAGGCCGAAGACGAGCTCGGCGCGGTCTCGTTGACGCTCGGTTTCTCTTATTCCGGATATCTCGCGGTCACCGGCAGCGCCGGCCCGGGCATCTCGCTCAAGACCGAAGCGATCGGCTGGGCTTCGATGGCCGAGATCCCAATCATCATTTGCAACATTCAACGCGGCGGACCGAGCACCGGTCTTCCCACCAACGTCGAGCAAAGCGATTTGCATCAGGCGATCTTCGGGAGTCACGGCGATAGTCCGCGCGTCGTGCTCGCCGCATCGACGGTGGAAGATTGTTTCTACATCGCGATCGAAGCTGCGCGGATCGCGCGCAAGTACAGCACGCCGGTCTTAATATTGAGCGACACTTCGCTGGCCACGCGCATCGAAGCGTTTGACGAACCTGATCTTTCCAAGTTGATGATCGATCCGAAACCGGATCTGACGCCGCGCGAGGGCGGCTTCAAGCCGTACGATCTCGAAAAAGTCACCCAACATGTTCCTCCCGGCACCCGCATGCTCGACGGAAAATATCCGCTCGTCACCGGTCTCGAACACGACGAGCACGGTCATCCGACCGGCAGTCCGAAGTTGCACATGGCCATGACGGCCAAGCGCCGCAAGAAATTGCAAAAGCTTGCTGAAGAAATTCCGACGCCTGAAGTTTACGGCGATCAGAAAGGCGACACGCTCCTCGTCGGCTGGGGATCGACGTATGGTCCGATCCACGACGCAGTAAAAATGGGCCGCGAACACGGCGAGAAAATCGGCGCGCTCCATTTGCGCCACGTTCATCCGTTGCCGAATGGGCTGGAGAAAATCTTCGCCGGGTTCAAGCGCATCGTCACCGTGGAGATGAACGACCAGGGACTTTACGGGTTCGGTCAGCTCGCCACGATTCTGCGCGCGCGTTATTGCGAACCGAAAATTCAGAGCGTGACCAAGACCGACGGTCTCACCTTCCGAGTGAAAGAAATTCTTCAAGGCGTTTTCCCCGGCAAGTTTGTCTCAACCAGGGGCTATTCACCCAATCGTCCGGTTTCCGGTAACGGCGAACAAGATGTCGATCTTGCCCGCGCCGAATCTATCACCCAGGGAGTTGGATAAACATTTAGCGAGTTAACGATTTAAAGATTTAGCGAATTCAAAATGAATAAGGAAAGCAGGAAAAGAGGAACCGGAGACCAACCGATTGTTTTCCTTTTCCTGAGTTCCTGCGTTCCTGATTAAAATTTCTTATGCCTGAAACAACAACAACAGCAACTCCGGCCCCAGGAACGACCGAACCGGTCAGAGAAAAGCTCACCAAGAAGGCCATCACCGCCGATCACCCCACCTGGTGTCCCGGTTGCGGCGATTTCGCCGTGCTCGCTTCCTTCTACAAAGTCATCGAGAAACGCCAGCTCGATCACGAGAAGATCGTCACCCTCGCCGGCATCGGTTGCTCATCGCGCTTTCCCTATTTCGTCAACGGCCACGGCGCCCACTTCATTCACGGCCGCGCCGTCCCGCTCGCCAGTGGCATCAGCCTGGCCCGGCCCGACCTGCACGTCTTCCTCTTTGGCGGCGACGGCGACGGCTTCTCCATCGGCGGCAACCATCTCAATCACGGCGCGCGCAAGAACATCAACCTTGTCTATTTCATCATGGACAACTTCGTCTATGGCCTGACCAAAAAACAGACCTCGCCGACGTCGCCCATCGGTTTCAAATCCAAGACCGACCCGACCGGCGCGATCGACATGCCGGTCAATCCGATGAAACAATTAATTTCCGCCGGGGCCACCTTCATCGCGCGCACCCACGCCACTCAGGTCAATCACATGATCCAGATGATCGAGCGCGCCATGGATCATCCGGGCTTTTCCGCCATCGAATGCTTGAGTGAGTGCGTCGAATTTTATCCCGACGTCTTCGATCCGGCCGATCCGCGCAAAGGCGGCAGCTTCGAAGTGATCCAGGAGAAAAAATGGGACAATTCTCCTGAGGACGAGCTCCGCCACGACGTCACCGACGAGCTCGCCGCCTACAAATTAGCCCAGCTCCCTTTCCCCGGCGTCTTCGGCGTCTTTTATCAAAATGACAGACCCACGAAGAATTCTCTCGAGAAGAAATGGATCGAGAGCAGTCGCGAGAAGACCGGCAACGCCAGTGACCTCGAACTTCTGCAAAAGACGTTCGATCGGATGAAGTGATTCCACCTATCCTCCGATCTCATGTCACGCCGTGGGCTGGCGGGGCGGTCACGTCAGCGTTTCTGGAATATGACGGCAACCGCAACACAATCGCTGCGGCACCCGTGCTTAATGAATATGAGCGGCGTAAATGTCCACACTACCGAGCCAATGATTTTGGTGATCCGATGTTCGATCTTCGAAAGGTTTCCAGAGAATCGAAGCAAGGCAAATGCATCAAATCTCCTGTTCAAAGGTTGTCGCGGAACTTGTGGAAGCGAATATTAAGCCGGTTCACAAGGTGACCTGTCTATTGCTGCTCCTGCGTCGCCGAGAAGTCTTCGCATGCAAGGTCAACATCTTCTTCACCCGGACAGCTTGTGAATGTGCGGCGCCGCTACAGCGCCAATGAAAATCCACGGAGCGATCGCGAGAATCTTGTCTGATTTTTCCAGATTATGTTTAGCGCAGAGCAATCGAACGTTCGCGGCAGTGAGGCTGCTTCCTCCCTTCGAAAACGGAATGTCGTGATCGAAGTGAAGATTCTTCGTTGAACCGCACTGCACACACTGACCGCGATCCCGTCGCCAAACCTCAACTTTCACTGGTGTTGGGATCAATCGGTTGTGCGGAAGTTCGACAACGCGACCGAATGATTTCTTCTCGACCGGCTTCAGCGAAAACTTAAACACCTTTCGTCTACCGTCCGAAACAATATTGGCGTCGATCAATTCGAAGAAACCTTTGTAGCTCCAGATTCCGCGCGAAATCTTTTCATAAACTTTTATCAGCTCCGCCTTATCGCGAAGGCCGCCTTTGAAATCAGTCGCAGCGCGAAAGAATTTGCCGTTCTCAGTCCATGACCCTTTCGGCGTCGTTAACGGCTGATCGACTTCTTTCGGATTCGGCCCGCCTTGTCGTTGCGGCTCATCGTGACCTTCGTATGTCAACATGCCAGTGACTTCATCCAGCGCGTCCGCGTAGGGCGCGTTCTCGCGCAACGACATTAGAAACACCGAGTAATCTTTGCCGACCCGGTAATTCATTCCCTTCTGCAGCGTCGCCTTCTCCGCAGCGACCAGCTTGTCATATCCAAAAATGTCGTCGACTTCCACGATGTCGATCTTATCAGCGATGCTCTTTGAGCCAATTGATTACAAGCTGGAGATAGTCAATGAACGTTAACTGTCCCGGATCGAGTTCGGCTTCTTCTGCGATCACAGGCAGCTCGCGCTGAAATTGGCGGTACTTGTTCCAGATCATCGCGCCACCGGGAATCACGGCTTTGCCGGGTGCAGACTGGAGCCAGTCTCGAACGCGTCGGACGGCGTTGCGAGGGCTATTCTCGTGCGATCGAATATCCTGTCCCGCAATGTCAGAAATATATCTTTGGTACCGATAAGGTGCTCGATCCAAGATGAGACATCGCTTTTGAGCCGAGCGTCCTCCGAATCGTTTTGCACCGAGAAAAATGCCTAGTTCTAATGGCATGTTAAACCGAGGTAGCTGGTACGGCTGATCGGCAACCTCAGTTCTCGAGATGTCGTGAATGCTGTAATTACATTCACGAATCAAGTTGTAAATGTTGTCGATCCGCACGTCAGCGGCATCTGTCAGCTCCTTCGTGCACCTGGGCAAAAACCCGCAGGCGGAAACGCAGAAAACGACTGCCTCGAAAATAGGCTGATATCGTTCGTCGAACGGACAGTTGATGAATACGCTAGCGTTGGGGGACGCTGGCATTCGACTTTAGCTGTGTTTGATGACCAGATGAATTTGTTTACCGCTGCCAGACTTGATTCTCGCTCTGTACGTCGTCGGATGATTTTTCCTCAAGTCCGCCACTCGTCGCACTGCTTCTCTTATCACACTCTTAGACACAGTGCCGTTCCGGCTAATCTCACGAATTGGACGATATTTAGTCGCAGGCATATCTAAAGGTATTGAAATAAACCTCGGTTGTCATCGAGAATCACAGCTTGTGCAGTGCCACTAATTGCAATTCACGCAAGATCGACAATCACGGTCAGAGGTCAGATGGCGGCTTCGCGAGTTCACTCGATTTTCCACCGGTTTTTGTGCTGAATCAGTTAGATTGGAGAGCAGATGAGTATGGAAACCGACGAACCAACCCAAGATCGACAACGGAGCCGGCGGGAGCCGTGCGACGAAGACGGGAAAGCCCGAGAGGGTTGGTGAGTCGGGAGACGAGCCAATCAATCTCATCTTTGGCGAAATCTAACGCCAGCAGCGTTACGCACTACCCATCATAAGCGGCTTATGATGCGAGCTTCAGATGCAAGATCGACAATCAACCAGTGTTCGTGACGGAACAAAGATCAGACGGCCGCGATCAGAAGTCAGAGCTCAGTGCGCCGCAGCGGCCTTGGCCCGAACTTTTTCAGCCCATTGTATCTCGGCTGCCTCCCGCAGCGCTCGGCCGCTACCCTCGCGGCTTCTCCGGACATGTCGCGGTTCCCAACCGCTCCATTCGGGGCGCAAGACTTTCATCTCCGCCCGTAGCGTGGCCATGCGCGGGCCAACGCCCTCCGGATCGGACGAAGTGCGAAGCGGGCAGAGATTCTGAAACAAACAGCGCTTCGATCCCTGCATCATAAGCGGCTTATGATGCGAGCTTCAGACGCAAGATCGACATCTTCCTCGCCACGCTGACGCGGCGGGAGAAAGTGAGAATTAGAAAGTAAAAAACGGGAACAGCCGCAATCAACGCGCCGCGGCCTTGGCCAGAAGTTTCTCGCTCCATTCAGCCCGTAAGACTTTCATCTCCGCGCTTAGCGTGACCATTCGCGCGGCGACTCCCTTATAATTCTTGGTGATACCCTTGACCGTTCTGGTTACCGCGCCCTGGCCAACGAGACTTTGCAGCTTTTCATAGACACGCAAACGCAGCATCTCTTCCCCTCCACTGGCAGCATTCCGTTCCCGGAGATTGAGGAAGATCACGTCGAACAGGCCCTTGAATTCGAATGAGGCCCTGGAGGAAAGCACGGCCACCAACTCTTCGGTAATGTTGTCGGGCGCGCGACGCACGAAGGAAGCACCAGATGGTTTAAACATTGAAGAGTATAGGCGAGATCCGGAAAATAGCGAACAGGCGCGTGGAGGATGCAACCGTGCTAAGTTGGGGCTATGGGCGATAAATCTCCGAAAGCAGTGCAGAAACAAGCGACGCAGAAGCAGGCGAAAAACAAGGCGGCCAAGCAGCAAAAAGGGCAGGCCGTAACCGCGAAACAAGCCGGTAATAATCCGAAGCGGAGCAAATGATTTTTCAGCGAATCAATCCCAGGGCGGTGTTCTGAGCTTTAATATTGTGATGGCATAGGTGCTGCTAAACAGTGGTCAAAGCTCGGAAGTCACTTAAAACACTTAAACTTAACGTTCCCTTTCGTCAGCTTTCACAGCGGGATCAGAAATGATCCCGCTTTTTTTGTTTAAGACCGCAACACAACACTTCGCGCGTTTTCTCACGCATCGTAAGCCGCCTACGATGCCGCAGGGCAACGGTCCCTACTTTTTCGCGTGTAGCTGATCCGTCCGGACTACGGCGAGCTAGGGGAGGACAGCGATCAGAGATTCGCCGCGGCGAATCCGTGTCGCCGCGGCGACCGGATCAGGGCGCGTATTTCCGTTTCAGGTGATCGATGTAAGCGCTGTAGGCTTCGGCGAGCGGTGCGCTTTCGATGAAGAGAATGTTTTCGGCGTTAAATTGGGCGCTGCGCGAGAAATTATAGGAGCCGGTGATCACGCTGTCGTCGATCACCAGGACTTTGTTGTGCATGAAATCGTGGCGTCCGGTCGGTGTGTAGGGCGTTGAGTTTTTTCCGACGAGGCCGGCGCGCACGATGATGTCTTTAAGCGCGTCGATCTTCCATCGGTTTTGCGGCACCTCCTGCCACTGCACGTAAACCTCGGCCATTTGGGTGCGATCGTAAATTCCATCGACGGCGACGCGTCCCGCGTGCAATAAATTGCCCAGCTCGGCAATGAGTGTGCCGGAGTTAATTAACAAGCTGCAGATGCGGACGCGACGTTGGGCCGCGCGAACTCTTCTCGCGATCTCGGTATCGATTTCCAACCCGCACCCCGGAGAAAACATGACGCGCGCCTCGGCCGATTGACCGGAAAAGGTCAGCGGCACGGACACGGTGCGAATCTCGCCGGTGTTATCGAAGTTTTCTTTTTCCCAGATTTGTTCGAAATCCTGAGCGTAGTAATTAGCCAGGGCGGACGAATCGATCTCGAGAATGTTGTTTTCCATCAAGGTAAAGGCGTCGTCCGTCATGTTGGTCGAGCCGGTCCAGATCGATTGACGATCGCGCAGGACAAATTTGCTGTGCATCAGTTTCATGCCTGCAATGCGACGCCAGGGATAGCCTAACGATTGGACAAATGCGCCGGTGCCGGCCGGAGCGGGATCCTGACCGGCGGCAACATTTGGCCGGGGCGGTTTGTCGCCGTCGTAGCAAAGGCGAATTTGCACGCCCGCCTCTGCACGTTCGCGCAAAGCGGAAACTAACTGTGCGCGGAGCGGATCACTGAACCGCATGTCGTAAACGGCAAGATCGAGAGTTTGCTTTGCGGCGCGTATGAACCCGCCGAGGCGGGCCATGACGGCATCGGCGGATTGTTCGCCTTGAGCGAGAAAGAAAACCGAAAGATTATCCACGCCGGGACCGCCCATCGCCGAGCGGCGGCAATTAACGCATCGCGGCAGCGGCAGTGGCCTTGGCCCGGAGCTTTAGATTCCAATCGGCGCGCACGACTTTCATCTCGGCGCTGAGCCCGCGCAGTCGCGGGGCGACGCCTTTGTATTTTTTGGTGACCCCGGTGACCGTTCTGTTGACCGCGCCTCGCCCGACCAGACCCTGAAGCTTTTCATAAACGCGCAAGCGCAGCATCTCTTCGCCGCCACTGGCAAGGTTTCGTTCCCGGAGATTGAGCAGGATAACGTCGAACAAGGGCTTGAATTCAAACGAGGCCTTGGACGAAAGCACGGCCACCAACTCTTCGGTGATGTTGTCGGGCATCCGACGTGAAAAAGAGGCACCAGACGGTTTAGACATCAAATACTATAGCCCAAATCCGGGAAATAGCGACCCGGGCAGAGAGTTGAGCGGTTGAGAAGGTTGAGTCGTTGAGGAGTTGCGCGGCGAATCCGTCCTTCGGCGGATCAGAGGACAGAGATCAGAGGTCAGAGGTCAGCGAGCCAAGGAGGACAGCCGCCTATGCCGACAAGCCCGTGGCAGGCACGGCCGCCACTACAACGCTTCGCGTTCCGGTCCGAGCCGGACTGGCATTTTCTGCGATCCGCAATGGGCATGCGCTATTTTTTGCGCGTGTAGTTGATCTCCCGCCTTCGCGAAAGCGCTACGGCGCGGCAAGCCATCGTTATTTTTTGCGAGTGTAAGCAATCTCCATCGTTTTCTTTTCCTGGCCGCCCTGATTCTCGTACCACTCGAACGACATGTGGTCCTTGTCGGCAATCTTCACCACTTCGCGGATCTTTTGTTTCATCCCGGGAATGGCTTCGTATTCGCCGGTGTAGATGAACGTTTTGGTCGCCGGATCGTAAGTGCCCTCCGACATCATGATGCCGGTGCCCATGTTGTCGACCCACGTGCCGACGAATTTCTTTTTGACGTTGTCGTAGCCTTCAATGCCCATGCCTTTGAATTCCATGTCTTTCGGTTTTCCGTCCGCGCCGGGCATCTGCATTTTGCCACTCACGTCCATGACAAAGAAGCGGCCGTCCATCATCGATTTCCGAACGGCTGTGCCTTTGGATTCTTGGGGCTTGGCGTTCGGATCAGGAGTCATCCACATCTTGACGGTGTAACTCCAGGTGCCATCGAGGCCTGCAAGCAGCTTGTGATTTTCGTTCAGCTTCGAGAGCTCCATCATTTGCTGCATCATTTTTTCCATGTCGGCTGCGCTCGGCTGGCCGGTTGCCGGTTGTGCGGGCACCGCTACTTGGCCTGTGTTGACGACTTTACTGCCGGCGGCGGCCGGCGACGTCGCCGGGGGTTGCGCGAATGATGAGAGAGCGATCAATGCCACCGCGAAAAGGGTTGTTAGGAATAGAGAAGTTTTCATGCCCGGATTGTCCGAAAGAAATTAGAAATTAGGAAGTAGAAAGTAGAAAGTAGCCGCCTTTGCTAAAGCTACGGCGAGCCATGGGCTACGGCGTGGCAAGCAGAGATCCGAAAGCAGTCGAAGAAAGTCGACTCTGACTCTACTTATTGTTTAGTAGGGACGGCAGCATGCAATCAATCGCCGGCGCGAAGCAAGCAGAGTCTCTTACCTTCTCCGTCATCATCCCTACCTTTGACCGGCCGGAGCATCTGCGTGGTAGCCTCGAATCTCTCGTAAAACAGCAATTTCCGAAGGATCGCTTCGAGGTGATTGTCGTGGACGACGGAGGCACCATCCCGGCGCAAACCGTTGTGGCCGAGTACGAGCAGCGGATCTTCGTCATTGTGTACAGGCAGAAGCGAGCCGGGGCAGCGGCGGCACGGAATGCCGGCGCGCTAGAAGCCCGCGCAAAGTACCTCGCCTTCATGGACGACGATTGCCGCGCCGATCCGGAATGGCTGCGTGAGTTGGAAACGGCATTCGCGACGGGCACCTGTCGCTCTCTCCTCGGGGGTTGCATCGTCAATGGCGCTCCCGAGAATGTTTTCGCCGAGGTGGGCGAACTCATTCTTGCTGTCATTCGTGATTACTACCGGCCAGAACCAGGTGGAATGTACTTCTTCCGTGCCACGAATCTTGCCGCCGCGGCGGCTGACTTCTGCGGTGCGGGGGGCTTCGACGTGGATTTTCGCACCGCCGAGGACAGGGAGCTCTGCGATCGATGGCTGCACCGCGGGGGATTCCTCGTATACGTTTCGAATGCCAGAGTTGCGCATTTCAACCGGCTCTCCTTCCGCGGCTTCTGCCGTCAGCATTTCCTCTACGGCAAGGGCGCGTTCCGCTTTCACAAAGTGCGGCGGGCGAGAAACTCCGGGGAGTTTCACTTTAAATTCCTGGTCTTCTATCTCCATGTCTTTCGTGCTGCTTTCACACCGACCCGATCGTCTGTTTCAGACAAACTCTTGCTTCTGCTGGTGTGGCAAGCCATGAACGTTGCCGGATTTTTGTCGGAGATGCTGGCTCACTTCCGCTCGAGAAAAGAAAGAAAGGGCCGTTAATGAGTTCTCCGATCTCTGTCGCCGTCATTGGATGCGGCTACGCCGCCGAGGTGCATCTGCCCGCGATCTGCTCGCTCAAGCAGGCTCGCTTGACGGCTCTGGCCGATTCGGACGCAACTCGCTTAGAAGCAATGGCGAACCGTTACGGGATCGAACGCCGCCATCTCGACTGGCGAGAGTTGATTCACGATCCCGCGAATCAAGTGATTGCGGTGCTCACACCGCCCCATTTGCACTTCGAGATGACTCGGGAAGCAGTACGCGCGGGTAAGCATGTCATGGTCGAGAAGCCACTCGTCGCTGATCTGGCCGAGGCAGACCGCCTGATCGAAGAGACTTCATCTTCACGTGCCAAGATCACCATTGGCTACAATCTTCGCTTTCATCGGCAGATTCGCCAGCTGCGCAGGCTGATTCAAGACGGGGCACTCGGCAATATTGAATTCGTTCGCGGTGTGGCGACAAGTCCCACTGCTCTGCGTGAGAACTTTCCAGACTATAGAAGGAAGCGTGAGCTCGGAGGTGGAGTGGTGATCGAACTGGCGGTCCACTACTACGATCTATGGGAGCACCTTCTCGATACGCGACTGCAACACGTCACCGCGATGAGCCGATCGGCGGAGGGAGATGACATAACTGCTTTCGTTGCGGGTCGCATGGCCTCGGGCGCTCTCGTCTCTGCCGAGTTTTCATTGAAGGCGACCGAGCAGCACGAGATCGACGTGTACGGTGATCGCGCTCGCGCGAAGGCATCCCTCTACCGCTTCGATGGCTTGCGGGTCTTCGCTCTCGGCACGCACGAGGGCGGCATAGGGCACCGTCTTCGTCATCTTTACGATGCAGCGATGAGGTTACCCGAAGCCTTGTGGACGGCTCCGGCCGGTGGGGTCTTTCTGAACTCCTTTCGGCAGCAATGGCGCCACTTCCTAGATTGCATTCGTTACGATCGGCCCGTCCATCCGGACCTAACGGATGGCCGACGATCTCTCGCGATCGCCCTGGCCGCGGTCCGCGCTGCGGACAGTGGCAGAACGATGCAGTTGCAAGAAGACGGGCAGTGAGCTGGTCTAGATTAGAGCAGTTCGAAATTCTTTAGATTTGGTCTGATAATCCGAGGCACGAGCATTCCTGGCATGACGGAGAAAAAGAGGACCACTGGCAACAAGTAGGAAGTAAAAAGTAGCCGCCTTCGCCAAGGCTTCCGCCTACGCGCGAGGCTTCGGCGTGACAAGACGGCGAGCCAAGGAAGACAGATGTCAGCAGTCAGACTCGGAAATAGTAAGAGATGTCTCGACTTCGCTCGAGATGACATAGGACCTTTACCAGCCGAGGACTTTGGCGAAAATCAGCGGAGCCACAATTGTGGCATCAGACTCAATAATATAACGCGGAGTGTCGGCGCGGAGTTTGCCCCAGGTGATTTTCTCATTGGGCACGGCGCCGGAGTACGAACCGAAGCTGGTCGTGGAATCGCTGATCTGGCAAAAATAACCCCACTCGGGAACGAGTGTGCTCACGACGTCCTGGTTGAGCATCGGCACGACGCAAATGGGAAAATCACCGGCAATACCGCCGCCGATCTGAAAGAAACCAATCGACGAACCCTTCGATACCCGCCGATACCAATCCGCCAGCTCGATCATGTATTCGATCCCGGAACGCACGGTGTGCACGTCTTTGATGTGTGCGGTGATGTTGCGAGCGGCGTAAATGTTACCGAGGGTCGAATCTTCCCAACCGGGAACGAACATTGGCAGATTCTTTTGTGCCGCCGCCATCATCCAACTATCGGCCGGGTCGATCTCATAAGATTCCTTGAGCCGGCATTCCCGCAGGATCTTGAACAGAAATTCGTGTGGAAAGAAGCGCTCCTTCTTTTTCGACGCCGAGATCCATTCTTCGATAACGACCTTCTCGATCTTGCGAATGGCGTACTCCTCCGGAATGCAGGTGTCGGTGACGCGGTTGAGGTGCCGGCGCAACAGCTCTTCCTCAGCCTGCGGACTCAATTCCCGGTAATTGGGGATGCGTTCGTATTGATCGCGCGCCACAAGGTTGAAAAGGTCTTCCTCTAAATTTGCGCCGGTGCAGGTGATGGCGTGGACCTTGTCCTCGCGAATCATTTCCGCGAGCGACACACCGAGCTCGGCCGTGCTCATCGCCCCGGCGAGCGTGATCATCATTTTTCCGCCACGGTCGAGATGGGCGATGTAGGCGTCGGCGGCGTCCTTGAGGACCGCGGCGTTAAAGTGGCGGAAATGGCGATCGACGAACTGACTGATGCCGCCTTGCTTCACTTTGGAAGAAACGACGCCAGTTTCTGCCGGGACCTGCTTGGCTCGCTGTCGGTGCACAGAGAATTTATAACGCGCAGATCGAGAATTGATCACGCATTTTTTTAGTAAAATTTCCAGGGCAGAGCAGCGACGATTCGAGATAGCAGCGGCCCGGGCATTACGCCGAGACAGAGAACCGCAAGCGCGAGGACTGCAAGGGTGAGTCGCTGCAACCACTCAACTTTGATTGCCGAGACCCCGGCAGCTCTCTCCTCTACAAAAATTACTTTGAGAACGATCAGATAATAATAGAGCGAGATCAGGCTGCCGAAGAGCGCCAGCGCGACGAGCCAGAGCAAACCGTGGTTTTCGCCAGCGCGGAATGCGACACTGAACAGATAAAATTTTCCGAAAAACCCGGCGAGCGGCGGCAAGCCGGCCAGCGACAATATGAAGATCGACATGCACCCGGCGAGCAGCGGGGAACGCGACCAAATTCCGGAGAAATTAGTAAAATCGTCGCCACCCGTTTCGCGCCGCACCAGCGCGACGACGCCGAACGCGCCGACGAGCGTGACCGCGTAAATCGTGGCGTAGAACAGCGTCGCGGAAAATCCGTCGCGCCCACCGGCGACGAGACCGAGCAATGTGTAGCCGCCGTGGGCGACCGCCGAGTATGCGAGCAATCTGCGAACGTTGGTTTGGGCGAGCGCGACCAGATTGCCGAGCAAGATCGACAATGCGGCGAGCGCGGCCAGCACCGGCGACCAGCCGGCAATCATCGCGTGCCACGCTGCGCTTCCGTGCAGCGGACCGAATCCGACGAGCACGATTTTTCCGAGCACGACGAAGGACGCGACCTTCGACCCCGAAGCGATGAACGCCGCGCTCGGAACGGGTGCGCCCTGGTAGGCGTCGGGCGCCCAAAGATGGAAAGGCGCGGCGGCGATCTTGAACGCGAAGCCAATGAGGGTCATGACAATGCCGACTGCGAGCAGCGGTTGGACCGATCCGGCTGTCAGTTTTTGCGCGATCGCGGCGAGGCCTGTCGTCCCCGACATGCCGTAAATGAAACTGATTCCAAAAAGCGTGAACGCGCTCGCGGTGCTACCGAACAGAAAATATTTCAGGCCCGCTTCGGCCGAACGCACATCGGTTTTATCGAACGCGGCCATGACATAAAGCGAGAGGCCGGTCAGCTCCAACCCGATGAAAATCATGAGAAGCTCTTCGCTGCCGACGAGCAGCATGAGCCCGATCGTCGCGAGCAGAAGCATGGCGAGATACTCACCCTGGTTGCGCGACGAGCGATCGCTGCGCGCGAGGAGCACCGTGAAAAACGCGAGCACCATGCAGACGATCTTGAACAGCGACGTCAACGGCGTGATGACGAGCATGCCGCTGAAGAGCGTTGCGCTTTGCGGCAGCATCAGAATCGCGCCGACCGCGACTGCGAGTCCGAGCGCAGCAACAGCGGAACAAAATGCGAAAGCCCGCGTACTCGCGAGCCCGATGCCAAGGACGGCAAGTGCCGTCACGACGACGATCGCTTCGGGCAACGCGAGCTTGAGCAGTTCGAGATAATTCATTTCAAAAAGCGCAGCGCCTCGACAGCAGGTTGAATCCGGTCGAGCAAAAATTTCGGATAAAGTCCGACGGCGAGCGTAGCGAACATCAACAAACCGGCGCCGAGTTTCTCTGCAATCGTGATCGGAGCCAAGTCGGGCGGGTGGATCGAGCGCTCCGCGCTCGATGTTACGCTTGTCGGCGAAGCCGAGGAATATTTAGCATCGCCCGGCGGAGCGGCCGATCCACCGAGTGCTGTCGCGCTACCCTCGCCGAAGAAAGATTTCTTCAGAGCGCGCAAAGTGAACGCGGCGACGAGCACCATTCCTGCGCCGGTGATCCACACCGCCAACGGAAAAGTTTTCCACGCACCGAGAAGAATCGTGATTTCAGCGGCGAACCCGCTGAAGCCCGGGATGCCCATCGACGCGGCCGACGCGACCACAAACGTGAACGCGGCAAACGGCAGCGCGCGACTCAAATTCATACCCGCGAGGGTGTCGAGTTCGCGCGTATGGGTACGGCGATAGATCATGCGTCCGGCGACGGCGAAGAGCAGCGCCGCGATCACGCCGTGCGAAAACATTTGCAGCACAGCGCCCGAAACGCCGAGCGCGTTGGCGGTGGCGAATCCGAGCAGAACGAAGCCCATGTGGCTAACGCTGGAATAGCCAATAACGAATTTCAGATCGCGCTGGCGCAGGGCGACCGCTGCGGCGTAAAGAATTCCGATCACCGCGAGGACGGCAATCCATTTACTAAACATGTGGAATCCTTGCGGAAACAGATTCATCGCAACGCGCAGCCCGCCGTAGGCGCCGAGTTTCATCACGATGCCGGCGAGCAACATCGAACCGGCCGTTGGCGCAGCGACGTGACCGGTCGGCGCCCATGTGTGCAACGGCCAAATGCCCGCGAGCACGGCGAACCCGACGAACAAAACCGGGAACGCCCACGATTGCAGCTGCGGCGTGAATTGAAATTGCGCGAGCTGATTCAAGTCCAGCGAGCCCGCGGTCACGTAGACGGCCAAAATCCCGATGAAGACCAGGGCGCCGCCGAAGAAAGAATAAAGAGTCAGCTTCATCGCGCCGTACTCCTTATTGGTCGATCCCCAGATCGCGATGAGGAAATATTTCGGGAAGATCACGAGCTCATAGAAAACGAAGAGAAGAAAGAGGTCGGCGCTGAGAAAGACGCCGTAAGAGCCGCCGACCACGAGGAGCAGCCAGAAGAAAAATTCGTTTTGCCGAAAGTCGACATCCCAGGAAAAGAGCACCGTGCTCACAGCCGCGATGCCGGTAACGAGCACCATCGTCAGACTGATCCCATCGACTGCGAGATGGTAATTCATGCCGAGCATCGGCACCCACGGGACGCGAACGATCGTGGTGAAGTGCGCAAGATCGACATCGTCGCAGAAGAATGCAGTCGAAGTGATCGCCAATCCCGCGATTGTAGTGAGCAGGGCGAGCCAACGAGAAAAAACGCGCGGCATGAAAAGCAACACCACCGCTCCCGCAAACGTGATGTAAATCGTCCAGGCGATCATTTTTTGCCACCGATTAACACTGATGAAACACAGACGAAGAAGGATTTAGCGCTCGCCGGTCCGGGCCTCAGGGGAGATCCGTGTAAATCTGTGTCCATCTGTGGCTAAATTTTTGTCGTCAGGCAAACAATCGCGCCATCTGAATGACGGTTGTGTTGAAGATGTTGAAAACGAACTGGGGCGCGATGCCAATGGCGAACATGAGCAGGGTGACGGGAAGGATGATGAACTTCTCGCCCAGTCTGAGATCGACAAAGGCGCTGCAACTTTCCGCGAGCGGACCGCTGAAGAGCGCTTGCATCGCGCGCATGAACGCGATTGCCGTGACCAACAAACCGATCACTGCGACGGCGGTGAACGAAGCCGCGATAGCGAAGGAACCTTTGAAAATCAAAAATTCGCCGATGAATCCGTTTAGTCCCGGCAATCCAAGCGATGAAAACATCGCTACGCTCATCCATCCACAGAGCAGCGGCGTGCGTTGCATCAATCCGCCGAAGTCGTCGATGCCACGCAGTCCCCGCCGTTGTTCGAGCAAGCCGACGAAGTAAAACAACGCGGCGGCAGTGATGCCGTGATTGAAGATTTGCATGAAGACGCCGCTCAACGCCGCCTGCATTTCCGGAATTGGCCGCAACGACGTCGCAGTTACGACGAAGAGACCAAGCATGCAGTAGCCGAGATGGCTGATCGACAAGTAGGCGACCATCCGTTTCAAATCCGATTGTGCCCACGCCGCGAGCGATGCAAAGACGATCGAGCAAATCGCCAGTCCGAGCAGCCATGGGCCGAGGATTTTAATTTCGTGCGGGAAAAGCGGAAGCAGCAGACGCACGAAACCGTACACACCCATTTTCGAGAGCACGCCGGTCAGCACCATCGACACGCCGGTCGGCGCGCTTTCGTATGCGTCGGGCAGCCAGGTGTGAAACGGGAAGAGCGGCACTTTGACCGCGAGCCCAAGAAAGATTCCGGCAAAGGCGAACCAGGCGAGCTTGCCGGTAAGCAGCCCGTTTTTTCCGAGATCGGTGAGCGCGGCGAAATCGAATGTTCCTTTCGCGAAATAAATCCCAAGGAACGAAAGCAACATGGCCACGCTGCCGAGGAATGTGTAAACGAAAAACTTGGTGGCGGCGCGATCGCGGTTCTCGCCGCCCCAGATTTTGATGAGCAGGAACGCCGGGATCAGGCTCATCTCGTAAAACAAAAACCAGAGAACAAAATTTTGGGCGGTGAATGTGCCGTAGAGCGCCGATTGCATCACCAGCATCACGGCGTAGAAACCGCGATCCATGCGCTGCGCGAGCAATCCGAACGGGACGACGAGTGATGTCAGCAAGACCAGCAGCAGGCTCAAGCCGTCGATGCCGAGGAGGTATTCAGCGCCAATCGCGGGGATCCACGTGTGGCGTTCAATCAATTGAAGACCCACACTTGTCGCGTCGAAGTTTCGCCACAGCAAGAAAGCGAGAATCGCGGTGCCGAGGTTGAACCCCAGAGCGATTCCACGGGCGAAGTTTTTCGGGGCGACGATCACGAAAAGAGCGCCGGCAAGCGGAGTGAGAAACAGCGCTGTGATCAGGTGAGCCATGCGTAAAGAATCAGCAGCGCCAGCATGCCAACGGCGACTGCGCCGAGATAAGTTTGGATTTGTCCCGAGTGCCAGCGAGACATGACGCGTCCGAGACCGCGCGCGCCGGTCATGGTTTCGTCGACGCCGGCGTTGATGCCGCGTTCGTCGACGTTCGTACTAAAAATCCCGAAGAGTTGACCAAGCTCTCCGAACGCGCGGACGAGTCCGTCCCAGACATGTCGATCCATCCAGTCCGAGACACGCGCCGCCGTTCGGCTAAAAGCGATCACGGTCCATTCGTAAATTTCGTCGAGCCACATTTTGTTTTCGAGAAATCGAAACAATGCGGGCATCGATTGCTCGAGAGGGTCGGTTTGGCCGGCCTTGCGATACATCAAAACGCCGAGCCCAATGCCGACCGCGACGAGCGCGAGCGAAACGAAAAACGTCGGCTGAATCATCTGCTCGAGCGTAAATTGCGCCGGTTCTCCGGTCAGATAACCGCTGAGCCATGGCCACGCGGGCGTGAGCACGACACTGAAAAAAATCGTGCAGAACACGAGCGCGATCAGGGGCAGCGTCATCACCGGCGGGCTTTCCTGTGCGTCCCGAGCCGCAGCGCGCGGTTTTCCAAAAAAAACATAGATCATCTGCCGTGTCATGTAGAGCGCAGTCAATACGACGCCGGCCAGCAAAAGGTAATACGGCACAGGCGACTTCGGCCAATGCGACGTGGAATGCAGGATTTCTTCCTTCGTCCAAGCGCCGGAGAAAAATAGCGGCACACCGCTAAGGCTCATCATTCCGATGGCGTAGGTCCGAAACGTGACCGGCATGAATTTTTGCAAGCCGCCCATTTTCCGAATGTCCTGTTCATGGTGACACCCGTGAATCACCGAGCCGGCACCGAGAAAGAGGAGCGCCTTGAAAAAACCGTGCGCGAGCAAATGCGTAATGCCGGCGGCGACGCCGCCCACGCCGAGCGAAACCATCATCAAACCCAATTGCGACACGGTTGAGTAAGCGAGAATGCGTTTGATGTCGGCTTGGGCGAGCGCGATGAGCGCCGCCATCAACGCAGTCGTGACGCCGATCCAGACGACGACGGTGAGCGACGTTGTCATTCCGTCGATCGCGCCAAACGAAAAAAGTGGATAGACGCGCGCGACGAGAAACACGCCAGCCGCGACCATGGTGGCGGCGTGGATCAACGCGCTGACTGGCGTCGGGCCTTCCATCGCGTCCGGCAACCAGACATGCAGCGGAAATTGTCCGGACTTGCCGACGGCGCCGGAGAAAATCAGCAGCGCGATAAAAGTGGCGGAGCCGCCGAGCATGACGAGCCCGGCACTTTCGAGGCAACCGTTCCCGCCATCGTAAAAGAGAAGCGTGCCGCTGCTGCGGTAGAGCCAAACAAGGCCGAGGAAAAATCCCATGTCGCCGATGCGCGTGGTGATGAACGCTTTCTTTGCCGCCGCAGCCGCGCTCGGTTTGTGAATCCAGAATCCGATGAGCAAGTACGACGCGAGCCCGACCAACTCCCAGTAAACAAAAAGCAGAAGCAAACTGTTCGCGATGACCACGCCGAGCATTGCGGCTGAGAAAAAGGAGAGGTAGGCGAAGAAGCGGGTGAAATCTTTGTCGCCGGCCATGTAGCCGATGCTGAACACAAAAATGCAGAGGCCGACCAACGCGATCATCACCAGCATCACAGCCGCGAGCGGATCGAGCACCCAGCCGATGCGCAGCGCCTGTTCGCCGAACGTGAACCAGGTGAAATTGTGGGCGACTCGGAAGCCGACAGTTTGCAGCGTCGGCAAAAACACCAAGATCGACAATGCGAGCGCAACGACCTGGCCAATGACCGCGAGGGCCGCCGCGCTTTTGCGCCACGACTTCGCCAGGCTCAGAATTACCAGCGAAGCAACAAACGGCACCGCCGGAATCACCCAAACGTTGTCGACAATCCAGGTGTTCATCCTTTGAGCTTGTCAAGTTGATCGACGTTGGTCGTTCTATAGTGACGGTAAACGGCGATCACCAGCGCGAGACCGACAGCAGCTTCAGCCGCGGCGATGGCGATGGAAAAAATCGCGACCATGACACCAGTGGGCTGATGCGGTTCGGGACTGAAGCGCCAAAACGCGATGAAATTTAAATTCGCTGCGGCCAGCATCATTTCGATCCCGATGAGAATGAAAATGGCGTGACGCCGACTGAGCGCGGCCAGCAATCCGATACAGAACAACGCTGCCGACACGGCGAGAAAGATCGACAATGTCGGCGTCACCGCTTTTCCTCCATCACCAGAATGAGCGCGCCGATCAATGCGGCGGTCAGCAGAAGGCCAATGCATTGCAGCGGCCAAACGAAACCGGTCATCAGCACTTCGCCGATCCGTTTCACAGTGAGCGTTTCGATTTGTGGCGCGGCGATGGATAACGATTGCGTTTTAAAAATGGCCCAGAGCAAGCCGCCAAAAACCGCGACGGCGATGGCAACGCCGCCCCAGTTGAAGCCACGATCTTTTTCATCGTCGCGGCGCGTGAGCAGGATGGTGAAGACGATCAAGACCGCGACCGCGCCGATGTAAACGAAGATTTGCACCAAGCCGACGAACTCCGCTCCGAGCAAAAAGAAAAACGCGGCGATGCCGATAAACGTCACCGCGAAACTAAGCGCGGCATGAATGAGTTTTGGCAATGAAGCGGCCGCGAGCGCCGCGGCGAGCGTCAGAATCGCGATGAGGATGAATGCTACGTTGTTCATTCGGCGAAACGATAAGTGCGTCGCGCAAATTTCTTTCGCGTGTCGAGCAAGATCGACAATGTGAAGTAAACAACCGCGATAACGCCCAGCGACCACAACCATCCTGGCACTCCGCGCCCCGCGTAATGCCAGACAGCAGCCGCGATGACGCATGCGAACGCCATCGGGAGCATGAATTTCCAGGCGAAATTCATGACTTGGTCGACGCGAGTCCGCGGCAGCGTTGCGCGAATCCAGATGTAGACAAAAAGCAACGTCGACAGCTTCGCGAAAAACCAGGCGTAAGACGGAATAACTTCGAGAGCGCGGATCGGTGCGTGCCAGCCGCCGAGAAACAATGTGATGCCCAGGCCGCTGATGGCGAACATCCCGATGTATTCGGCCATGAAAAACGTGGCGTATTTGAACCCGGAATATTCGGTCATGTGGCCGGCGACAATTTCCGATTCGCCCTCCGGCACATCGAACGGAGTGCGGTTCGATTCCACCAGGCCGGAGACAAAGAATAAAATGAAAGCAGCCGCGCCCCAGGGCGTGAAAACGAACCAGCGCGGCACGAAGCCAAACGCGTAGCCATCTTGCGCCGCGACAATCGCGTCGGGCGAGAGCGAGCTGACGACCATCACGACCGGCAACGTCGTGACAATGAGCGGAAGCTCGTAACTGATCATTTGCGCGATCGCGCGCATCGCCCCCAACATCGAGAATTTGTTGTTGCTGCCCCAGCCTGCCATGAAAACCGCCAGCTCCGTTGTCGATCCAACGGCAAAGAAAAAAAGAATGCCGCCATCGATGGCAAACGGCGTCATGTTCCGGCCGTAGGGAATCACGCCGAGAGCGAGGATTGCCGTTGCCGCAATCAGGATCGGCGCGAGAAAGTGCACGATTTTATCCGCCCGCGCCGGCACGATGTCCTCTTTGATCAACATCTTTATGCCGTCGGCGATCGGTTGAAAAAGCCCGAATGGTCCGACGCGGTTTGGCCCGTAACGATTCTGCATACGCCCGAGAATTTTCCGCTCCAGCACCGAAATGGCCGCGAAGAGAGTGAGAAACACGCCGAGCAGAGCAAGAATGTTGATGAGACTCGACGCGATTTGGATCACCCAATCCGGCGCACCTGCCAGCCAGGAGAGCAGCCATTGCTTTACGCGGATGAAGATCTGGTCAAGAAAATCGCCGCTCATCTGCTACGAAGAAAAATCATGTCCGGTTTCTTTAGTTAAGGCAGACTAGTGGGTCTGTTTGGAGCTTGGAAGAGGTTATTGATTCACTATAGGTGGCAAGTGCGTCGACGCTGAAATTGGTGTAGATTTGCGCGATGCCGACTTACATTTACGAAACTACTGATGCGAGCAAACCACTTCGGCGTTTCGAGGTTCAGCAAAGCATCCACGAAAAGGCGCTCGAGGTTGACCCAAAGACAGGAGAAGCAGTGCGACGCGTGATTTCCGGCGGCTACGGCGTACTTATGCGCGGCGGGTCGGTTGGCCCTTCAGTTGGCTCGTGCGGTCCAGATTGAAAGAGCGAATTGTTTTGATGGGCTTTGAAACGGGAATCGGGGAAAGCTCGCTCCGTTAACAAACTTGGTGGATAATTTGATCCGCAATCATGGCGCCCAATCCCTATTTATTCATCGTCATTTTCGTTGGAGTGGCCTTGGTCTTTCCATTGCTGCCGCTGGCGCTGGCCTGGCTTTGGAGAAAGTTTTTTCAACCGCCAAAGCCCGGTGCAGAAAAAAATGCGATTTACGAATGTGGCGTTGAATCGATCGGCGACGCGCAAATCCAGTTCAGCTCGCAGTATTATCTTTACGCCATCATTTTTCTGATCTTCGACGTGGAGGCGATTTTTCTGGTGCCATTTGCGGTCGCGTTCACCGGTTTGCCGGTCGGCGGCTTCATCGCGATCCTGGTTTTCTTGCTGCTGCTGATTGAAGGACTCGTTTGGGCTTGGAGCAAAGGTTGTTTAAATTGGGCGAAGTAGGATGAGCGAAATCGACGAAGGGCTGCGCAGCGAACTGCAACGACAAGGGGTTTGGGTGACCTCGATGCAGGAACTTTACAACTGGGGACGCAAGAATTCGATCTGGCCGCTCCAATTCGGATTGGCCTGTTGCGCGATCGAGATGATCGCAACAGCCGCGTCGCGCTACGACATCGCGCGCTTCGGCGGTGAAGTCTTTCGCCCGTCTCCGCGTCAGGCCGATCTAATGATCGTAGCGGGGACAGTGACCAAGAAAATGGCGCCGCAAATCGTGCGGCTCTACAACCAGATGCCCGATCCGAAGTACGTTATCTCGATGGGCGCGTGCGCGATCTCCGGCGGACCATTCAAAACCGGTTACAACGTGCTCAAAGGAATCGACCGTTACATTCCAGTCGATGTTTACATTCCGGGTTGCCCGCCGCGGCCGGAAGCGCTTCTGCACGCGTTCATGGAACTCCAGCGCAAGATCGACAATCAGAAACTGACCGGAAGTAACAAAGCCGAACACCTCGATTCAGAGCAACTGAGCGAGTTTCCAGTCCCCGCGTTTGGCGCGCATGATTTGGAACCGCCGGCGAATCCGGATGTTTTTCATCCGATGAAGATCGAGCGGCGGCAGTGATGGAATCGTTGGAGCAAATTAAGGCGCACGTCGAAACGGCCGTGCCCGGAGCTAAGATCGACATCGTCCCGAATCCGGGACCTGCAAGTCAGCCGTCATTGCTGATCGACAATGAACATGCAGCCGCTGTCGCGCGGTTTCTTCGCGATGATCCGGCGTTGCGATTGGATTTCTGTTCGAATGTGACCGGAGTGGATTGGCCCGAGCGCACGGTGAAAAAGACCGTGAAAGTAAAGAAGGTGATCGAAGGCGTGAAAAAAGAGGTCGATGAGACGACGGAGGAAAAAATTCCCGGTTACCTCGAGGCGGTCTATCACCTTTACTCGATCACGCACAAACACGGGCCGGTCATAATTCGGATGCGGACGAAGGATCGCGCAGAAAGAGCGAAGTTGCCGTCCCTTACGCCCATTTGGCGAAGCGCGGAATTTCAGGAGCGAGAAATTTTCGATCTCTACGGCGTTCGTTTCGACGGTCACCCCGATCTGCGGCGGATTCTGATGTGGGACGAATTTGTCGATTATCCGATGCGCAAGGATTATCGCGAGCCGGACGATTACGAATACGAACCGACGCCGCACGACGGCGTGCTGGAGAGAGCGAAGCAACATTACACTCCGCGGCCGCAATTGGACGGCGCGGAAAATATCACGGCGCAACCGCAATGAGCGCGACCATCCAAACACTCGAGCCGCCTGCTCCGTCGATGACTTCAAGACTCGACGGCGAGTTGCTCGAAGTCTCATTGGGACCGCAGCATCCCTCGACCCACGGCGTCTTTCGCATGAACGCCGCGCTCGAGGGCGAGATCGTGCGCAAGCTCAAGCCGGTCTTCGGTTATTTGCATCGAAATCATGAAAAGATCGGCGAGAACGCGACTTACCTCAGCTCGATGCCGTACACCGACCGGCTCGATTATTTTTGTTCGATGACAAACAACTGGGCTTATGCGCTCAGTGTCGAGAAGCTCGCCGGAATCGAAGTTCCCGAACGCGCCGAATATTTGCGAGTTATTTTGGCCGAACTGACACGACTGCAAAATCACGCGTCGCTCCTCGGGTTTTTGCTGAGCGACATGGGCGCGTGGGGCACCCCGCTGATGTACGCGTTCCGCGAGCGCGAAAAAATTCTCGATCTTTTCGAATCGCTCTCCGGCTCGCGGATGATGTGCGATTACATGCGTTTCGGCGGTTGTCGGGTCGACGCCGATGACGCGTGGCTCGGCCGCGCGAAAAGGATTGTCGATGCATTCCCGAAGTTTCTGGATGAGTTCGAAGCGTTGATTCTGCAAAATGAAATCGTGATCGCGCGGACGCAGAATGTCGGAAAACTTTCCGCCGAGCTGGCAATCAGCGCGGGAATCACCGGGCCGATGCTGCGCGCGTGCGGCGTGAACTACGACCTTCGCAAAGTGGACGGTTACGGAATTTATCCACGATTTAAATTCCGGATTCCGCTAGGCGACCATGGCGACACTTATGACCGCTTGATGATGCGGGCGCTGGAGATGCACGAGAGCGTCGAAATTCTCAAGCAAGCGCTCGCGCAAATTCAGCCAGGACCCGTTGTGAATCCGAAAGTGAAGATTCGTGCGTTTCGTCCGCCGGTTGGCGAAGCCTACGGGCGGATCGAAGCGCCCAAAGGCGAGCTCGGTTTTTATTTAATCAGCGACGGCGGACCAAACCCGTATCGTTACCGGGTGCGCCCTCCGAGTTTCATCAACCTAACGGTGCTGGAAGATCTCTGCCTCGGACACACGGTTGCCGACGTGATGGTCATTCTCGGCAGCGTCGATATTGTGATGGGGGAAGTGGACCGTTAACGAGCGAGGATTCAACGGAGCCATCCGCCGACAGCCTGGATCGGCTCGAGCTGATTCGGTGCGGTGATCCACGCGGCAACCGCGCCAGCGCGCGAATTTGCTGTGAGATGAATCTCGGCTTTACCATCCGCCATTTTTTCGTTCGCGAGCCAGAGCACGACAAAATCCTGATGCAAATTGCGACCGCTGTTCTCACCGGCGGTCACTTTCGTGTTTAGATCAAAGCCAAGCACTGCCACGTAAAGGTCGACATCTTTCATTCCGCCCGTTGTCGGATTGAATTCAGCCAAAATTTTACTGTTCGCGACCGACAACTTTAGTACGCCGGGTTTATCGCTCGACGAAACTGGAACGCTGCGCTCGCGCCATTCGCGTCCATCCAGCACAAAACCGGGAGTGTAAACGCCGTCGTTTTTCCAACTCGCGGAATAGCGATACTGCCGCGCCGTCCACTCCTTCGCCGCAAACGGATCGCGCCAGCCAAGTCGGTCCCAATAATCCACGTGAAAAGCAATTGGCACAAAATCCTTCCACAATCGCGGCTCGGCTTTGAGTTTTGAGAGCCAGGCTTCTGCGGGCGGGCAACTGCTGCACCCCTCCGATGTGAAAAGCTCAAGTAAATGGGTGCGCTGCAGGCCGCTCTCGAAAACGCGGTCCGTGGCTTGAGCATTCACTGCCGCGCAAAGGGTGACGATAAGAACGACCGGCCGCATCGTATTCCAACTTTTCCTGTGAATATGACGCCGTTTCGGCAACATTAAAACTCGATGATTGGCACGGGCATACTAAAGGGAATGGCGGTCACGGCCCGGAACTTTGTCGGAAGTTATTTCGAGAAAGACCGCCTGATCACGGTGCAGTATCCGGAGGAGCGCATTCCGCTGGCCGAGAACTATCGCAACTTTCCGTTCCTCCCTTACGACGGCGACGATCCGCATGCCGGCTTGCGCTGCGTGGCGTGCAAGATCTGCGAGAAGGAATGCCCGCCGCAATGCATCTATATTATTAAGAGCGAAGACAAGAAGCCCGATTACATGGGCAAACCGCAATTTTATCCGGCGGTATTCGATATCGACATCTCGGTCTGTATGAGCTGCCAGATTTGCGTCGAGGTTTGTCCGTTCGAAGCGATCAAAATGGACAAGGAATTCGAGCTCAGTAAACGCGAACGATTCGACGCATTGCTTTTGCGCAAGAACGAGTTGTCGAAGTCGAACGCCTATTACCATCGCATCTGCCCGACCGAATCCGCTGAGGTGGACGCAAAATTGGCGGAGGCGGCAGCCGCTGCTGCAAAGAAGAAGGCTGCGGCCGCTGCGGCGGCGACTCCAACGGCACCGGCTGCGACGACATCGTAAGACGATTCCTGCCGCCAGAGACGGCGGCAGCTACAACGATGTCGATCTAACGGTTGCCTGCCGCGCCATAGCCTTGGCGAAGGCGGGTCGATCTAAGGCACCGTTGCGGCCGATCAATTGGAACGCACATCCGCCACCGAGCTACGCGGACGGCACGAGCACTGCTTTGGATCAGTGCCTAAACATGCTCTTGATCTCGCTTTCTCCTTTGCGCTTCAGGAAATTCCTCGGCCCTGTGGTTGCCGGCATCGGGCTCACTTCGATTTGCTGTTTTGCCCAGACGATGTTCTTCGCGGTCAACTCAACGCCCTACGATCATCAAATGGTCCGCGTTTACCCGACCCTGACTCCGGCTGCTCGTTATCCGGCAACCTGGATTTCGCTGATCACCATCAATCAATGGATGAGCGAACTGCGCGCGATGCCCTATCACTATTCCAACGAATGGAAGACGCCGGTCGAAGTGCAATCCGCGCACGCTGCGGATTGCAAAGGCAAGGCGGTGTTACTTTACGAGAAGATGCAAGCCATGGGCGCGCGAAATTTTCGCCTCGTCATCGGTAAGCGTCGCGCCGATGCCGTGCAAACACACGCGTGGGTGGAATGGGATACGCAATTCGGGACCTGGCTCCTCGATCCGACGTTCAACTGGATGGCGACCCCGGAGTTACAGGACGGTTTTAGTTACATTCCGTTTTACGCTTTTGACGGACCGTACAAATACAGGGCCGCGAATTTCGTTCTGGCTACGCACAACGAAGCGGGTCACCGGCTCGTCGCGCCCGCGCAAGGCGCAAGCTCAACTGCGAGAAATCGCCGTTAAGCGTTACCCGCCGTCGTTGCCGATCGCTTCGACCGGGCAACCTTCCATCGCTTCTTTGCAAACGGCTTCTTCTTCAGGCGTCTCGGCTTGCTTGTAAACGTAGGAATGGCCGCCGTCGTCGTTGCGTTTGAAATTGGCCGGCGCCGTTTCGCGGCACAGATCGCAGTCGATGCATTGTTCATCGACGTAATATTTTCCCGGCACGTTCTCTGGGTATTTGTTGGCAGCGTCGGCCATAATTTCTCCGTTAAGTGAGTGCGAAGTGTAGTGGCAAATGACCAAGGCGCAACTCAAAGGCCGAGGGCGGCGCCAGCGTCGCGGCCGAACTTCAGGCCGGCAAGAGGGCCCGCTGGATCGATATCTTTACTGAGGACAAGAACTTGAAAAGCGCGACCGAGCATCTCCGGGTGCAGCAGTGTTTGCAGCGCACGTTTCGATTTCTCTTCCTCCACCAACTCCGGAAACTTCGAGATGAGTCCGGTAAGGAAATGATGTTGATCGGTGAAACCGGCGACGCGCAGTCCATTTGCTTTTGCGCGCTCCGCCACATCCGTCCAATTCACGTGCGCCGTGATGTCGGCTTCGCCGATTTCTTCGAACGGGGAATCAAGACGTCGATGTTTCGCGCGCACTTGCAACATCTCACGAAATTCAGTGCGCGAAAATCCGTAATCGATGGCAATGACGAAACCACGCTGCAACTTTGTTGAAAGAAAGTCGATCCAATCAAGCATCGCCTGGTTCATCGGTGCGTCGGTCGGTCCTTCTACAAACACAAATTTATCGCCGTCAAGGCCGACAAGTTTCCCGGGCAAATTTATTGGCATGGCGTCGAGCAGTTCGTTGGAAAAATGAAGGCCGACAAACGGCTCCAGCTCATCAAGCGATCGTCGCCACCGAACGCGATCGCCGAATTCGCTGAGCGTCTGCGATTGTCGATCTTGCAAAGGCGGGAACGGTTCGACAATCCGGTAGCGCAACGCGGAAAAGAATTCCGGGAAACGGCTTCGCGCCGCGTCGAGAACATCGCGGGCAAAATCGCCATGATGCGCGCCTTGCTCGACGATGACGAAATTGTCGATCTTGCCGAGGCGTTCCCACATCTCGGCAAACTGCGCGGCGAGCAGTTGTCCGAAGAGCGGACCGACGCTGACATTAGTAATGTAATCGCCCTGGCGCCCGATCGCCGCTCGACCGCCAGAATAATATCCGTGCTCGCGGTGATAAAGCGCCTGTTCCATGAACCAGACGAATGACTGGGGACCTTTTTTTCGAATGGTCTCGCGAATGAATTGGACGAGTTTGGTCTGCAATCAGAAAACGTCCAACGTCCGGGGCTCAACGTCCAACGTTGAACTCAGCGAGCGTTGCCGTAAGTTGCGCGCCCCGACGATTTGAGAACGCCTGTCACACATCTCAGTCCGCCGCCCGGTTATCGCTTTCGGCCTCCGTGGTATACCCGGCCAGAATTTTATGTCCCAGTCGCGACCGCCGCCGTGCTCTTCGGCACGATAGCGGTTTACCTTTCCATCGCTGCCTCCGATCTCAAAAATCGAGCGGCCACGTTCGACATGAGCAAGCTCGAACAAATGGAGTCGGCCAGCGTGATTCTCGATCGAAACGACAAAATTTTTGGCCAAATCTACGTCGAGAACCGTGAAACAATTCCCTACGACCAGTTGCCGCGCGATCTGCTTAACGCCGTCGTGGCGGCCGAGGACTCAAAGTTTTATCAGCATCACGGCTACGACTTATTCGGCATCATGCGCGCGACGTTGAAGAACCTGTTCGCGGGTCACGTGCGCCAAGGCGCGAGCACGATCACGCAGCAACTCGCCCGCAACAGTTTCGCACTCAAGGAAAAAACGCTTCGCCGCAAGCTGCTCGAAATTTTTCTGGCCCGGCGCATCGAGCAAGACTTCGGGAAACAAAAGATCCTGGAGCTTTATCTGAACCGCATTTATTTCGGCGCCGGACTTTACGGAGCGGAAGCGGCGGCGCGAGGTTACTTTGGAAAACCGGCGCGTGAAATGTCGCTGACGGAATGCGCCACCCTCGCCGGCTTGATCAAGAGTCCGAATAGATTATCGCCTTGGACGGACAAAGCCGCGTCTCGCGAAGCGCGCAACTACGTGCTCAATCGCATGCGAGACCTTGGTTTGATTGACCGGGCCAAAGCGTCTGCGGCGCAAGCCGAAGATATTGTCATCGGCAGCCGGCAAAATGCGCGGGGACAGACCTATGCGGTCGATTACATCCGTCAGCAAGTGATCGCAGCCGTCGGATGGGACCGGGCCATGAACGAAGGCTTCCGTATTCACACAACGATTGATGCCGATCTGCAAAAAGTGGCGGAAGAATCGTTGCGCAAGAGTCTCGATCAGGCCGAGCAGCATTCCGGTTACAATCATCAAACCTACGCCGAGTACGCGGCGAATTTTCGCAAGGCGAAATCGAGCGGCACGATGTCGAGTCAACCGGCGCCTGAGTATCTGCAAGGCGCCGTCATTGGGCTCAATAACGAAACCGGCGGCATCCTGGTGCTGGTGGGCGGCCGCGATTTCGAACACAATCAATACGATCGCGCGCTGCAAGCCAAGCGTCCCGCCGGCACAGCGATGAAACCATTTGTTTACGCGGCCGCATTCGAAAATGGAATGTATCCCGGATCCGTGGTGGAAGATTCGCCGCTCGATAATCGCGCGGTCATGATCGGTGGCACGACCGGAATTCTTGGCGAATGGGGTCCGGAGAGCGCAGACAACCGCTACGAGGGTCCGATGACGGCACGGCAAGCTCTCGCCAAATCGAAGAACGGCGCAACCATCCGTGTCGGCATGGACGCGGGACTCGATGAAGTCACGCAACTTTGTCGTACCGCAGGAATCCGCTCCGCGCTTCGCCCATATCCGGCGACATTTCTTGGCAGCAGCGAAATCACGCTCGCCGAATTGGCGCTGGCCTACACGATTTTTCCAAATGGCGGCTGGCGCCCAACTGCGCCGCACATTTTGGAACGCATCGAGGAAAAGGACGGCACGGTCTGGCACGCGCAACGGGATAGCAGCAACAGGCAAAATGTCATCAAACCGGAGACAGCCTACGAAGTACATTCCTGCCTTGTAGACGCACTCGAGACTGGAACGGGAAAGGCTGCGCATTCGCAATATGGCTTGAAGAAAATTCCCGCCGTGGCGGGTAAGACCGGCACCGCTTACGATTTCACCGACGCGCTTTTTGCCGGTTACGACAACAACTTTACGTGCGCGGTCTGGGCCGGCTTCGATAAGCCGCAAAAAATTTATCGCGGCGCATTCGGCCACGAACTCGCCATGCCGGTTTGGGTCGACATCATGAATGCAGCAGCGGAACATTATCCGCCTAGAGAAATCAAACAGCCGCCAGGCTTGAAACAGGTCGAGATTTGCTCGCACTCCGGTTTGCTCGCGACTGACAAATGTTACGATACGGTGAAAAGCACGACAGGCGATCCGGTCCAGAAACGCACGACGTACATGGAAATTGCAACTGCTGCGCAAATGCCAGCCGAACCGTGCAACGTTCACGGCGAACCGCGCACTCGTCTCGTGCGCGATGTTCCGGCGACTGCATTTCCGCGCGCCGAGTTGGCGGTCGACCTGAATGAACTCAAGCCCGTGATCGTAAAAAGCCCGACACTCTTGGCGGACAAGGATC
>DASYVQ010000125.1:0-19889 GCA_035936875.1 Chthoniobacterales bacterium
AGCAACAAAATCGCGCAAGCGTTCGGCCCCCAAGCGGACAAAAGCCAAACTGCGCCGAAGATCGACATCTTCGCGTGGCAAAGCGCGAAGACGCCGGCGCTAAGAGACGAAAAGAAAATGGGCAGGGCTGGATTCGAACCAGCGAAGGCGTAAAGCCAGCAGATTTACAGTCTGCCCCGTTTGGCCACTCCGGAACCTACCCTTCTCGTGCGAGCGTCAACTCGCGAAGACTTTCGGAGTTGATATAACTCGCGCCCCGCACCCCGCAAGTGATTTGCCCGGCACGGCGCGGAGCGCAGTTGCCGATGTTCTATTCGAAAAAGTTCGCGATCGAATTTACCACATACTGCTGCGCCTCACGCGAAATCTCCGGATAGATCGGAAGTGCGAGAATCTCACGTGCGGCCCGTTCCGTTTCTGGGAGGTCCCCCTTTTTGTAACCGAGATAGGCAAAACATTCTTGTTCGTGCAGACCGAGCGGATAATAGATCGCGGTTCCAATCTCGCGCTTGTCCAGGTGTTCGCGCAGCTCGTCTCGCCTCGGCGCACGAATGACGTATTGATGATAAATGTGATGATTTGTTAGGCCGCGCTCGCGGTACGGTTCGGCCGGCAAAGTTATTTTCCCGGTTAGGCCCTGCTGCTCGAATTCGTTCCGGTAACGATCTGCTGCCGCCCGGCGGGCGGCCGACCATTCTTCGAGATGTGGCAATTTCACATTAAGAATCGCGGCTTGGATTTCATCCAGTCGGAAGTTGCCGCCGATAAATCGATGATAGTAACGCCGCTCCATTCCGTGCTGACGAAATATTCGAAGCTTTTCCGCGAGTTTCGCATCCCGGCAAACGATTAAGCCGGCATCGCCGGCTGCGCCGAGGTTTTTCGACGGATAAAAGCTGAAACAGCCAACCTCGCCCATCGTCCCGGCTCTTCGCAGGCCCATGTGGGCTGTGAGGTATTCTGCGCCGATGGCTTGGGCGGCATCCTCGATCACGTCCAGCTGGTACTGCTCGGAAATTCTGTGAACTGAATCCATCTCGCAGCACAAACCAAACAAGTGCACTGGAATGATTGCGCGGATGGTTTCGCCTTTCTCATTGAGCAGTTTCCCGCGCGATTTGCGGCATCGATTGTCGATGTACGATTCGAGCGCGGCTGGCGATAAATTAAAGGTGCTTGCATCGACATCGACAAAGATCGGCCTGGCACCAACACGCGCGATGCATCCGCCAGTGCCAAAAAAACTGTAGGCGCTGGTGATCACTGCGTCACCAGGTCCAATCCCGAGTGCCATCAAAACAGCGAGCAAAGCGTCAGTGCCGGAAGAGACGCCGATCGCATGAGGAGCGCCGCAATAATCAGCCACCGCTTTCTCGAATGTTTCGCCTTCCGGTCCGAGAATGAACCGCTGGCTGGCCAGGACTTTCTCAATCGCCGCCCGGATCTCCGCCTCGAGCGCACGGTATTGTTCGCTTAAATCGAGAAGCGGCACGCGCATGGCGCGAGTAGCTTGGCAGTTTCGTTCGCTGGTTCAATGCGAACTTTGGGCAGAACGAGCGCGTTGACCTGGCACTTTTGCTGCTCTACGATCTGGGTAATGTCGTTGATTCGCGGCCTGTTTTGGTTGGCCCTTTTTATCTTCTTTACGTTTTGCTTCGTCGTCCTCTTTGAGTACGGGACCCACGATTTCACGAGCGGATTCCAAAAGGAATTCGAACGGGTAAAAACGTTTGTGAAGCAGACAGCGAAACCGGAAAAGCCCAAGAAATAGGGTGGCGCCTGTTTCGCCAGTCACTCGGCGAACTCGATATCCACTTCATTGTTGATGTAACCGGCGGCGCGCGCGTTGCCTAAAAATTTCCGGATCGCAGCTCGGCCAACTTGACCGTAATCGCGCGTAAATTCATTCACATACATTCCGATGAACTTGCCTGCGAGTTCTGAGTTCATATCGCGCGCATACAGCAACGAGTGGCGCACCGCTTCGTCGCGGTGCGCCAGACCGAAGTCGATACTTTGCCGAACAATTTCGGCAAGATCCCGGCGGACCGGCGAGGGAATATCTTTGCGCAATACATTTCCACCGAGCGGCAGCGGTAATCCTGTTTCGCGTTTCCACCATTCGCCAAGATCGACAATTTTCTGAAAACCTGAGCGTGCGTAGGTCAGCTGGCCTTCGTGGATAATCAAACCGGCATCGGCCCGGCCGCTTTTAACCGCATCGAAAACTTGGTCGAACGGGACGGCGACGTACTTGAAATCGCCAAGATAAAGTTGGAGCGCGAGGTAAGCGCTGGTCATCCGGCCCGGCACCGCAATCACACGATCTGATAACCACTCGCGAGCATCGACATCTCCCTTTCCCGCCGGCAGGGAGCGCTCCGCAGTTGTCACGACAATCGGTCCGTAGCCGTCGCCCATGCTCGCGCCGCACGGCAGCAGCGCATATTTGTCTGCGACGTATGCGTAGGCGTGGATCGAGATCGCTGAAATGTGCAGTTCGCCGCGTAGCGCTCGCTCATTCAACGTTTGAATGTCTTCCAACTGATGTTTGAACCGATAACCACGGAGGTCGATTTTGTTCTCCGCCATCGCGTAAAACATGAAGGCGTCGTCGGGGTCGGGTGAATGTCCGAGTGTGAAGACGTCCTGCTCGAGCGGCATGTCCGCATGCTATCATCTGAGCCGAAACACGCGCAACAATCGGCCGGCATCCTCTTGTTTATTTGCGTTCTCAGGACTGTTCCGATACCCTGAAGCGCATGGCGAAAACCGGTCTCGGCAAAGGCCTCGGTGCGTTAATTGGTGCACGTCCGTCGGTGGCGCGGCCGGACGTCGATTCGGGCGAGAAAATCCGTCAGGTTAGCCTGGTCAGTATTGTTCCGAGTCCGCTGCAGCCGCGCAAAGATTTCGCGAGTGAAGCATTGCAGGAGCTGGTCGATTCCATTCGACAGCACGGGATCATCCAACCCCTGATCGTCCGGCAACTCAACGGAGGAGCGCATGAACTGATCGCGGGCGAACGGCGTTGGCGCGCGGCGCAGGAGGTAGGCCTGACCGAAGCCCCGGTCATCATTCGCAAGGCGACCGATCTGGAAGTTCTCGAACTTTCGCTGATCGAAAATTTGCAGCGCACGGATCTCAATCCGATCGAGGAAGCGCAAGGTTACGCGCGGCTTGCGGGTGAATTCCGTATGAGACAGGAAGATATCGCGCTCAAGGTCGGGCGCAGTCGCGCGGCGGTGGCCAACGCGATGCGTTTGCTTGATCTGCACCCGCAAATCCAAATTTGGATAACTCAAGATTTAATTTCGGTCGGTCACGCGAAAGTGCTGCTCGCCTTGAAAATAGCGGAAGAGCAACTGCTCGTCGCAGAAAGGATCTTGCGGCGCAGCGCCAGCGTGCGGACGACAGAAAGGATGGTTGCGCGCCAGCTCGGAATCTCCCGGCCGCGGCGAAAGCAGCGCAGCGGTGAATTGACCGCCCCGTCCGCTGCGATCGAAGATTTGCAGAACCAATTGCAGCAACACCTCGGCACCCATGTGACGATCCATCACGGGGAAAAGCGTGGCCGGATCGAGATTGAATATTACGGCGACGATGACCTTCAGCGCGTGGTCGCAGCCTTGGGCCTGACAACGACTGAAAGCTGAGTCTGCCGACTCAGCATCGGATGCCGACCTCGTTTTCATTTGTTAGGCAAAGTCTCTGGCGACCGTGCGTTTTAACGATTGTTTTCGGTTTTGTCGCTGCGCAGGCAGGAGCATCTAAGACGTCACAAAAAATCTGGGAGGAATTCTCGGGTGAAAAGGCGTTAGCCCACGTTCAGCGGCTGGTTGATTTTGGTCCGCATCCGCCCGGTTCGGAAGCGATCGAGAAATGCCGCGCTTACATCGACAATCAACTGAAGTCGTTCGGCTGGCAGGTGACAAAGCAGACTTTCTCGGACGAAACGCCGCGGGGGAAAATTCGATTCGTCAATCTCATTGCACGATTCGGCGGCGCGGGAAGTGAGAAAGCCTCAGCCCCGTTAAATCTTCTGTGTTCGCATTACGACACCAAGACGTTCGATACCATTCGCTTCGTCGGCGCGAACGACGGCGGTTCGAGTACCGGCTTGCTCCTGGAAATGGCGAGAGTGCTGGCACGGCGTCCGGACCTTGCCGCAAAGATCGAGCTGGTGTTCTTCGATGGCGAGGAAGCGTATGAAAACTTTTCCGAAAGCGATGGACTTTACGGGAGCCGCTATTTCGCCGCGCACGTTGGACAAACTGGATCGGTGAAACAATTCCGCGGCGGCGTCCTTTTCGACATGGTGGGGGATCGTTCTTTAAATATTACGCTGCCGCCAGACTCACCCGCGCAAATGGCCCGCGACATTTTTGCCGCAGCCGATGCACTTAAAGTGCGAAATCATTTTACTTATTTCGACCGGGACATCATGGACGATCATACCCCGCTCAACGCGATTGGAATTCCCACGATCGACATTATCGATTTCGATTTCCCATGGTGGCACACCGCCGATGACACCATCGACAAGCTGAGCGCGCAAAGTCTGCAAATCGTTGGTTCGGTAGCAACATATTACCTGGCTGAATTCGCGCTGAAGTGAAAAGAAGACTCGCAATTTTATTGTTGGTTGCAGGAAGTTGCGTTGCTGGCGTCGCCTGCGCCCAATTTGTTTATCACTCGCCCTCCTGTCGCGATGGGATCGGTGTCTTCTGTGGCCGGGGGCACCTGCTGGCGCTCGCACTCAGCGAGGGGATCTACGAGACGGATTTGCAACGGGTCCTTGCCGAAGCGCGCGACGCGGCCGGCGCTGATGAACAAGATCGACATGACGAAAATATGGAGAAGCCCTTGTTTTTGCGGCACCTGATCGCGACTGCGATGTCGGGATCCTTTGCGGCGCGTGAAAGAATCTCGAACGACAAAATCGAGAGGGCAGCGACCCTTTTGCGGTGCCAGTTTCGAGATGATAAGGCCTGGAAGGCCGCGTTGAGATCGAGCTGTCTTTCCGCGAGATCGCTCCGCCGGATCATTGCTGACAATTTGCGCACCCGGCAATGGATCTCTCGGCAAATCCATTCGCGGCTCGATATAACGGACGAAGAGTGCCGGAGCTTTTACGACAGACATCGGGAGAACTTCCTGCAACCCGTGCGGCTTCGGGCGAGTCATCTCTTTTTGGCAGCGCCGCCCGAAACACAGGCCGACGTTGTTGAAGCGAAACGCGTCGCAATCGAATTGGCGTTCACGCGACTGGCCCACGGCGAAGATTTCTCCGAGTTGGCTGCGAGCATTTCCGAGGATGAAGCGACCAAGTTGCGCGGCGGCGACCTCGGGTATTTCTCAGCCCTTCGCATGCCGTCAGATTTCTTTGCCGAGACAGCGAAGCTACGTCCTCAACAGACGAGCCCGCCGATCCGCACGCGACTCGGCTTTCACATCGTCAAACTGACCGACTCAAAGCCGGCGCGACAAATGCCCCTCGATGAAGCGCGTGTAGAGATCGCCGCAGCGCTGGAAAGCCAGAAGCGGCAGGCTGTGCTGGAAAAGCTGATTGTCGATCTTTCCGCCCAGGCGGAATGGCGGCGGCCATTGCCTTAGTTGGCTGATTAATCGCCAACTTCTGGATTGCGTGCCGGCCCATTTCGCCGCAGTCTGACAAACGTCATCGGTGCGGAAAAACCGCCCGAACTTTCACATGGCCCGTCGCACGAAAAAGAATGTTGGAGTAATCGGTCTCGGCATCATCGGGAGCCGCGTAACCGATAACCTGCGCAACAAAGGCTTCCATGTTTTCGTCTGGAACCGCAGCCCGCGTCCGGTTCCGAATTTCGTCGGCGCGCCGGCCGAACTGGCTGAGATGTGCGATTACATTCAGATTTTTGTCTCCGACGATGACGCGCTTTTGGAGGTTGTAAAACAAATGGCGCCGGCACTGGCGCCACGCCACATCATCCTCGCTCATCCCACCGTGGCCCCGCATTCCATGCGAGCTGCCGCCGACGTCGTCGAACGCCGCGGCGCGCGTTTTATCGAAGCGCCGTTCACCGGAAGCAAGCTCGGCGCGGAGAAAGGCGAACTCGTTTTTTACGTGGCCGGAGACGAAGTCGCGCTCCGCGAAGCGCGGCCGATTCTGGAAGCCAGCGCCAAAGAAATCATTGAGATTGGCGAAATTGGTCAGGCCACGATTATTAAACTGGCAACAAACATCGTGACGGCCGCGAGCGTGCAAGCGGTGGCGGAAGCTCTGGCTCTCATTTACAACGCCGGAATATCGGCGGAAAAGCTCACGGCCGCGATGCAAGGGAACGCGAGCAATTCCGGCACGATATCGATGAAGTTGCCGAAAATGATCGCAGGCGATTTCGAGCCTTACTTTTCCGTCAAGCACATGTTGAAAGACATGCAGATCGCAAGTCGAGTGGGCTTGGCGCACCATCTCGAACTGGCGGTAACGGCTGCCGCACGCGATCGGCTTCTCGAGCAAGACCAGCGGGGACACGGCGACGAGGATTTCTCGGCCGTTGTTCGCAAATATTTTCCTGAGGTCCGGCCAGCCAGCCGCGAGGAAGCCGATCTTGAGCTGTTCGAGAACACAGGAGGTGTTGCACCGCTGGCGAGCGCTCTAATGGAAGAAGAAGTTCCGCCTCAAGTCCAAAGCCTGGAGATGTCGCCGGCCGTGGATGAAACGCCGCCGCCGGAGTTGAAAACCGAGGCGCAACCGGCAGAGCCGATCGCCGATGCGACTGTGCCAACCAATCCGGAAACGCCGAAGGCGGAAAATCCGAGCGCAATTCCGGCAGAGCCAACTCCGCAACCTTCGTCTGAACCAGTTGTCGAACAGAATATCGTTTCGGCAGAGGCAACTGCGCCAGCCGCGCGCGAAGAGCCGCCGCTCGAAGAGCAGGCACCGCATCGCGGTTTACTTGACCGATTCCTGCATCGCGAAACCGGTAGCGAAGGCGACTATTGAAAGGCAGATTTGCGCCCAGCGGGCATGACGGCGCAATCCTTTTCACTCAAGCGGGCATTCTTTGATCTTTCCGACCGCGTCAAACTTCGCGTACGCGGAAATGACCGCCTGCGTTTTTTGAACGGACAGCTTACGAATGACGTTCGTAGAACGGCCGAGGCGAGCGCGATGGAGGCGTGCATTTTGAACGCCAAAGGTAAGCTGGACGCTCACGTTTTTCTCACTGTTGAACCCGAGGCCTTCCTCCTCGATGCCGACGCTGAGCTGAAAGAATCGCTCCAGCCGCGGCTTGAACGCTATGTCATCGCCGATGATGTGCAGATTGAAGATGTCAGCGATCGATTGTCGATCTTTCACTTTTTGGACACAGCCTCTGCGCAATTTCCGAAAGAGAGCAAGCTTGCTTCGGCCAATCGCTTTGGTGAATCCGGGTCCGACATTTGGATCGAAGCCAATCAGCATGATCAATTGTTTCGACAATGGTCGGCGGCGTTGGCCTTTTGCGATTCTGACTGCGCGGAGGTCTTCCGAATCGAACAGGGAATTCCTCGATGGGGCCGCGAGATGACCGGCGAAATCATTCCAGTTGAAGCGAACCTCGAAGAGCGCTGCATCGATTACGAGAAAGGTTGTTACATCGGCCAGGAAACCATTTCCCGGATGAAAATGTCGGGTCAGACGAACAAAAGATTGTGCGGTTTGGTTTCCGTGAATAATTCGCCGCTTTTGGCGGGAATGAAACTTTTCCCGATAGGAGAGGAAAAGAAAGAAGCCGGATGGATCACGAGCGCGACCCACAGTGAGCGTTTAGGAAAAGAAATTGCGCTCGGTTATGTAAAACGCGGTTTTAATTCCAGCGGATCCAAACTCGACGCGCTTAAGCCGCAAGATCAATCGGCGTCGTCGCGCGTGGAGATTGTCGATCTTCCATTCGCGCGTTGACCGCGAACAAGTTGGTAGTGCCTTTGTGTTCCCGTTATTTGCGTAATTTTGGCGTTGCCTTTTGAAGATCAAGGCGTGTAAAGTCCGTTTGCTATTCCTTTGCCGCAGCCATGAACCAAAAATTACTCGCCGAGATCGGCCGCACCCAGCGGTTGGAGATTGTTAACTCGCTTAAGCGCACCCGCGGCATGTCCGTTAATGAGCTCGTTGAAAAAATGAAGATGAGCTACATGGGCATCAAACAACATTGCCTCACTCTCCAGCGCGATGGTTATCTCGATACCTGGCGGCGCCCGCAGAAGATGGGCCGGCCGGAAATGGTTTACCGGCTGACGCGCCGAAGCCACGATCTTTTCCCGGCCGATAGCAATCAATTCACTCTCGAGTTGCTGAAGTCGATTCGCGAGATTTACGGACCGAACGCGCCGGAAAAACTTCTCTACAATGTTTTTGAGAAGAAAACCGCCACGCTCAAAGCTAAGGCGAAGGGCGAGACCGTGGCGGAGCGCGCGAAATGGCTGGCCAAGGTGCGCGATGGCGAAGGCTACATGGCGCAATTTCTCCCCGCCGGAAAAGAAGGGGGGCCGCAGATTCTCGAATGTCATTCGCCAATCATGAATTTGCTCGAGCGGTATTCAATCCTAGGTCGGCTTGAGCAGGATATGTTCGAAGCCGTGCTTGGAACGGCCGTGCGCCGTGAAGAGACGCGCACTTCGGGATTGTACGAATGCGCGTTCTATTTCGCGCTTTGATCGACATTGTCGATCTTCGTCGGACGAACGCGATTTCCTCTTTCGCATTGCGCTAATTTCAGTTGATTCATGATCGCATGCCTCGGGCTTTTCCCAGCGCGGTCATCGAGAACCTGCAACCGCTGATTGACGGCGGTCGCTATCCAATCAAATCCGTGGCCGGCGAAGATCTCGTCGTCGAGGCGGACGTTTTCAAAGATGGTCATGACGTCGTCGCCGCGCTTTTGAAATGGCGCGCCCTTGGGGAAAACCGCTGGCACGAAACGCCAATGAGTTTTGTCGATAACGATCGTTGGCGCGGCGTTTGTTCGCTTTACGATAGCGGCGTTTACGAATACACGGTTGAGGCTTGGACCGATACTTTTCGCGGCTGGCAACACGAGTTCGCAACCAAATTTGAAGCCGGCATCTCTGTGCTTACGGCCGAAGCGCTGGAAGGCGCCGCGCTGCTGGAAGCGGCGGCGCAACGCGCGCAGGTCAGTGCCGATGCGGCGCGTCTGCATGAGCTCGCGGAGGAAATTCGCACGAGCGACAATGCGCAAATAAACGAGATCGCGCATTCGGGCGAACTCGAGGTCTTGATGGCGACCTATCCGGAGCGCTCCGGCGCCACCCAATATGCGCCGCCGCCGCGCGTGATTGTCGATCGTCCCGCCGCGCAGATGGCGGCTTGGTATGAATTCTTCCCGCGCTCGGCCGAAGGTCGCGGCGATCGCGGATCGACTTTTCGCGACTGTTTGCCCCGGGTCGACGATGCCAAGGCGATGGGATTCGATGTCATTTATTTTCCTCCGATCCATCCCATCGGCCACACTAACCGGAAGGGGCGCAATAATTCCGTCACGTGCGAGCCGGGCGAGCCGGGTGTGCCGTGGGCGATCGGCAGCGAAGCTGGCGGACATAAAGCGGTCGAACCTTCACTCGGCACGCTGGAGGATTTCGATTGGCTGCAAACGGAAGTCCGAAAGCGCGGAATGGAAATAGCGCTCGACTTCGCGATCAACTGTTCTCCCGACCATCCTTACGTCAAAGAGCATCCCGAATGGTTTTACAAGCGCCCGGACGGCTCGATCAAATACGCCGAGAATCCGCCGAAAAAATACGAAGACATTTTTCCACTCAACTTCCGGTGCCCAAACTGGCCCGAACTCTGGGCCGAGATGGTAAGCATTGTTCTTTTTTGGGCCGATCGCGACGTGCGCATCTTTCGCGTCGATAATCCGCACACCAAACCGGTCGCGTTTTGGGAATACCTGGTCGCGCGCGTGCGCGAAAAATATCCGGATGTTCTCTTTCTTGCCGAGGCGTTCACCCGGCCGAAGATGATGAAGGCGCTCGCGAAGGCGGGATTCACCCAGAGTTACACTTATTTCACCTGGCGAAATACAAAACAGGAGCTGACCGAATATTTCACCGAGCTCACGCAAACCGAGATGCGCGGCTATTTTCGCGGTAATCTTTGGCCGAACACTCCAGACATCCTGCCGTTTGTGCTCCAGGACGGTGGCCGGCCCGCGTTTATGACTCGTGCAGTTCTGGCCGCGACGCTGTCGACTCTTTACGGCATCTACAGCGGATACGAATTGTGCGAGAACGAAGCTTTGCCCGGCAGGGAGGAGTATCTCGATTCCGAAAAGTACCAATTCAAAGAGCGCGATTGGAGCGCCCCGGGTAACATCAAAGATTGGATCACGCGGCTAAATCAAATCCGAAAAGAAAACCGCGCTCTCCATTTTTACGACAACTTGCGCTTCTACCATGCCGATAACGACGCCATCCTCTTTTATGGCAAAATGACGGCGGCGCGAGATAACATCATTCTCGTGGTTGTGAATCTCGATCCGCATCACAAACAGCATTCCTATGTCGATGTTCCGCTTGATCAGTTTGGTTCGATGGAAGGCGATGTCTATCAGGCGCACGATCTTCTTAGCGATGTGCGTTATATCTGGCACGGACCGCGCAATTATGTTGAGCTCGATCCCGAGATCCAGCCGGCGCACATCTTCCGCGTGCGGCGTTTGACCGGCGGGGATCGATTTGTCTAGCAACTTACCGGGCCGGGATGTGTTTTAGAACTACTGGGCTGGGTATTGCATCCCGCGTTGTGCCGTCTATCATTACAGGACTTTCCGGATGAAGATTTTGCTATTGCTGGTCGCCGCGACGACCGCAACTCCCTTGCTCGCGCAGGCGCCTCCACCGAGCGCTACGCCGACGATTGTGCCGGACGTGCTGCGGACCACTTCCATTTTGGACGCGATGATGAAGGCCGGCCCGGTGATGGTGCCGCTGATTCTTCTGTCGGTCTTTTCCGTCATGCTCGTGATCGTTTATTTAATGACGATTCGGCGCGGCGCGGTTGTCTCCAGCGGCTACATGGCCACAGCGGACGCGCTTTTGCGGAAGCGCGATTATCTCGGCTTGCTCGCGGTGTCGAACCGGCACGGCGAAGCGATCGCCCGGGTCGTGCAAAAGATACTGGATTTCACTACCAAAAATCCGAACGCGGATTTCCAGCAAGTTCGCGAGATTGCGGAAACGGAAGGGACACGGGTCGCGTCCAGTCTGAATAACCGCGCTACTTATCTCGCCGATATTGGCATGATTGCGCCGCTCCTTGGTTTGCTTGGCACAGTGTTCGGAATTATCGCCTCGTTCGGCGCGCTTGGAGCCGATGTCGGGAGCGCCCGCTACGTTGCCCTCTCCAGAGGAATCAGTCAGGCGTTGATCAATACTGCGACCGGGCTCGCAATCGGTATTCCAGCGATGGCTTTTTACGCTTTCTTTCGCGGCAGAGTGCAAAAGCTTATTTCGGAATTGGAATCTGCCACCACCCACGTTCTGGCCTTGCTTTCTCTGCAATTCGATAAGCGGACCGAGCGCACGCCGGTGCTCCTCGAGGACGAACTTTAATCCGAGCATCCAAGTAACCCGCAAGATCGACATTGTCTTCTTCGTCACATGAATTTGCGTAGTCACGCGCCTTTACAGCATCCCGGCATTCAACTGGCGCCGCTGGTCGATGTCCTTTTGCTTCTCCTAATCTTTTTCCTGCTCACCTGGAACGCGGCCCGGACCGAAAACGAACTCGATGTAAAAGTTCCCAAAGCTTCCGCTGCCCGGGAAAAGAGTGCGCCCATCGGCGACGTGGTTGTAAACGTGAAGGCGGACGGCAATGTCGTAGTAAACCGACGCACGCTCACCGCCCCTGAGCTGAGCGAATTATTGAAAAGTCTGGTCCAGCTGAATTCCGAACAGGCGGTAGTAATTCGCGGTGATGAAGCCGGCGCCTACAAGAACATCGTTGGCGTCCTGAATATTTGCACCGAAGCTGGAATAACGAACGTAGCGTTCGCCACCGCCAAATGAAAATTGCCGGCAGCGTGGCCGGTCTTTTCGGGCTGGCATTGCTGTTTTGGATAGTTGACGCTGCTCGGGCGCAACGGCCGCCCGATATTCGTCCGCCAGATCAGCCGCCGGTCACGCGTGCTTTGCCGGCTGAAGAACCGACGATGCCGCCGCCTACTGCGGAAACGGAAGCGCCCGATCGCCGGCAGCTCGGCTACGCGAACGCACTTTTCACTCGCAAACTCTACGATCTCGCCATCCCGGAATATCAAAAATATCTCGACGATTACCCGGGGGGCGCCGGTCGCGCCAACGCTTATTTCTCGCTCGGCGAATGTTACCGGAACCTCAACAAGCCTTCGAGCGCGCGCACGAATTTCCAGAGAGTATTGAACGATTACGGCGAGAGCGAATTTGCCGGACCGGCCGCCTACGCGCTCGCCGAAATAGCTTTCACGCAGAAAGATTACGCAACCGCGCTTCCACTTTTTCATCGTTCCGCCGCCAAGTCCAAAGAGTCCGCCGTTGCGCTTTCCGCGCGCTATTTTGAAGCGCGTTGCCTCGAAGTCCTCGATCACAAGGATGAAGCTTGTGACATCTATCAGCAGGTTGCCGAGGCTAAGGGTCCGAATCCGTATCGCGAGGACGCCCGCCAGACCGCCGCCTCAATTGCGTTTGCACGGGGACGAAAAAGTGACGCGCTCAGACAGTACGAAGCACTCGCGAATGAAACGCAGAAAGCCCCGCTAAAAGCGGAAGCGACCGTGCGCGCCGGACTGATCGCGCTGGATCTTTTGCAATCTGACAAGGGCAAGATGGACAAAGGCATGTCTGAGAAGGCGATGGCGCTGTTACAGAAGGGACGTTCGTTGCCGGAAGCGGGTCGTTGGCGCGCTCTCGCGCAGGTCGGCATTCTTCGTTTGCAATATCAAACTGGCCAGTACGTGCAGTTGCTTGCCGATTACAAAAAAGTGCAACAACAGGTGCCCGAAGAAGCGCGCGCGGAAGTGATGTTATTCGCTGCTAACAGCCAGCGTCAACTCGGCCACGCCGCGGAGGCCGAAGCGATTTATCACGAGATCATCGAGAAATATCCGAATCGCGAGGAAGCCAAGGACGCGCGTTTCCAGCGACTCATCAATGTTTACAACTCCGATCCGTCGACGCTTCCGCCGGAAGTGGATGAATTTCTGACCACGAATCCAACGGCCGAACGTGCCGATCAGGCGAAATTGTTCAAAGCGGAGGCCCTTTACAAACAACAAAACTATCCGCGCGCCGCGCCAATTTTTTCTGAGCTGCGCGCCTCGCAACTCTCACCGAAACTGCGCGCTGAGGCCGCGTATCAACTCGGTTCCTGTTATCTGCAAATGAAAGACGTCGCCGGAATCGTTGAGGCGTTCGGATTTTTCGTCCAAGCTTTTCCTGACAGTCCGCTCGCAACCTCGGCCTTTGCCCGGCGCGCGGAAACGTACGAGAGCGACAAAAATTACGATGCTGCTCTTTCCGATTGGAACATGCTGCTGACGAAATATCCGGGCGCGCGCGAGCGCGAGGAAGCGTTGCAACACAAAGCGCTCATTCTTGGTCAGCAGCAAAACCCAAAGGGAATGAGCGAAACATTTCGTCAGCTATTGAAAGAATTTCCGAAAAGCCCGGCCGCGTCGATAGCACATTACTACATCGGCAAATCCGCGTTCGAGCTGAAAGATTACAAAACTGCGCTCGCCGCGCTGAACACGGCCCGTCAGCTCGATAAAGATCGCTACTACGTTCCGGCGACTGTACGGATCATTTCGTCCTATTTTGGTTTGCATGACCGCGCGGCGGTGACGCGGGAGGTCGACGGTTTTCTCGCGGCCAATGCCGCTGGGATCATTCCTGCCGAAATCCTCGAGTGGCTGGGAATTGAATATTACAACGAGAAAAATTATGCCGCCGCCGAGAAATATCTCGGCGTCCTCGGAAAGATAGACAATCCCCCGGTCAAACCTGATTTCTGGTTCTATCTCGGCGACGCTGCCGCCAAGCAACAAAAGTTCGACGAATCGGAGAACGCTTTTGGCAAATATTTGCAGACCGCCACCGATCCGGCCGGGAAAGCGAAAGTGCTCCTGGCGCTCGGCGCGGTGAAAATCGCCGCCCACAAGCCGGATGATGCGCAGAAAATTGCCGAGCAGATCATGACATTGCAGCCGGAAGGTCGCGTCAACGCCGAGGCGCGTCTTCTCTCCGGCGACGTCCAGTTTGAACGCGGACACTTCGAGGACGCCGGCAAAGCGTTCATGGGTGTGGCCCTGCTTTACGACGATCCGGCGATTACCCCGCGCGCATTGCAAAAGGCCGCTCTGGCTTACCGGCGTGCGGGCAAGCCTGACGAGGCCGATCGCGTCGCGAAACAGCTGCGCGAAAAATATCCGAATTACGCCGGCGGTTAGATCGATCGCTTCGCGCAAACGAAGATTGTCAGCGCACGCTCAATCTGATTGCATCGCGCCATGGAAAAGCTTCGTCCCTGGCTCGCTGAATTTATCGGAACATTCGCCCTCATCTTTGTCGGCGTCGGCGCGATTAAGACCGCTGGCCACGATGTCCTCGGCGTCGCGCTCGCTCACGGCCTCACCATTGCCGCGTTTGTCTCGGCCACGTTGCACATCTCGGGCGGGAACTTGAATCCGGCGGTCACATTCGGTCTGCTTTGCGGTGGTCACATGACGCTTGCGACTGCAATTCGTTATTGGAGTGCGCAACTTCTGGGCGGCTTTATCGCGGCGCTGATCTGCCTCGGGCTGTTTGGGCGCGACGTCGTCGTGACCGGAACTCCGCAGCTCGCCATTAATCTCAACGCCGCCCAGGGAATTTTGGTCGAGGCGATTCTCACTTTCTTTCTCGTGTTCGTTGTTTACGGCACTGCGGTGGACGAGCGCGGCCGCAGCCCTGGCTTTGCTGGCTTTGCCATCGGAGCAACAATCACTCTCGACATCTTATTCGGTGGTCCGCTCACCGGCGCGGCCATGAATCCAGCGCGCGTTTTCGGTCCCGCGCTGGCGGCGAATTTTTGGCACGACCATTACGTCTATTGGCTCGGACCGTTAATTGGCGGCGCACTCGGGGGTTTGGTTTATCGCGTCTTCATGGAGCGAAAGCCCGCGCCATCGGTCAGTTGACTTCGATCGCGAGCGTTTCGATTGGCAGCGGCGCGAGAAATTCTTGCGCGTCGTCAATTTGCAAAACCGGCCGGGCCAGGTGGGCCGCGAGAAAACTCGCGTCGGGTAAGCGCGCGATGCCCGCTTGAGCGGTAATTTCGCATTTGCCTAATCGTTCGATCACGCGCGCGAGTTTGGCCGCGAGATTTCGATCGTCGGTGAATTGGATCGTGCAAACGCCGGGAGCCGTGGCCTCGACATAGGGCGAAAGTGTGAACGCATGCTGAAGCAAAATGTCGTCCATCAATTTTTCCTGCCCGCGTTCGCGCGTTTTGATTACTACTTGTAAACAGCGGGCCAAAGCCTGGCTCGGCGCCATGCCCTTGCCGACGCCGGCGTTTTCCGCGGGCTCATTGATTTGAATGACGGAAACTTTTGCTTGCTCAGTGTTGATTAATGCCACCGGTTGCGCGCGCAATTTTGGTTGGTGGCGGATCGCTGCCTGCAAATAAAAGTTCGGCAGATAAATCGTCGCAAACATCAGCTCGCTCCCGCGATTGCGCTTTCTAATTGCCTGATGTGCGATCGTTGGACGCGGAATCGCGGTCGCGAAATCGCATCATCAGTTTCAAGAGTTTCCAAGGTCCAGGAATTATCGAGAACAATTTTCAGTTGCGCGCTGCTCACCCTGCTTTGGCGGCTCAAGATCAGGCACGCGGTCGGCGCCGCTTCCACCAGTCGTTGCAAACGATACCAGTTCGTCTGCGGAATTTTTCGCAGCTCTTCCGGCGCGTTTAGGACAAGATCGACAATTACCAATGGGAAATTGCCGTCGCGCAAAAGGAGGTCGGCTGCTTTGATCGCGTCAAAAGTTTTATGGCAGCGCACCCAAAGCAGATGACGCAAACACGTGTCGTCTGAAGCAGACGGATCGAACGAATCGCGGCCATCGATCAGTGCGAGAAAATAACGATCATGCTGCGCCGCTTGGAGAAGCGCATGAATGAGCGATGCGCTGCCCGCGCTTACTTGCGGGCAGATCAATTCGGTGATGGCGCTTTTCGGAAAGCCGCCCCCGATCGTTTGATCGAGTGAAGATAAACCGGTGCTTAAACGCGTGCCCGCCGGAGCAGGCGCATGCGGAAAGCGATCCGCCAGCAATTTCCGAAGATCGACAACTTTGTCGCTCGCAGCCATCGGTGAAAGATGGCACAAGCAGGTAATATGTTCAAGAGAACATTACCGCCAAGCTTTTGGATTTAATGGCGCTTCCGGCGCTCTTGTTTCCGGACCAGGGAAACCATCACTCCCTGGATCTTTAGCTCGTGCGCTGGAGTTAACTTTGGATAGCGCGGATTCTCCGCTTTCAAATAGGGCCGCCCGTGCTCGACCACGTAACGCTTTAGGGTGGTTTCGCCGTCGATCAACGCGGCGACGATATCGCCGTTGTGCACTTCCTTGCTGTCTTCCAAAATCACAATGTCACTATCGACAATATGGGCGCCGATCATCGAATCGCCCCGCACCCGCAGCGCAAACGTGCCGCGGTTCTTCGAGACATTGGCCGAGCGCGAATCGAGCGAGACGTGGCCTTCGATCGTCTGCTCAGTCAGCGCTGACATGCCCGCGGGAATCTGCCCGTAAATCGGCACATCGGTGATCCGCACTTTTTGCACCGGCGTGATCAACGCGCGCGCCTTGCCCGCGTGCCGCTCCAGAAAACCTTTCCGCTCGAGCGCGGCGATGTATTGCATCACCGAGGTCTGACTGGCGAACCCAAAATGACTTTGGATTTCGCGCGTGCTCGGCGTGATTCCTCTTTCGCGCTGCTCGCGCTGGATAAAATCGAGAATGTTTTTCTGCCGGTCCGTCAGCATGCTTTAACGATGCCGCACGACCAGCGCAATGCAAGTTCAAATGAACAGATCGCGCACTTAGGAAGCGACGGCGCCGCCAGGGACGGTGTTATCGAGTCCTTCGAACGTTAACTTCTTTCGCAACTCGCGCCGGAGCAGCAAGAGATTAATGCACATTTGGAGGACCTGAGATGCAACCGAGATATACCACACGTGTTTGATTTCAAATCCGGGCGAGCGCGCGACCAGTATTGCCGGCAGAGCAAAGATGACCAATCGCGTCATCGAGCTAAGCAGCGGCGGCCAGGTATTTCCGATTCCTTGGAACACGCTCGACGTGGTGAAGACAACCCCCGCAGCCACGAAATTGAACGAGACGATCCTTAGATAATCGCTGCCGAAAGCAATAACGTTTGGATCTTTGGAAAATACTCGAATCAGCGTCGCGGGCGCGATCCAGACGATCAAAGTGAGAATGAGCATCATGGCCGATGCGATCCCGATTCCCGAATAAACGGAATGGCGAACGCGATCGGCGTGGCGGCCGCCGAAGTTTTGTCCGACGACTGGAGCAACAGCGAAGCTGAGCGCCACTACCGGAAGAAAGAGCGCCTGCATCACGCGCGCGCCCACCCCGAATCCGGCTTGGGCGGCCGGTCCAAAGCCGCGAATGATCCCGTAAACAATCACGATATAAACGAAGAGCAGCACAAACTCCGCGCCCGCCGGCACGCCGATGCCGAGCATTTTACTCCAGATTTTTGTTTGCGGACGGAACAGGGGAAAACGGAACCGCAGGTAATGATATTTTTTCTCGAAGTAGAGCAGCATCAGCACGTCGGCGATCAGGATGGAAATGAAAGTGGCGAGCGCCGCGCCGGTCACACCCAGTTTCGGCCACGGGCCGATCCCGAAAATGAACAAAGGCGCGAGGATGATATTAAGGACCACGCTGAGGACTTGTAATCCGACAGTGGGCTTGATGATTCCCGTTGCGCGCAAGGCCGAGCCGAGAGCGACCAGCGGAAACTGGAGCATGAGCGCGGGAATGAACCAGAGCAGATAGCTTTTGGCCAACTTTGCGGTCTCCAGATCTGCGCTCAATGAATTGCAATACGGATTCATCAACAGAAATCCGAGAACGCCGAGCGCCAGCGCCACCAAGATCGACATCAAGAAGGATTGGTTGAAGACCAGCTCGGCGCGCGGCTGATCTTTTTGTCCGGCCGCGTGCGAAATGAGCGTTGTCGTTCCCACGCCGAGCATTTGCGTCAACGCCAGCACGATCATCGTCATGTTTCCGGCCACACCGACTGCCGCGATCGCTTCCTTGCCCAGATGTCCCACCCAGTAAAGATCAGCCAGCAAATAGAGCGTCTGCACCACCATGCTCACGGCCATGAACGCCGACATGTGCAGCAAATGTTTCGTTACCGATCCCTGTGTTAAATCTTTCACTCGCTCGCGTTAGTTGTAGCTGCTGGCGCCGGCTGCGGCAATGGTCGCGAAATCGGAGTTTAACAATCAACTCTCATGTGTTCGCAAGATCGACATCGTAGCAAATTACGCGGGAGAGCCAGCGCGCTGAGCCTGCCCGACACGGCGGGCGACGTTTGCGCGCGAATTATTTTCCCGCGACGACGGATGTTTTCTTCGTCTTGTCTTCCACGCTGACGCTAAAGCGCTTGCCAACTCCGCCCATGCCGTTGGCGTCGACGGATTTCGAATCGTAGGAGACTGACCATGTTTCTCCTGTGTACTGCGGCAGGGTCCGCCGATACTCATCCAAATTGTAACCTTGCTCACGCGCTCCCGCGTCGGCCAGCCCAATCACTTCGGCCTGAGTCAGGCGCGGGCCAGCAGGCTGCGATGAGGCCGTTGGCGGTGCAGACGTTTGAGGCTGCGCCGCGCCCCTGGCGCTCATCCGTAAAAAAGACGGAGCGCTAATGAGTGACTCTAGAGAATCGTCGGTTGACGGGCTCCCTGTTTCTTTGACCGGCCGCTCGGAAACCTTTTGATTTTCATTAACGGCTTGCGGTGTTTGTATTGTCGGCTCGGAAGCAGGTTGATCGGCCTGTTCTTCTGCGACTGGCGGTTCTGCTGGCGCCAGCGGTTCTACCAGTTCCGCCCGGCGAACACCTTCATCGCGTTCCTGATCGTTGGCCGCGACCTGCTTCTTTTTCTCCGGCGGCAGCCCCGCCACCCAGTCGCCGACCCGTCTGCCATCGACAAACTTGGCGTGGGATTTGTTTCCATTCGGATCGAGATCGACGACCGGCCCCTCGAATTTGCCTCGGACCATGTTGCCGGTAAAACTGCCGATGACCGTGTATCTGAGATCCGGAAGGTTGGAGCCGGTCAGTAATTTTCGCTCCACTGTGTACCACGTTAGTGTGCCGGACCCCGTGGCATATCCGTCTGCGTCTCGGTCGCCCGACCACGTTGCCGTTTGGTGAGGTTTGGGATAATTGTCCCAGACGAAAGTTCTTCCCTCTTTTGTGCGCTGATACTTGCCGTCGCCATACGTGACGTTCGCCAGGAATAGCAGCAGCGCACCGTAAATAAAAACCCATCGCGCCTTCACCAGGACAAAAACTGTAACGTACTCGGAAAAGATCCGGCAAGAGCAATCCCGCCTCGTTCTCATATCTTCCTTCCTGCTTTTTCCTTTCTGCGTTCTACTTTCTCCGGTGCCCAAACCCGTTTCAGTCCGCGCCGGTCAGGTCGAGTTCGTCAAAGTCAACACGGAAGGCATCGATTGGCGCGACGCTTATCAGTGGCTGCTCGGATTACGCTGGCCGCAGTTCGCAGTTTTTGTCGCCGTCGTTTATATCGCGCTGAATCTCGTTTTTGCTCT
>DASYVQ010000126.1:0-6264 GCA_035936875.1 Chthoniobacterales bacterium
CGGACGCGAAGCCGTCGCGCGGCACGTCGTGCAAAACATTCTCGGGGCAAGAATTGTCGAGGAAGTGCACAACCATCATAACTTTGCCTGGTGCGAAAAACACGATGGCGAGGAATACTGGGTGGTGCGCAAAGGCGCGACCCCGGCCTTTCCTGGCCAAAAAGGCTTTGTCGGCGGAAGCATGGGTGACGACGCAGTGATTATCGAAGGGGTCGATTCAGCGATTTCGCGCGAAGCGTTGTTCTCGACCATTCACGGCGCGGGAAGAATCATGTCGCGCACGGCGGCGAAAGGCCGCTTCGTCAAAGTGGGCAAGAAACGAATTCGCCAGGACGGCTTGGTCAGGCACGACGAGATGATGAAATGGCTCCACGATCGTGGAATTATTTTGCGCGGTGGGGATTTGGATGAAGCACCGCAGGCGTATCGACGTCTTCCCGATGTGTTGGCGGCTCACGCGGGAACGATTCGCGTTCTGCACACGCTTCGACCGCTCGGAGTCGCGATGGCCGGACGCGACAGCGTCGATCCGTACAAAGACTAACGAATTACGGCGTCGCTGTCTCAGCGGGCGACTCTGACTCATCCGGTTCCGGTGTAGATGTCGAGGTTGGAGTTGGCGTGGCCGTGGCAGATGGCGAAGGAGTAGGCGTTGGGGAAGCTCCCGCTATTTTTGCCAGTTCATCCTCGAGCAATCTTTTCTCCTCGGCATAGATCGGACCGCGCTTGGCCGCCTGGATATATTCTTTGGCCGCATCCACCTGGTTGTCATCCAATAAAAGAACGGCGACGTAGACGGCCGCGTGCGGATCGTGCAACGGCTCGACCGGCAATTTCCTAATGACTTCAAGACCTTCGGTGGTGCGGCCGACCACATAAAGCGAGAAGGCGTAGGTGACTGCGCAGTTCACGTCCTCCGGCGAGCGATCATACGCTTCTTTGGCGAGGACCTGCGCCTGTTGCGTATTCTGGTCGATGTTCAAACCGAGCCGCGCGAGGTTGGCAGTGATGGCAGATTCGTTAGGCGAACTTTCGTGAAGGCGCTGGAGAACGTCGTAGAGTTTCTTGAGATCGTTTTGTGCGCGGTAAAGCTTGTAGAGAGCATCGAGCGCTTCGCGTCGGGTGGGTGGATTCCGGGAGAGGCGCGACCAAAGCTGCTCGGCTTCGATCGCTAAATTCCACCTGGTGGCAAGTCGAGCGAGTTTTACTTCGCGATCTGGCCGTTCATTGGCCGCGCGCTCAGCTGCACGCCAGAGGGACTCGAATTCGGCGTCGGCGCTGGATTGGCGCGATTGGCGCGCGCTAAAAGCTTGGTAGCTGAGGCGAAGATATTCGACGTCGCCCCAAGATCCGCTCCGCGTCCAACGTTTTAGTCGCGACCAGTTTTTCACCTCGGCGAAGGCCTCGGCGATGGCGATCGCAGCGGGCGGTTTGGCTGTGAGTGCGGCCGGGAGCTTGTCCATCCACTTCAAAACTTCGCCGGCGAGCCCGTTGTTGTTCATCCAGTCCATGAGCAGGGCGAGATCGGATGGATCGCGGGCGGCGACAGGTTTTACTTTCTCAAGCAGCGCAATGAATTTTTCTTCATCGAGCTTCCGATAAAAATTCAAGCAAAGGAGATAATCACCGAACGTGACTTGCTCCGACATCTGAAGATCTTGCGCGAGTCGGTCAGCGGCTTCGAGGTCGCTGCGATCGACCGCGTCGTTGAGCAATGCACGCAGCGCGCCAGTGCGAAAAGGCTGGAGTTGACTAAGGCGTTCGAGATTCTCGCGAGCCTTAGCGCTCTTTTCCGCATCGGCGGATCGGATTTGCAGTACGGCCAGATTAAATTGATAGAGATCGTTAGTTGGTTCTTTTTTAACGGCGGCGGCGAACTGCTCTTCTTGCTCGGCAAAATTTCCTTCCGCGCGTGCGAGCCATCCGGCAACGACATGATAAGGTGCCTGGTCGCGCGCGGACGGCGCTATGCGTTGCAACGTTTTGCGTGCGAGGTCGATTTGACCGAAGCGTAGCGCGGCGGAGGCGAGATTAAGCTGGCTGTCGATGTTATCCGGAAGCAAGCGCGCGATTTGCGCGCGCCAGGAGACTGTTTCCTCGAGATTCTGCTTTTCGCTCGCCTCGGCCAGAACATAAAAAGCAGGAAGCGAATCGCGATGCAGCTCCAAGACCTGGCGGGCGGCCTGGTTCGCTGCTTTGAAATCGTTTTTCTCCAGCATGGCAGTTGCGCGCCGAAGCAGACGCGCTTCCCGCCAACCGGTGTAAAGTTTTGAACCGTAGCTGAAAAAAATTATCGTTAGCGCGAAAGCGATCGCGGTGACGGCAATCAGAACAGCCAGACGGACGGCAGAAAAATGAAAACGGAGAGTGGCAAAAGATTCCACGCCGGGGAAAGATCGAATTCGTCTTTTGCGCCGGACCCGTACGATTTTCTCTGCCATTTTTTTGTTTTCTATGCTTGCGGCACAACAGAAATGCAACTCGCGCCGCGCCCTGTCTTAGTCAGAGCCTAGGCTTCGGCCTTGCCATGCGACTTCGGCACCACCGGGACTGCCTCCATCTCGTGAGAGACTTCTTCACGCAGACGACGGCCCCAGACGTAACGGCTAAGGAGCACTTTGACGGCTGCGGTAAGCGGCACCGCGAGAATGGGTCCAAGCAAGCCCCCGATCAACAAACCCCAGACAAAGATCGACACGATCACTGTCATCGGGTGAAGGCCGACCGAACTGCCGACGATGCGCGGTGCGTAAAACATGCCTTCCAGATTCTGGATGACGATGAAAATGGCCGTGACGATGAGAGGATGCGTCCAATCGCCGAATTGAAATGCGGCGATGAGCACAGCGGGAATCCAGCAAAGCACAATCCCGATGTACGGGATCATCGTCAGCACTACGACGACACAGCCGATCAATGGCGCAAAATTCAGCCCGGGATAAATGGTTAATATGCTGCCGATCAACACGCCATCGACAAGGCAGACCAGCAGCTGACCCCGAAAATAGGCGATGATGTAGCGGTTAATTTGCGATAGGACTTCTGCGACTTCGTCTTTGATCGGTGAAGCGCGCAGCGGAAGATAATCCTTCCACCTTTTCTCAATGCGGGGACGCTCTTTCAGAAAAAAAAATAAATAAATCGGCACCAGGACCAAGCTGAGTAAGAAGCCGGTGACGCCAAGAAACCCACCGATGCTTGTCTTGAGAAGGTTCCAAAATTTTTCCATCAGTGTCGGAAGGTAGCGTTGTACGTTCGGAATCAGTTTTTCCACGTCGCCCTGAATTCGCTGGCGGTCCGCAGAACTGATCTTGGAAGGCGCGGCGGCGATTGTTTCGACGGGAGGAATGCTTGTCTCAGGCGCCGGGCTTGGTGTCGCAGAGATCGGACTCGATGTCGATTGTGGGCGAGGTGAGGGTGCCGGCCCAAGAAGCCAATTTACAAAATTGGTCGTCGTAGAGGCCGACTTTCCGCGTGTACCGCCGGTCGGGCCGAATGTTCGATTGTATTGAACGATCAAATCGACAACGCGATCGCGCGCCCTTTGGGTGTAAGCTGGAAGCTCCTTCGCGAAATTCGTGCTTTGCATCGAGATCGTCGGCACGAGCCAAGTTCCAAGAGCAACGAGCGAGAGAAACACAATTACGAAGAGAAATCCGACTGCTTTCGTGCGGCTGAGTCCGCTTTTGCACATCCGCGTCACCAGCGGGTCGAGCAAATAAGCAAGGATGGCCGCGATCGCGACTGGAATTAAAATGGGCTGAAGAAAACTAATGATGCTGGCACCAACCCAGATGGTGGCACCGGCAACAACCACAATAAAAACGATGGAGAGCGCGCTGAGCGCGGCCCACATTGTTTTTTTCTGCCAGAGGGTTGGATAATTCATACGAGCATGGGAGCGGCAGCCGCGCCGTTCCGTAAAAGTGGCAGCAGCACCAGGAAATGGAAGTTATTGCATCGAATTCGCATTCGGCGGCGGGCCCTTGCTTACTTTCGTTTTCGCGTTGTCGATCTTTTCGGTGATTTTCTTGTTTTCCGGATCGAGCGCGAGAGCTTTTTGCCAGGCGTCCAATGCCTGCGGCACCTTGTTCAATTTCGAATAGGTATCACCGATGTGTTCGAAGATGATCGGATCATTCCGTGTCATTTTTTGGGCAGCATTCAGCAGGTCGCTTAAAGCCTGCTCGAATTTTCCCTGACGGAACTCGAGCCACCCAAGCGTATCGATGTAAGCGCCATTGTTGGGATCGAGTTGCAAGGCGAGCTTGATCATCTCCTGCGCTTCATCGAGATGCATATTGTGCTCGGCCCACATGTAAGCGAGATAATTGTAGGCGTCGGCCGCATTGGCCGGGTCGATAGCGATTGATTTCTTGAAAAGGTCCGCCGCTTTGTTGTAGAGGCCGGCTTGTTCAGCTGTGGCACCGTAGTCGAAATAAAAGCGTGCGTTTGCGATTTCCGCATCTTGCAACTCGGCTTCGTGCAGAGCTTCTTCAAAAGTTGCGACCGCTTGTTCCGGATGTTTGGCCTCGCGCTGGGCGATGGCCAGATAGTAGGCAATCTCGGGCGCGCCGGAGAAACGTTGCCTCGCTTCGGCGAGGAGTTTGACTGCGCGTTCATTCTCTTTCAGCGGCCCGAGAAGAAGCTCGGCCAGATGCAGGTAAGGGCTGGCTCGACCGGGATTGATGAGCAGACTTTGCTCGTAGTTTGCCGCCGCTTTTGCAAAAACACTTTTCGCTTCCTCGATTTGCTTTCCTCGCTGCAGAGTACGCCCGGCGTCGTCCAACAGTCCGGCAAGCAGATCGTACGGTTGATATTTTTCCGGATGCTGCTTGATGATTTCCTCGAGCATCTGCACTGCTTTGTCGCGCTGATTGGTTAGGACAAAACTGGTAGCAAGTTTTTCGCGTGCGCTGGAGTCGTCGGGTTGCAACTCGAGTAAGCGCAGATAAAGCGGGATGGCCTCCTTTATTTGTTGCGAAGACACATAATAATCAGCGACATCCTTCAGAATGGCTGGATCATCGCCCGCTTGCTCGGCCGCTTTTTTAAAAATCTCGTTCACTCTCGCGATCTCTTCCGGTTTCGGTGTCGAATCGGGTTTGAAGACGACCGATGCGTAAAGTTTTCCGAGTCGGGTCCAGAACGCCGGATCGCCATTGTGTACTTTCGCCGCTCGCTCCAACGATTGCATAGCCTTCTTCTCATCCCCGGCGGTGAGCAAGATTTCGTAAAGCCGCTCGTACGCTTCGATATTGCGCGGATCCACAGCGATCGCGCGGTTTGCGTATTCGACCGCCTGATCGGTGCGCTTGAGATATTTTGCGTAGATAAGCGCCAACTGCAAAAAGGGGTCGGAGGCGTTGGGATTAGCTTTGATCGCGTCTTTTAGAATGTCGATCGCTTGCGGAAAATCCTGCTGTCGTGTCAGCAGCGCCGCCACTCTCGATGCGAGCTCAGATTGCCCCGGATCGACATCGAGCACCTTCCGATAGGCGGTGAGCGCTCTGTCCATTTCGCCGTTTTCCTCCAAAGAAATTCCTTCGACGAAGCGGCTTAGGGCGTCGGCCTTATGTTCGCCATCCAAGCGGAGAAGGAGATCTTTTGCCGGCGCGAGGATCACGGAATCATCCTGATGCTCGCCTTTTTTTATTTGTGAGGCTGCCGGAGAAGGTTGAGGCCGCGTCGAACTCGTCGTCCGAGTCCGGGCTATGGCCATGCCAGCGACGGCAAAGAAAAGTGCGCTGAACAAAAGACAACGGAGAATGCGGCGGCTCCGGCTTTTCTGCTCCGTCATGTTGGCGAGTTTAGCTGCGCCATCCGCAGCGCGCAAACTGCCTGACCGATTGCCTAACGAATACCAGACCGGGCGCGCTTAAGCTTTGTAACGCAAGCGCTTCTTATGGCGACTTGCCCTCATCCGCTTGCGGCGCTTGTGTTTGGAAATCTTCGCTTTCCGTCTTTTCTTTAGTGAGCCCATTTTAGAGTTCTATTTGTCGATCCAATCATCTAACGCGCCAGGCTGCAACTTACTTCTTCGCCGCGGCAGCGAGCGCTTCGAGCAAAAGATCGACATGTTGTTCGGGTTTCACCTTGCGCAAGATCGCGGCGATGCGGCCCGATCGGTTAATGAGAAAGGTTGTTCGTTCCGTGCCCATGTATTTCCTGCCGAGGAAATTCTTTTTCACCCAGACACGATACGCCTTCACCATCTCTCGCTGCGGGTCCGCCAGCAGCGGAAACGGTAGCTGAAATTTTCGA
>DASYVQ010000127.1:0-6117 GCA_035936875.1 Chthoniobacterales bacterium
ATGCCGAGGCACATGGATATTCGGTCGTGCGCGACTATGTCGGCCATGGAATCGGTCGTCGTATGCATGAGGATCCGCAAATCCCGAACTACGGGAAGCCGGGCAAAGGTCCGAAGATCAAAAAAGGTTATGTCTTTGCGGTCGAGCCGATGGTGAATATGGGTTCGCTCTACACGAAAACCTTGAAAGACGGATGGACGGTGGTTACGGTCGATGGCCAGCCCAGCGCCCACGCAGAGCACACTATCGCCATCACGGAACAAGGCCCGGAAGTGTTGACGTTGGTCGGCGCAGGCACGCCCGCTAAGGCCGAAATGGCTGGCGCGTCATGACGTTTGAGGTAGCGGCTTAAGTTCACCGTCGCTTCGAAACCCAACTTTTGGTTTCGGCTTTTTTCAGTTGGTAAAGCCTCGCAAGGTCAGTCATCTGAACTGTCCGGTTCCAAACGGGGGTGGCCGGGACGGTTCTTGCGCGGCTTGGCAATTGCAGAATCAGCATGTTAACATGCGAAGTTTGCCAGCAAAGCGAACTAGTGTCCCGTGTCTTGTATGGCGAAGGAAGAGGCGATAGAAGTCATGGCCAAAGTCCTCGAAACGCTGCCGAATGCAATGTTTCGGGTCGAGCTTGAGGAGAACCAGCACCAGGTGTTGGCGCACATCTCTGGCAAGATGCGCAAACATTTCATCAGAATTCTTCCCGGTGATCGAGTGTTGGTTGAGTTGTCTCCTTACGATTTGAATCGCGGGCGAATTACCTATCGATACAAGTGAGAACTGAGTGAGAGAATGCTATGAAGGTGCGGGCGTCGGTAAGAAAGATTTGTGATAAGTGCAAGGTGATCCACCGCAAAGGGGTGGTGCGCGTAATCTGCACGAACCCTAAACACAAACAGAGGCAGAAATAGAGAGAAGCTATGGCTCGTGTCGCCGGTGTCGATCTTCCGCCGAATAAGCGCGCAGAGATCGGCCTTACTTACATTTACGGAATCGGCAGGTCGCGTTCCGCGTCGATCCTCAGCGAGGCGCAAGTGAATCTGGATACGCGGATCAGAGATCTGAGCGAAGACGATCTGAGCCGCATTCGCGCTATTCTTGAAGCGCAAGGCGAAATCGAAGGCGATCTGCGCAAGCGCGTGCAAATGGACATCAAGCGCTTGATGGACATCGGCGCCTATCGCGGCTTGCGGCATCGCCGCGGTTTGCCGGTGCGCGGCCAGCGCACGCATACGAACGCGCGCACTCGCAAAGGTCCGCGCCGCGCGACAATCGCCAAGAAGAAGGCGCCAGGAAAGAAGTAATAGAGCATGGCAAAAGCAACCGCGGGCGGAAAAAAGAAGGTCTTTCGCAAGAAAGAAAAGAAGCATATACCAATCGGGATCGTGTATATCGCGGCTTCGTTCAATAACACGATGATTTCTATAACCGATCTGGAAGGCAACTTGATTGCGCAATCGTCTTCCGGCGCGCGCGGATTTCGCGGCTCGCGCAAGGGGACGCCGTTTGCGGCACAGCAGGCCGCATTCGAAGCGGCCCGCAAGGCGATGGAATCCGGAATGCAACAGGCCGAAGTGCGCGTCAGAGGTCCGGGCGGCGGCCGTGAGTCGGCCATTCGCGCGATTAATAATGCCGGCGTTCGTGTGACGGCAATTCGTGATACGACGCCGATTCCGCACAACGGATGCCGTCCGCCGAAGCGACGCAGAGTGTAGCGGATTTCCGATTGCCAATTTCCGAATTTATTTCTCTAGTGGTAATTGGTCTCAATTGACAATCGGCAATTGAAAATTGGCAATGACATTGACCTAAAGGATGAAGGGCCGGGCGAAATCTGGCTTTCGAAAGCGCGGCCTGTAAACTTTTCCGTCTAGGTATTTAGACTGGAGGCAGAAACGATTGGCTAGGTATAGAGATGCGGTGTGCCGTCTGTGCCGCCGCGAAGGCGCAAAACTTTTCCTCAAGGGCGACCGTTGTTACAAACCCTCTTGTCCGATTGAAAAGCGCGGTACGCAACCGCCGGGACAACACGGCAACTCGATGCGGCGCGGGAAGGCCCTGCAGGGTTACGGCCAGCAGCTTCGCGAAAAGCAGAAGGTCAAACGGATCTATTTCATCCTCGAAGGACAATTTCGAAACTACTTCGAACGGGCGGCTCGCCAGAAAGGGATCACGGGCGAGAACCTTCTATTTCTGCTTGAGCGGCGGCTGGATAACGCTGCTTATCGGGCCGGGTTTTCAACTTCACGACGGCAAGCTCGACAACTCGTAAATCACGGACACATGCTTGTGAACGGACGGAAGGTTGATATCCCCTCCTATCAGGTAAAGCCCGGCGAGGTAATCAGCGTGAAAGATGCGAGCCGCAAAAACCCGCACGTCGAGGGCGCCTGGCAGACGGCGGCGGGGCGCGGCCGGCCTTCATGGATTTCGGCGGCTGGTGCGGAAATGAGCGCTACGATCACGGCACTGCCGACGCGAGAAGATGTCGATCGCTCGATCAACGAGCAACTGATCGTGGAACTTTATAGTAAGTAACTTTGGCGCGCCTCGAAGCACGCGTGACTGAAACGCGCGTTCAGAGGCTGCGTGATCTTTTCCCCAAATTTTCTAACGGTAGGTTATGGACCAAAATAATCTCTGGACTGGTTTTCAAATGCCGCGTCGTTTGGCGGCTGACAGCGAAACGTTGACCGACCGCTACGGGCGATTCTCGGCACAGCCGTTCGAACGTGGCTTCGGGACAACGGTAGGCAATTCCCTGCGACGGGCGCTGCTCTCGTCGATCGAAGGCGCGGCCATTACGGCGGTCAAGATCGAAAGCGTTGAGCACGAGTTCTCGTCGATTAAGGGAGTCGTCGAAGATGCCACGGATGTGATCCTGAACCTCAAACAGGTGCCGTTCACGTTGCACGGCAATGAATCGAAGACTTTGACGATCTCCAAGACGGGGCCGGGTGAAGTCACCGCCGGAGACATCCAGGGCGATGCCGATGTCGAGATTCTTGACCCGGGGTTGCACATCGCAACCCTGAGCGGCGGCGGCTCGCTCAACATCGAAATGCGCCTGAAGCGTGGCCGTGGCTACGTGTCTGCCGACCGCAACTTTGACGAGGATCTTTCGCTCGGTTACATCCCGATCGATTCAGTGCACACGCCGGTGAAAAAGGTTAATTATGCCGTCGATGCCGCGCGTCTGGGCCAGAACACCGAGTACGACAAGCTGACGATCGAGGTTTGGACTGACGGCTCGGTCAAACCCGACGATGCGATTGGCCTGGCGGCGAAGTTGATCAAGGACCACATGGCGATCTTCATCAATTTCGAAGAAGACAGCGACGAATTTAGCTATCAGCAGCAGGAGCGAGCACCTTTGCCGCGCAACGATCAACTGGATCGCTCCGTGGACGAGCTCGAGCTTTCCGTGCGTTCCTATAACTGTCTGAAGAACGCCGGCATCAAGACGATTCGCGATTTGGTGCAACGGTCGGAGCGTGAAATGCTGGCGACTAAGAATTTTGGCAAGAAATCCCTCGGAGAAATTCGCGACATTCTGCGCGGCATGGGACTCGACTTTGGAATCCAGTTTGACGACCAGGGCAATCCGATTCCGGGTAGCGGCCCAAGCGAGAGCGAGGACGGAGCGGATGAATTCGAAGCCGCGGTGCAGTAGGGAAAAAAGTCATGCGTCATCGAAAGGCACATCGAAAACTCGGCCGTACTACTGAGCATCGTATCTCGATGTTGCGGAATCTGGCCACTTCGCTGATCAATTCGCGCGAGGAACGCATCGTTACCACGCTGCCGAAGGCCAAAGAGTTGCGGCCGTTCGTCGAACGGGCGATCACACTCTCTCGCCGTGCCGCCAGCCTCGAAAACGGTTCCGACGCTGACGGATTGCACTTGCGACGGCAAGCGGCTTCTTTCTTTCATTCGGGTAATCACTCGCAAGCCGCCGCAGCCGGACGGCGTGGCCAGCCGAGACCGCCGCGCACCTCCGGAGTTGCAGCGCTGCGACGTCTTTTTAACGATCTGGGTGAGCGCTTCAAAGATCGTCCCGGCGGCTATACCAGAATTATTCGCATGGGTCGTCGAACCGGCGATGGCGCGGAACTCGCCATCATCGAGCTGGTGGACAATCCGCGCGAAACTGAAGCTGCCGAAGCGGCTCGAAAGCGGACGAAAGGATCTGGAAAGAAGAAGGATAGCAAAGCGACTGCTGGCGCATCGGACGCGAAGGAAACAGCAGGAATCGAGGAATAGAAAAGACTCCGTGGCTCGGCCCCGGTCGGCTTTATTGGCCGACATCGGGGCTCTTGCTTTAGTAGGCTGGCCGCAAATCACGGCGCAAACGGGACAAGGGAGTATTCGATGTCAACTGGAGTAAAGAGGGCGATGAGCGATCCAGAGAAGCAAAACCAGGCCGAAGTTTCACCACCGGCGCGGCCCTCCGATCGCGACCGCCGCGAACGCGGTGGCCGCCGGCATCGAAACCAGCCACGGCACCTGGAAGCGTCGATCAACATGGCTGAGCTGCGCGAGCTAGTGACGCTGATCACAAAAAACGAGCTTACTCATTTTGAATTGGAGCGCGAGGGCTTTCACGTCAAGGTTAGCCGCGGCCCGCACTTCGAGGGCGTTGCCCCGCTGGCTTCAGATGCTTCCCCAACCGCTGAGAAGCTGAGCGCGGGCGGTTCGGTGCAAAGCGTGCCAACTGCTCCGCCGCATCCGGGTGCTCAGGCCGAAGAGGCTGCCTCGGAAGATCAGGATCTGCACATAATCACCTCGCCCATCATCGGCACGTTCTATCGATCGGCCTCGCCGGCGGCGGAAAGCTTTGTGCGCATCGGCAGCAACGTCGAGCCCGATACGGTCGTTTGCATTATCGAAGCTATGAAGTTGATGAACGAGATTCAGGCCGAGACTACCGGCGAGGTCGTCAAGATTTACGTCGAGAACGGCCAGGCCGTTGAGTACGGACAGCCCCTTTTCGGAATCAAAGCCTAACGGCATTTGCGATTCCCAATTGCCGCTTGCCAATTGAAGAACGTGCTTGTCTGAGAAGCCAATCGGAAATTGGCAATTGCAAATTGGCAATGTTATGAACAACGGCCCACGACGATTTCGCAAAATTCTGATCGCCAACCGCGGCGAGATCGCCTGCAGAATAATCTGGACGTGCAAGGAGATGGGTATCGGCACCGTCGCCGTGCACAGCGACATCGATCGAGATTCGCTGCACGTGCGCTTTGCCGACGAGTCGGCCTGCATCGGGCCCGCGCCTTCGGCGCAAAGCTACCTCAACATTCCCGCGATCATTAGCGCTGCCGAAATCTTCAACGTTGACGCGATCCATCCGGGCTATGGCTTTCTGGCTGAGTCAGCCTACTTCGCAGAGATCGTTGAGGCGTGCAACATCAAATTCATCGGCCCGCGCTCGAACGTCATTCAATTGATGGGCGAGAAAGTCGAAGCGCGGCGCGCGATGCAGGAAGCCGGCGTCCCGATTGTTCCCGGTAGTTCGAAAGCATTGGAGTCGGAGACTGAAGCGCTGGCAATTGCGCGCGAGATCGGTTTTCCCGTGATCGTCAAAGCTTCCGCCGGCGGCGGCGGGCGCGGCATGCGCGTCGTGCGTTCTGAAAGTGAGATGGGCAAGGCGCTGGAAACGGCTTCGCAGGAAGCAGCAGCCGCATTCAAGAACGGCGACGTCTATATCGAGCGCTTTGTCGATCGTCCGCGCCACATCGAGATTCAAGTGCTCGCCGATGAATACGGCGAGTGTGTTTATCTTGGCGAGCGCGAGTGCTCGATTCAACGGCGGCATCAAAAATTGCTCGAAGAGGCGCCGTCGCCGGTGATGACGCCGGAGTTGCGCCAGGAAATGGGAGAGGCGGCGGTGGCCGCGTGCAAGTCGATTGGCTATTCCAGCGCCGGCACGTTCGAGTTTCTGCTCGATGAAGACAAACGTTTCTACTTCATGGAAATGAACACGCGCATACAGGTCGAGCATCCGGTGACCGAGATGGTTACGCTCACCGACATTGTGCGCAACCAGATTCGCATCGCCGAAGGAGAGCCGCTCGGGTTCGGCCAGGACGATGTAATTATGGTTGGTCACGCGATT
>DASYVQ010000128.1:0-1894 GCA_035936875.1 Chthoniobacterales bacterium
GGCCATATTCGTGAAACAATGCGAGGCCGCCACGCTTCAGTACACTGCCGATCTTCCTCACCAGCAGCGCCGGATCGGAAACAAAGCAGAGCACCCAGCGGCACCAGGAAAAATCAAATTGTCCCTGCGGCAGTTCGTCGGTCATTAGGTCCAGCTCCTTGATCTTGACGTTTGTGAGAGAGCGAGTGCGACGCGCTTTTTCAATCGCGGCTACGAACTTATGCGAGCGTTCAAGCGCGACGACTTCGCCGGCGGAGCCAACGATTTCCGCAAGATCGACAGTTGCGTAACCGGGGCCCGCGCCGACATCCAGCACGCGGCTGCCGGCAGTGATTCCGGCTCTCCGCCAGCAATCCAAAACCACCGACTGCCAGGCTCGATGTTGCAGCCCGAGTCTCTCCAGTTCCTCATCGTGCGTACCGAGAACGTAGTCGCGCTCGTTTGTCATCAGCGAATTCTCTCAGACAAAGCCGCGTCTTCCACTCGATTCTTGCGCTGTGTATAGCTGGCCGAAATTTTGGAGTTCGAGATCAAGTAGGCCTTCCAATCCTTCAGTCTGACTGACTCGATCTTGTCACCCTCAGTATTCCGCGAAGGCGTTATCCACTGTCAACGATCAACTCTCAACTCTCGCTGGTCCGGCTCGGACTTTGAATATGCTCGCTTTTTCGGTCGCGGTTGATTTTCTTATTAGAATCCAATGAGCATCATCGGAACGGTGGAAAGCCTCTGGCGTTATCCGGTCAAAAGCATGCGCGGCCAGGAGTTGGACGAGATGTTCGCCGGCTACGCAGGAGTTTATGGCGATAGGCTTTTTGCTTTTGAGAGCTCGGCCAGTCCGAAAGGGTTTCCGTTTTTTACCGGACGCGACCAACGTCAAATGATTCGATACCGGGCGCGCTTCCGAAATCCGGAGAAAGCAGCGCGGCCGGTCAACTTGAGTGAAGCTGAGAAATTGGGGTCGGGCGTGAATCCGATCTCAGCTGGCGCCTCCGACTTGATGATCGATGTCGAAACGCCGAACGGGAAAACTTTCGCGATCGATGACCCGGCTTTGATCGACAATCTGCGATTAAACATCGACGGAAATCACGAGCTCACATTGCTTCGCTCGGACAAGGCGATCACCGATTGTCGTCCGTTGTCGATCTTCGCCGTGCAAACGGCGAAAAAACTGGGCGAGGAAACCGGCGTCGCCGTCGATAAGCGTCGCTTCCGCGCAAATATTTACGTCGATCTAACGAGCGCGGACGGTTTCGCCGAAAATGAATTCGTCGGTCGCTCGTTGCGCATCGGCTCAAAAGTAACCGTCGCCGTTCTCCAGCGCGATGCGCGTTGCATGATGATCACGCTCGATCCCGACACGGCGGAAAAAACGCCGGCGATATTGAAAGCCGTCGCGCAAGCGCATGAAGGCATGGCCGGTGTTTATGGCGCCGTGCTCGTGGAAGGAATGATTCGCAAAGGCGACCCGGTCGAGTTGCTAAACTAAACAATCAGTAGGACGCGCCTGATGAATATTTCCAGATTGAATTTTGCTCATTTACCAACGCCCATTGAAACACTCCCGCGTCTTTCCGAGACTTTGGGCGGACCCCGTTTGCTGATCAAACGCGACGACCAAACCGGACTCGTTGAACGTTGGAAGTTCGCCGACTGAAATCACGAATTTTCATCCTGACGCTGGTGGCGATGATCGCGTTCGCGAGTAACTCGCTCCTCTGCCGAGCGGCGCTGAAGGAAACCGGGATCGACGCAGCGAGTTTTACGTTTATCCGCATTCTCTCCGGCGCAGTTGCGCTTTGGCTCATCATGAAAATGCGCAACGCATCTTGGCAGAGCGCGGGCAACTGGTTGTCCGCGATGGCGCTCTTCGCTTATGCCGCGGCGTTTT
>DASYVQ010000129.1:0-26140 GCA_035936875.1 Chthoniobacterales bacterium
ACCATGTCAGGTTCGCGCTGATGCGCGAGCGTGATTGTCGATCTGGATCGTCGGTGAATTTGGAATCCTCCATGTCGAGGTAATCGCCGCGCAGGCCGGCGACCCAACCTTTTTTGAATCCCCACATTACTTGCGAATACATCCCCCAATCGTGGAACGTCTCCGCCACTGGAAACGATTCATTTGCGCCGCGGCCGGCTTCGAACCGGCGATACATCACTTCAGTCTGCCATTTCACGAATGGAAAACCTCCTTCGGCATTCGCGCTCTTCCATTTGTAAAGAAAATCGCCGCCGTAAATTTGGGTGCGCGAATTGGCGCCGGTCTCGTTCGAACCGAACGCGCCGGAAACGCCGGCCAGCACGACCTGCGTCGGGCTAAGGTCGACAGAATTTTCCCAGCGCGGGATCCAAACGAAATCCTGCAACCCGCGAGCTTCGCGATCCGTTGTCACGCGGCCGAAAAACATGCCGCCGTCGCCGGGATTGCGAAATGAATAACCAGTTCCGCCGCGGCCATTCTGCACGGCAAAGATCAACTGCGAATACCACGGCACCGGCACGATCCACGAGATTTGCGCGCCTACACCGCGCAAACCGTCCGGGCCAAGGAAGCGACCGTGAACGATGGGCGCATCCGCAAAGTCCCAGGTGTGCGGATGCGTCGGATTGATCCGGCCAAAGGCGGAGAAGAATTGTCCGGCTTTGAGCTGCAAGTTAAAGGGAAGGCTTGTCGTTTGCAGGAACGCTTCCTCGACTTCGACTTCGGTTTGGTTGTCGTTGTTGAGCTTGAAAACGATGTTCGCAAAGCCTTCGAAGTAAGGATCGACCGCGCCGTCAAAGGCCAGCTCGATGTTGCGGGCGTTGAAACCACGCTGTTGCGGATCGTGATCGCCGACTTCTACGTGATCGAGGTCCCGCGCGCTGGAGTAAGCGAGCGCGAACAATCCGTCGAAGGAAATGTTCATGTAATTTTTGCCGCCACCAATCGTGATTGGTTGCGTTAACGATGCGCCGGCACCCGTGCTTGAGATCGTCTCCGGTGCCGATGTCACCACTGACGTATCGGTTGTGGGGAAAGATCGAGGCAGCGCGGTGCCGTCTGCATTCACACCCGTTCCGGTTGGTGCGGTCGGCGCAGTTGTCGACGAAACGACGGATGTATCCTCTGTCGGAAAACTCGGCCGCGCACTCCCGGCCGGACTCGGCGAAGCTGCTGCGGCGGCAATCGGCGAAGGCTCCGGATTTTGCGATGGCGAACCTGCGTTCCCATTCGCCTTTTCGGTTGCCGCCTGCTGATCTTTCACTTGTTGCTGCAACGCCTTCACCGTCTCGGTGAGCGATTGCACTTGTTGGCGCAGCGCTTCGACATCGGCCGCGGCGGCGGGCGTTGATTTTGAAACCGCCGGCGCGGGCGACGAACCGGGACTTGGCACAAGCTCCTGCGCGGAAACCGTTGCTAACAAAAAATTCGCCAGCATTACAAAAATAAATTTTTTCATCAAAACACTCCTGATTACAAACTCGGGCGTTTCAGCCCAACCAATCAATGGGCTGCGTCCGGCGCGCGTTGATTTAGCGGCGTAAGGAACGCGCTGAACGCCGCTATCCCGCAGACGCGGGAGGCAATCAACGGATCAGGAGTTCACGGGCGGCGCGTGCTCGAAAATGCGCGCGCCGAGAAAAGGCGATTCGACCCACCGCGGAGTCAGCGCCGGAATTTTTGAAAACTGAACGGCCGGAATTGGCACGCTAACCAATGGCGCAGGCGCGGAATGATCGTAGTTGCCGGCTGTAATAAACGTCACCGCGCAGCTGTGATCCGTCCGATTGGCATCCGGATGAATGCGTTGGTGCAGCTGCGGTGAGGCGCTCATTGCGAGCGTCCAAAGAAAAACCGCGGAAACAAAGACCGCGACGACAGACCGTCCGCGATTCAGCGAACGCGGGCCAGTCTTCATTGCGCCGCGATCTTCTGTCCGCCACGTGAGTTGCGCAAGAGATTTTTGCAAGATCGACATTTGTCGCTGTAATCAATGAGCACAACGCATGCTCACCGGAAAATCAAAGTTGCTCACATCACCCGTGGCGTTCAACCGCATGGGAAATTCATCCCGTTTTGAAAATCGAGGACCTCGGAACAAAGTGATCGCTCGCTGGACAGTTTCGGGCTGTTGGATTACGAATGCAGCCGAGTCCGCGCAATTATGGAAGCGACCAAAGTTTACTTCATCATCTTCGGCGCGCTGACGATTATCGGCGGCATCATCGGCTATGTGAAAGCGGGCAGCCTGCCCTCGATCATCGCCGGCTCGATTACCGGAGTGTTGCTGCTAATCGCCGGATTCCTTCTGCCGCAGCATCGCGCGCCCTCACTCGTGACCGCGTTTATTATTTCTCTGCTCCTGGCCGCGCAATTCGTCCCAAAATTTATCCGCACCGGCAAAGCGATGCCCGCGGGGATGATGTCGATCCTGAGTGTGATCGGCATCGTCGTGGCCGTGATCGCCTGGATAAAAAAGTAATCGCGTGGCAAGAATTCGTCTGCGCACGTTGCGGCGGCTTGTCATGGCTTTGGTGGCCGCGATTTTCATCGTCATTCTATATCGTTGGATCTCGCAGGAGCGATTGCAGTACTTCGCTCCGGCGGAAATCAAAGCGACGCCGACACCGGAGCCAACCCCGACCCGGCCGCCGGTCATCACCGGCAAATTGGACACGGCGAAGCTGTTCGGCGGCATCACGCTTCATTCCACCGTGGAAACTGTTCCCGGCGCTGACGCAACGACTGAGCGCGTTGATCCGGAAAGTTACGTTCTCGATTTGAAGTTGCGGGCGCGCCTGCCTTCGCCGAACAAAACGATTGAAGAGCTGGCGAAAATCAGTCCGCGTTTGCCGTCGTTGCTGCCGGGCCTGGCGGCGATGTTATCTCCCGATCCGGTCTCACCGCTTTTCGCGCAGCTTTATGAAACGAAAGTGAAAATGCTGCGCGAGAATTTGGTCCGGCTCGACCTACTTCTTTCCCGCCACAACTTTTACGATTGCCAAACCGTGCTGCAACTGCAGCACCCCCAGAGTCATCGCAAAGCGCTCCTGCTTCAGGCGGACATGGATGTCGATGCCGATGGCTCGGACGGCGACCGCATGCCGGTCGGAACCGGGGCGCCGACGAATTTCAAGCCGTTCACGAGTTACAAATGGCAAAAGAAAACGCCCGCGCCTAATCCGTATCTTGCGCCAACAGAGGAGAAGTTGAAACGCGCGGAAGATGAGTCCGCGCTAAGAACGACCACGCCTGAGCGCAAACGCGAGTTGCGCAACGCGATCACGCAACTGCGCGCTGAAGTCGCAACGCTCAAGAAATACAGCTTCCTCATCGGGACGACCGATCCCTACATCGTGATTCCCGGCGCGTTCACGCACGGACACGATACCGCCAAGACTGGCGATTATGCAGTCGTCGTTTTTGGGGACGGGGTTTATCCAGCGATCGTCGGAGATATCGGACCTAACGACAAAGTCGGTGAAGCTTCTTTTCGAATCGCGAAGGAAATGAATCCGCAGTCCACGCCTTACAACCGGCCGGTAAGCGATCTCAAAGTGACGTATTTAATTTTTCCGGGCACAGCCGAAACGCCATTTGGTCCGCCCGATTTAGAGAAGCTTCAACTGCGCTGCCAAAAACTGATTGACGAGATCGGCGGCGCAACCGTCCCGCTGCATCACTGGGAAAATATTATTCCACCGCCACCAACTCCCACACCGACGCCGAGCCCGTCGCCATCGCCCGCGCCAACATCGACAACTATGCCGGCGCCGTCTGGGGCGACAGCCCCGGCCGCTTCGCCGGGCACCACATTTGCGTTTCCAATTGGAAGTCCAAATGCAACTGCGCCCTTGATTCCAACGACGTCGCCGCTCGCGACGCCCACCCCCTGAGTGGCTAACCAAAGATCAGAAGCTGAATCGATTCGGGCAGATGTTGAGCGACGTTGGTGACCACACTGCCTCGGAGAAGATTAGTGAGCGCAGTTCGTTGGGTCGCGCCGATGACGAGATAGTCCACACCCATGGTGGCGGAAAGATCGACAATTGTGGCCGCTGCGTCCTGACTGACGGCGTAGACCGGCAGAACACAAATGTCCCGCTCGGCTCCGAGTTTCATCATCAAAGACATGATGGCGTTGGCCTCGGGATCGTCCTGCCAGCGAGCGCGACCAAGTTGTGCCGCTCCGCCGGAAAAATAAACCGCGACTTCTTTGACGTAGAGCACGCAAAGCGTCGCCTTGCGCAGCTGCGCTTCGTCGAGAGCAAAACTGAGCACCGGCGTGATGCCACGGGCCGCGACCATGATTTTTTGACCTTCCTGCAAACGCGGTTGCATCGTGGCGACGAGATCGGGCGTCACCATGGCCGCGACCTGGCGTGTGACGGTGAGCGTAGTGAGACCCTGCCGCTTCAAGGTGAAGGCGCGAAGCGCGAGGCCGCTAATCAACACGCAAGTAACGAAGAACAGCGCGTCCGGTTTCGTGTGCGCGAGCGTAAATTCAACCGCGAACAAAACCACGAACGTGATCCCGAAAAGCAGGCGGTCGTACCAGGTAAAACCGACTGTGCGATTGAATGCGCACGATCCAACGTTGACAGTGATCGCCCCGACCACGCCGATCGCGTAAAGACCGGCCAGTGAGGTGAAGCTTGCCGCGAACAGAAGAACAAGAGCGGGAAGGCCGACGGCAATGAGCAGCGGATGCTTCGGGACGCCGTGGCGGTTTAACCGCTTGAATTGACGCGGCATCTCGCCATCGCGCGACATCATGTAAAGCAATCCGATCATCGCTACGATCGCCGTATTCGCGGCGCTGAGGAGCAGGAGGAAAAAAACGATGCCCACAATCCAGCCAAAGAGATTGCCGATGGCGGGTGAAAATGTTGCAGTCGCAAACTGTTCGCCGATGAAGCGCAGCATGTCTTCACTGCGCTGCTGCAAAACTGTGCTGATCGCTGCCGGATCCGAGAGGTGCAGCGTTTTACCCAGCACCGCCGGCAAAGAAAGCATCGCCCATCCGAGAAGAGCGGTGCCGACAACAACTTCGATGGCCACGGGCGTAATCGCCTTGAATGATTCGCGCGCGACGCTCGGGTTTTCCATCGTCGAGCCCGGATCAAGTTTCATAACCCCGGTGACATTGGCGATTGTTTCCGCGCCGGAAAGCGCCAGGATCACGCCCACGAATTGAACCCACAATGTGCCAAGACTTGCGTGCCGGGGCTGGAGAAACTGCGTTGTGAGATGCGGAGCGCTGATCGCAATCAACGCGATGACCACGATGACCGTCGGTAACGCGAGCGCCACTGCGAGACTCCCCGAATGCTTCGGCCCGAAGTAATTGATCACTGCCATGATCAAGAGCACGCCGATGGTCGCAAGCGCGATGTGATCGCGGAGAAACTTGATCCATACGACCTGCTCCGCGCCGGAAGTAATATAGGTCAACGCGGACCAGCCGCTGAGCGCGGCCGTAACAGTAAGATCGGCGAGCAGAAGCAGCGCGCCGACCACAGCGAGCAATCGTCCCTGCGACCGCGCGGCCGAGTAAACGCCGCCACCGTCCGGAAAGTGGCGACAGATCACCATGTAATTGATGCCGACCAGTCCAGTGAGTGCGCAGACGGCGAGAATAATTGGGAATGACGAGAATCCGGCTGCGAGAAACGCGAGCCCAATCACATAGGCTTTGCTCGTTCCCCAGTCGCCATAAAGCAGCGCTCCAGCGCGCTTCCAATCGACATTACGCGGGCGATGGAGCGCACCGCTCTCCGTGATAATCAAGTCAGCCATCGCGCGTGAAAGTGTGACTGTTCACCGGAGGCTCTGCCGGTGACAAGGGCTTTCTTGGAGCATTGGCAACGCGGGATTTCTGGAAAACGCATCTTGGGCTTAGATCGACAATGTAATACCGAGCCCGACTTGACGCAGCCAGGCCGCGATTAGAAACTTCCCCTAGTTCTTTGTTTTCGCTTAATGGACCGGCGAGTGGCCGGTTCAACGGGGGAACCAATTTCCGTCCGCGAATGCGGCGCGGATCGGGGCGAACGATGCGCGGCATCGGGAGCATTTAGTGGCTCCAGCCCGACAGCTAACCTCGTAAGCATCATTAAAGTGCAAGGGATGTCGTAACCCGACTCCTGCTGAAGTGAGGCGCCTCGTCGCGCGAGCGAGCCTCGTTTGAGTCGAAGAAATTATTGAAAATAAATAACGTTGAACGTGCGTGGCGCGTTTGTTCGCGGTTCGCTCACGTCGCCTTTCTGTACATCGCGATCGCGAATGCACACGCGGAAGACAATTGGTTTGGCGAACGTCTCCTCAATGCGTTCGCTGGAGACTTACGAACGCCTGCTTACACGCTGCCCGCGCCGGACGTATCGCCACCGCAACGGCGCATTCCTCCGGCGCCGTTCGATTCACCGCCATTTCCAAGTGGCGATTGGCAAATTGGCGGCACCCCGATCATTGGCGACCCGGGCAATTTAGCGCCGTGGCCATTGACGGAAGCGATTTACGCCGGACCAAATGGAGACGCGTGGAGGAAGAGCCGGATTCAAATTTACGGCTGGGAAGATTTTTCTTTTAACCTCAGCACGTCGAGAGGCACTTCGCGCAAGCCGAACGCAAATTTCCCGCTCATTTACGATTTGCGTCCGAACCGGTTCGAACAAAACCAGTTCGTTCTCTACATCGAGCGGGTGCCGGACGAGTTTCAGACCGATCACATCGACTGGGGTTTTCGCATCTCGGGCGTCTACGGTCTCGACTACCGCTTCATGATTTCGCGCGGTTTCTTGAGCGATCAATTGATCAAGCACAACCACTACTATGGCTTCGATATGCCGATGGTGTATGTCGATCTTTACATTCCGCAGATTTTTCAGGGAATGAATGTGCGCATCGGACGCATCATTTCGGAGCCGGACATTGAAGCGCAGCTCGCGCCCAATAATCTGATGGCCAGCCACTCGCTTCTCTACGGATTCGACAACTACACCCAGACCGGAATTTTCACGACTACGAAGATAAGTGACCAGTGGACGGTTCAGGCGGGGATTTGCAACGGCACCGATGTTGCGCTTTGGCAAAAAGATCCGGGCAATCAACCGACCGGCACGGTCATGATTCAATGGACGTCGCCGAACCAAATGGATTCCGTTTACGCTGGCGACAATGCGTTTAACAACGGCGAGTTCGGCTACAACAATCTTCAACAGATCGTTGGAACCTGGACACACAAGTTCAACGACAAGATCTATACCGCGACGGAAGGCTTGTACATGTACATGAACGACGCGACGACCCATCCAACCAAAGATGTGCCTTTTCAGAACGGTTCATTCCCGATCAAGCCCGGTTACGCGCCCGAATGGGGGATTCTCAACTACACAATGTTTCGAATTGCGCCGAGTGCGTTCTTCACAGTTCGAAATGAATTCTATGATGACATCGTCGGAAGTCGTACCGGTCACGCGACTGCATACTCGGAACATTCCATAGGAGTCACGTGGTGGCCTGATAAAATCATCACGGTCCGGCCTGAGCTCCGATTCGATCACTCCTACGACACCACCGCATTCAATAACGGGACGCGCAGAAACCAATTCGTCGCTTCAATGGATTTCATCATTCACTACTAATGATACCAACCAACGTTAAGCGTCCGCGCAATGTCGATTGGAAGCGCGCGGCCGCGATTCTGTACGGCGACTGGGGCACGAGCAAAGCCTACGTCATTGGTCTCGCTTTCGCCGTCGCCGGTTACGCCTCGTTCTGGCTCATCGCCCTCATGTGCGTGCTCACCGCGCTCGTCGGCCTCAACTACATGGTCATCTGCCGGCTCTATCCCGACGGCGGCGGCGTCTACGCCAGCGTGCGTCATCGCAGTGAAGTCATCTCCATCGTCGGCGCCTTTCTCCTCATCGCCGATTATTTGGTAACCGCGGCCATTAGCGCGCTTTCCGCATTTGCTTATCTCGGCGTGCCGCATCCGGAAAAATTCGCCGCTGCCGCCATTCTCATCATCGGATTGCTCAATCTGCTCGGACCGAAACACACTGGCGGTCTTGCGTTCTTGATTTCAATTCCAACCGCGCTCGTCGTTGTGACGCTCGGTCTCTTCAGTCTGCCCCACATGCACGAAGCAATCGGACATTTGCAACCGCTGCACGGCAGTTTCTGGCAAAACTGGGCCGGCTTTGTCGGAATCGTGCTCGCGCTCTCGGGTGTCGAAGCAATTGCCAACGCCACCGGGGTGATGCGTCTCGACCCCGGTAGCACAGACGAGAAGCCGTCGGTGGTCAAAACTTCCACGCCCGCAATTCTCTGGGTCATGATCGAAGTCTGCATTTTCACCGCGCTGCTTGGTCTCGCCATGCACGCGCTCGGCGGATTGCAGATCGTCAACGGCGACGTTAACGCGCCCCATGCTGAAGGCGTGCGGGACTACATGCTGCGTTACATGGGCGAAGTTTTCGTTGGCGGGGCACTCGGTCCCGCGCTCGGTCACATCTTCGGTTTCATCGTCAGCATTGTCTTCGCCTTGTTGCTCCTCTCCGCCGTCAACACCGCGATTGTCGATCTTATCATGATCCAATTCCTCATGTCGCGCGATCGCGAGCTGCCCGCTATCTTCCAGCGCCTCAACAAATGGGGCGTGCCCAGCTTCGGCATGTTGCTCGCCACCATCGTCCCGATGGCGCTGGTAGTGGTCGTTAAAGACATGTCCGGCCTCGCCGATCTTTACGCGGTCGGCGTCGTCGGCGCGATCGCCACCAATCTCGGCGCGACCGCGACCGATCGGAAGTTGTCGATCAAAACTTGGGAGCGCACGCTGATGTTCGCCACGTTCATTGTGATGGCCTCGATCGAAATGTCGCTGCTCATCGACAAACCGAACGCACGCTATTTCGCGGTCACCATTCTCGCGGTCGGTTTGATTTTGCGCGGCCTCGTTCAGGAACGCCGAATGAAAAAAGAAATCGCTGTGCCCGCGCCCGCAATCATGCCGGAAAAGATACATGTCGATCTTGCGAAGTCTGCGGGCGAAACAACTGCGCCAGCAACGGGAGGCGAAGCGATCTTGTGTGCGATAAGAGGAACCGGTCGCACTCTCGACTTCGCGCTACGCGAAGCGAAAGAAAAGCGCAACCGCCTCTATCTCCTTTTCGTGCGCGAACAACCGTTCATGACCGAACAGGACAGCAAACGCAAATGGCAGGAAGATCCCGAAGCGAGCGCAATCTTTGACACGGCGAAACAAAAAGCGGGAGACCATCAACCGCTCTTTGCCTACGCCGTCAGTCCCTCCGCCGCCGAAACGATTGTCGATGTTGCCGCAACTCTTGGCGCATCGCGCGTTATTCTCGGCGCGCCACAACGCAGCGCATTACTCAATCTTCTTCGCGGAAACGTGATTCGCGAAGTTTCAAGCTCACTTCCCGAAGAAATCGATCTGCTCGTTTATGCGTAACTGTCGAATTCGTTAGTCGTTCGGGAAATAGCTGGGTGACCCATAGATGTCCGGTCGCTCGGTGTAAATGCGACGCCGGGGGCGCGGGCCCAATGCATCTTCGTCACCCGATCGCGATCTCGCGAAGACAACGCGACCTGATGGCAACCGCAGAATCTTTCGGCCGTCCGGCGTCGCGCCAATAACTTGAGCGCTGGCCGAACCACGACGAGGCGGCGTTGTTGTCTCCGCTTCCTCGTTGTACGGCAACGCGCGAGTGATATGCGGACGTGTCGATGTCGATCTTGACGTTGCCGTAACCGTTTCCTTTTTGCTGCGCGCATTCGGCGAGTCGGAGGACGCCGATTGACTCGAGGCGTCGGGCGATACGCTAGTGGACCCTTCGACATTTCCTTGGCGCGCCGAAGCATTTTGCTCGGGTCCTTCCGTGGGCGGTTCGGGCTCCGGGCGTTGATTGGCCACAGCGACTTGCGCGGGAGCACTCGCACTCGGGCTTGGCGCATTGGTATCCGGTGGCGGGTTTTGATTTGAGTTCGGAGGCGCGGGCGACGCGTTCGTAATTGGCTGATTCGCGACGATCGGCGACGACGACGATGCGCCGGGAACGCCAACCGACACGCCAACATTTCCGCCGCGATGTAAGAATGGAACCCGATCTGGAAAGAAGAATGCGCCGGCGGCTCCCATCGCCAGGATCAAAAGAACAAATGCAGCTACGCCCCAGCCGATTTGCGCCAACGGGGTTCTTGATTCCTCGTCTTCCTTCGGTTTTCTGGGAACCACGGCTGCCAGAGGAATTCCTAATCTGCGGCCGATGGCCTGACGCCGTTCGACTTTGGTCAGGCACTTTCTGATTTCATCTTCAAACGCGACCGGATCCCGAGGACGATTTTCCGGATTTTCGCGCAGCATGTGCGCGAGCAAATTGCGCAGTGCCCTCGGCGCTCGGCGGAGCTCAGGTAAGCGTCGCAACCGCAAGCGCGCTTTCATTTCGCTAACGGCCAGAGGGACGGCGCCGGTGAGAAGAAAACACATGATCGCGCCGAGTGAGTACATTTCCGATCGGAAATCGATTTCGCGATTGAGCAGTTGTTCCGGGCTGGCGAATTGCGGCGAAACTGAAGGAGCGATCTCGCGCGCTTCGGCGCTATCCGAATGCGACTCGAGTCCGGCAAGACCGAAATTTAAAACCTTCACGAACGGCCAGCCGCCATCGGGTGATTGTCCGGGCACGATCATGAGGTTCGAAGGCTGAATCGCGCGGTGCGTTAAACCGAAAAAGGTTGCAGCCGCGATCGCCCTCACCACTTGCAGGCCGACGCGCAAGACTGCATCGGCCGGCATCGGGCCGTGCGCGACAATCCATGAATCGGCTGTCTCGCCTTCCAGATATTCCGAAACCAAGCCGAAGTGTTCATGCTCCACGCCTACTGCCAAGACCTTGGCAATGTTGACGTGATCGAGCTTTTGCGCCGTCCGCGCGCGCTCTTCAAATTGCTCGCGCTCGGTCTGATCGACCGTGGCGACCGGGATCAGTTGCAACAGGACCGGTTCATGCGACCGCGTGTCGATGGCTTTATAATTAATGGCGGCCCCGCTCCGGCTGACTGGTGATCCATCCTGGTTATCGCAAATGCGGTAGTGCTCGAAAAACGTGGTGTGTTCCATGATTCGCCAGGCGCGTAACGGTCGTCCCGTTACATTAACCATCGCACGCGAAGCGGAGTTGCGATGGATATTTGGCTACCCCGCTTGGATTCGAACCAAGAATAACGCCTCCAAAGGGCGCTGTGTTACCGTTACACCACGGGGTATCTCGATCTCGGATTTTAGATTCGCGATTTTGGATTAAATCGCAATCGGCAAAATCGGCGGACGGAATCTCGCGCGCTAATGCGGGCGATTATTCCGCGGATGGCTTTGGCAAACGGATATCGACGGTCGTGCCTTTGCCAAGCACACTGGCGATTGAAACTTTGCCGCTGTGGGCTTCGACGATCGCATTGGCCACGGCGAGGCCGGTTCCGGCGCCGTGAGATTTGCCGTTTCGTTCAAACGGTTCAAACAATTTGGGCAACAACTCTGGCACGATGCCGGTACCGATGTCGGAGATCCGCAAAACGATTTCGTTTGGGACGAGGTCGCTGGTGAAAGTGAGAACGCCGCCCTTGGGCATGGAGTGGATCGCGTTATCGATCACGTTGCCGAGAGCACGCGCGACACGGTCAAGGTCGATGTCGATGTTGCCCTCATAACGAATGTGTTTCACAAATTCGATGTTCTTGCCGGGAAGAAGATGCAGCGATTGTCGATTTAATTCATCGAGCAGCCGCCAGATTGAGACGGATTTCTTATTAACCGAAACCGAGCCGCGCGTGTAATCGAGCAAGTCCAACGTCATGCCGAGAATGCCGTTGACGGCGTCGGTGAGCATCTTGCTCAACTCGCGCAGTTGCGGATCGGTGGATTCGTTTGCAATCAAATCGGAGCAGCAACGCGCGATGCAGACCGGGTTTTTCAAATCGTGGATCATGGCGCCGGCGAGTGCGCCCGCTACTCGCAGCCGCTCCGCACGCACGGTCTCGCGCATAAAGTACGCATTCGCGCTTCGGATCCGCTGCGTTACGGCACGAAGGAAATTGATGTGCACCCGGCTCGGCGCCACTTCGAGAATCCGTTGAAAAGTTTCTTCCTTGACCGCTCCGATCAAGGCGGGCTCGACGGCAGTGGCAGTAGCCGAGCGCGGTTCGCCAGCCAAAAGTGAAATTGCGCCGAAAAAATTTCCCGAATCGACATAACCAATAATTTCCTGCTCGCCCGCGCCACCAGGTCTGGAAATTTTCACCGAACCTTCGCCCACGAGATAGAGCGAATCGCCCGCGTCGCCTTCGCGAAAAATCACTTCGCCGGCACGCATCCGCCGCACACCGATCTGCGGCGTAATTTTCTCAAGAACGCCGGCGTCGATTCCCTCAAAAAGACAATTCTCGGAAAATCGCTCTAATGTTCGCGCGCGCCGAGTTGAACTCATGCCCAATCAATTAACCGACCAGCGACGACCCATCATCCTGCGCTCCGTTGGCGCGGGAATACTTCAAGCTTTCCAGGATCGAGCGGACGTGATCGACGATCTCGTCAGGCGCCAGCGGTTTGCGCAAGAAACCAGTCAGGCCTGCTTTCATTAGACGTTCGAGACGATCTTGCTGAATGAAACCGGTGCAAAGCACGACTGGCACGTCCGGACGGATCTCGCGAAGCCGTTGAAATGTTTCTTCCCCGTCCATGAACGGCATCGTCAGATCGAGAAGGACGAGGTCGTAACCCGGAGGCCGACGCCGGAAAAGATCGAGACATTCGAAACCGGACTGCGCCGTCACCACGCGATAGCCCGCTTCGGACAAAAGAGTTTTGACCAGTGTCAGCGCCATTTCTTCGTCGTCGACAACGAGAATGCAAGGTTTGGAAATGGGCATGCGCGAGACGCTTTTGGGCTTGATGAAGGAGGCGAGCTCGGGATGCATCAACATCTTTTGCTCAGTACAGCCAGCGTGTTCGGCCAACTGACCGGCCACTGCTTCCGCGCGCTCAATACTGGCGCGCAGCACCGCGAGATATTTCTCCGAAGCATCGCTGCCCTCCCAAAGATTTTCGATTTCCGCGCTGGTACCGGAAATGATTTGCAGCAAATTATTGAGTTCGCTGGTGGCTTTAGAAAGCGTGTCCTTGGAAACCGAATCCGCGGACGGCGACGAAGGCTTGTTCCCGGAATCAGAGTTCATCTCGGCTGTCATTTGCAGCATCAGCAATGCCGGTTCGCTCTGACATTGTGGAAAAACCAAGAAAACTAGGTCCTAGAACTGGGCCAAATCGGCACACCCGTAGAGTGATAACCACTTGGGTCGCGCACTTAAATCCGGTTCGCAATCAGGTCGAATCGGCATATATTTGTCGTTCTCACCTATGAACGAGCTTCGTGTCGATAACCTCCGCGTGATGATCGCCGACCAGGAGATCGTTCGGGGCCTTAGCTTGGCCGTCCCTCTCGGCGAAGTGCACGCCATCATGGGCCCGAACGGCTCCGGCAAGAGCACGCTGGCCAAAGTGCTGGCCGGCCATCCCGATTACCAGGTGACTGGAGGCAAAATCACCATGGACGGTCAAAATCTGCTCGAGCTGGAACCAGATGAGCGCGCCCGCCAGGGGCTTTTTCTCGCCTTCCAATATCCGAGCGAGGTTCCGGGTGTCACGATCGCCAATTTTCTCCGCGCGGCCGTCCAGTCGCGGCTACCGGAGAGCGAAGAACTCGAAGCGACCGATTATTACGCAAAGCTTTACGAGAAAATGGAACTGCTCGGGATGGATCGTTCATTTACATCGCGCGCAGTCAACGAAGGCTTCTCCGGCGGCGAAAAGAAGCGCGCCGAGATTTTGCAATTGGCCATGCTCGAGCCGAAATACGCGATCCTCGACGAGACCGACAGCGGGCTCGACATCGACGCGCTCAAGACTGTCGCCCATGGCGTGAATTCATTGCGCGGACCGAACATTGGGATATTGTTAATCACGCACTACCAGCGCATCCTGAACTACATCGTTCCCGACCATGTGCACGTGATGGTGCAGGGCCGGATCGTGCGCAGCGGCGGGAAAGAGCTTGCTCTTGAGCTGGAGGAACGAGGATACGATTGGGCGCGGGAGGCAGCGGGCGAGATGGCACTTACTAGATAAGATCGACAATCAACAAAATCGACAATGAAAACTCAAACCAAATCCGTCGACATCGATCGGAGTGCCGGCGACTTCGCTTATCCCGAGGTGCACGTCCGAGATGCGGGCGCGGGCTTAAGCGAAAAAACGATCCATTACATTTCGGATGTGAAAGAGGATCCCGATTGGGTGCGCGAGTTTCGTTTGCGCGGTCTCAAGACATTTCTCGAAAAACCGCTGCCCACCCATTGGGCAAGCAAAGATCTCGAAGCTATCGATTTCGACAAACTTCGTTATTACCTCGCACCCGGTACAACGACGAAGCGCAGTTGGGATGAAGTACCGGAGGACATCAAGCGCACGTTCGAACGGCTTGGCATTCCGGAACAGGAACGAAAATTTCTCGCCGGCGTGGAAGCGCAATTCGACAGCGAAGCCGTTTACTCGAACATAAAGAAAGCGGTCGGCGAACAAGGCGTCATCTTCGTTGGATCAACCGAGGGACTAAAAAATCATCCGGAAATTTTCCGGAAGTGGTTCGGCAAAGTCATCCCGATCGGTGATAACAAATTCAGCGCGCTGAATTCCGCCGTTTTCAGCGGCGGCTCGTTCATTTACGTGCCGCCCGGCGTCAAAGTAAAACACCCGCTCCAGGCTTACTTCCGCATCAACGCCGAGAACTTTGGACAATTCGAGCGCACACTCATCATCGCGGACGAGGGCTCGGAAGTCACTTACATGGAAGGTTGCACCGCACCGAAATTCAACACCACCACGTTGCACAGCGCGGTCGTCGAACTGGTCGCGCTCAAAGGCGCCAAAATTCAATACATCACCGTGCAAAACTGGTCAGCCAACGTTTTCAATTTGGTAACGAAACGCGGTCTTGCACATGAAGATGCCGAAGTGAAATGGATCGACTGCAACATCGGCTCGCGACTCACCATGAAATATCCGGGCGTTGTCCTCAAAGGCCGCAAGGCGCGCGGCGAAGTCTTGTCCATCGCTCTCGCCAACAACGGCCAGCACCAGGACACCGGCGCGAAGATGGTTCACGCCGCCGATGAAACGACGTCGAACATCATTTCCAAATCGATCTCGATCGGCACCGGTCGCGCCACTTATCGCGGTCTCGTCCACATTCCGAAGCACCTGAAAAAGTGCAAGAATAACACCGAGTGCGACGCGCTTCTCATCAGCGCCACTTCACGCACCGATACTTATCCGGCCATCACCGTGCGCGGCACCGGAAATTCCGTGCAGCATGAAGCCAGCGTCAGTCAAGTGAGCAAGGAACAAATTTTTTACATGCAACAGCGCGGCCTGAGCGAAGCGCAAGCCATGAGCTTGAGCGTCAACGGATTCGTCAACGACCTCGTTCGCCAATTCCCGATGGAATACTCGGTCGAGCTGAAGCGTTTGATCGAGCTCGAGATGGAAGGCTCGGTCGGATAACCTTTTCCGTTTAACTAATCCAAGGAACGGCGGTCTCAAGACCGCCGTTTGCGTCTAAGATCGACATGGGCAATCAATCAGCCACGGCGGACGGAGCAATCGAAAGGAAGGACCCGCAGGGTCTTCTTTCCGGCCCGGTTGAGTCGCAAGATTTTCCCGAATGGTTCCGCGAACAACAGCGCGAAGCCTGGAAACAATTTCAATCGCTTCCGTCCCCGACGCGTAAAGATCAGCTCTGGCGCTTTTCCAATGTCGATCTTCTCGATCTAACTGCGTTCAAGTCCGGCGGAACATTAACGGACAAAGATCGCGACACTATTCTCAAGCAATCGCGCGGCCTTGATGACGTAGCGGCGCGGTTAGTTTTCGCCGGCGATCAGCTCATCGAACGCGATATTGTTTCCGAGCAGTTGAAGAAGCGCGGCGTCATCTTTCAGCCGCTCGAGCGCGCCATGGTCGAACACGCCGATCTTTTCCGAAAACATTTCATGTCGCAGCCCGCGGTTCTTGGTTCAGCGAAGTTTGCCGCGTTGCACAAGGCCTTGGTTTCGTCCGGAACATTTCTTTATGTGCCGCGCGGCGTCGAAATCGAATTACCGATCGAGATTTTCCATTGGTTGCACGGCGAGAACGCTTCTGTGTTTCCCCATTTGCTTCTGGTCACCGACGAATTGGCCAAGGTCACCGTCGTCGAGCATTTTCGCTCGTTAGATCGACAAGTCGCAGGCTTTGCTTGTGGCGTGAACGATCTCATTGCCGGGCCGGGCGCGAAAGTCACTTACGTCTGCGCGCAGACGTGGGGCGACAACGTGCGCGCGTTGCAGATGAACACGACCACGGTCTATCATGAGGCGTCGGCTCTGAGTTTGAATCTTCATCTCGGCGCAAAATATTCGCGATTCGAAAGTCTCAGCCGACTGATCGGCGAAGGCGGGCGCAGTGATTTGCTCGCCGTCTCCGTCGCCGACGGCGACCAGGAATTCGACGCGCGCACTTTGCAGGACCACCTCTCGCCGCACACAACGAGCGATCTGCTCTACAAAAACGCGCTCGACGATCGCGCCCGGTGCACGTTCGGCGGCCTTATTCGCGTCGAACCGCACGCACACTTCACCGACGCCTACCAAAAAGTCCGTAATCTTCTGTTAAGCGACGACGCCGAAGCCAACTCCATGCCCGGCCTTGAAATCATGGCCGATAATGTCCGCTGCACCCACGGCGCCACCTCCGGCCAGATCGACGAAGACGAAATGTTTTACTTGCGGTCGCGCGGAATTCCCATTCCCGTCGCCCAACGCCTCCTCGTCACCGGTTTCTTGAACGAAGTCATTCAACGCCTCGATCAAGCCGCTATCGGAAACCACCTCCAAGGCCTGATCGAAAGAAAATTCGTGACCGCTGCTACGGCGGCCGCCAAATGATTCGCGAGAATTCTTTTGCATCGCCAAGCCGCGTTGTTGTATTTTTGACTCCCCTTTAAACGGGCAATTATGGACGTAAGCGGAACGATTAGCGCGATCATGAGCCAGAAGAGTGGCGAAATTTTTTCGGTGACGCCGGACACGACAGTGCACGACGCGGTCGCAATGATGGATGAGAAGAACGTCGGCGCGCTTCTCGTCATGAAAGGCGCGAAACTCGTGGGAATGCTGTCGGAGCGCGATTACACCCGGAAAGTCATGTTGCGCGGCAAAAAATCCGCCGACACGAAAGTCTCCGAGATTATGTCGTCAAAACTGACCGTCGCCCACCCCAACGAAGGCGTGGAAGAATGTCTGCGGGTAATGACCGACAAACGGTTTCGCCATTTACCGGTGCTCGACGGAGAGAAAGTCGTCGGCGTCATTTCAATCGGCGACCTGGTAAAGCACGTAATCTCTTGTCAGAGCGCGACCATCGCGCATCTGGAGAATTACATCAGCGGCGGGTATTCGGGGTAATTTTTGTAGGCCGTCTGTGTCAGACGGCGGTGTTGATCGGCGTTTCACAGAAACGCCCTACAACTTCCAGACTGTCTTTCCACCGACAATCGTCCGCACCGCGCGCCCTTTCAGTTTCCATCCATCGAACGGGGAATTGCGCGACGCCGATTGGAACTTGTCGATCTTGACCGTCCATTCCAAGTCCGGGTCGATCAACGTCACATCGGCCGCGGCGCCCACCGACAAAGTGCCCGCATCCAGTTTAAGGAGACGCGCCGGTTCGACCGTGTACATCTCGATTAATCGCATGATATCGATCTTGCGATGTTTGTGCACGAGCAGATCGAGAAACAATCCCAGCTCGGTCTCGAGTCCGACGATTCCAAACGGCGCCGCATCAAACTCCACTTCCTTTTCGAACTCCGCGTGCGGCGCGTGATCGGAACATAAGATCGACAATGTGCGGTCAGCAATTCCTTCGAGCAGTGCATCGACATCGGCTTTCGATCGCAACGGCGGATTCATTTTGTAGTTGGTGTCGAAGTTTTGAATCGCTTCGTCGGTTAGGGCGATGTGATGCGGACACACTTCACCGCTGATCTCGATTCCACGCGCGCGCGCCTCACGGATCAGCCGCACACTTCCCGCCGCGCTCACATGCTGGCAATGGATGTGATGATCGCAAAGTTCTGCGAGCAAAATGTTCCGCATCACGATTACTTCTTCGCCCGCTGCCGGCCATCCGCGCAATCCGAGCAGCGTGCTCCAGTAGCCTTCGTGCACGACACCGTTGCCTACCAAATTGTAATCCTGGCAATGATCGAGCAGGGGCAAACCGACCATTCGGGCGTACTCGACCGCACGCCGCATGAGCTCGTGATTTTGAACGCAATGACCGTCATCCGTGATCGCGACCACGCCTGCTTGCGCGAGCGACCCAATCGGCGCCAATTCTTCGCCCGCGAGATTTTTTGAAATCGCGCCCGTTGGCAAAACATTCACACAGGCTGTTTGCGCGGCGCGATCTTTGATCCACGCGATCGTGGCCGGACTGTCCGCTGCCGGTGAAGTGTTCGGCATGCAAACAATGGTCGTGAACCCGCCTGCTGCTGCCGCTCGCGCACCGGATTCAATCGTTTCTTTGTGGCTGAATCCGGGCTCGCGCAGATGCACGTGCATGTCGATGAGCCCAGGCGCGACAATTAATCCTTTTGCGTCGATCTCTTCGTTTTCCGCTTTGTCCGAGCCGGACTGGCGTCGCTTTCCGGTTTCCGCAATTCGTCCATCGACAATTGCAAGATCGACAACTTCATCTCGCTTGTTCGTCGGGTCGATCACGCGGCCGTTGCGAATGATGGTGGCGCTCACGGCGTTGAAATTCCTCCGCAGAGATAAAGAACGGCCATGCGCACGGCCAAGCCGTTGGTGACTTGATCGAGAATGACGCTTTGCAAGCCGTCGGCGACTTCGCTGTCAATCTCGACACCGCGATTGATCGGCCCCGGATGCATGATCAGACAATCCGGCTTCAAAAGCTTGGCGCGTTCTTTTGTTAGGCCAAAGAGCGCGGTGTATTCACCGATCCCCGGAAAATATTCTTTGCGCTGACGTTCATGCTGAATCCGCAGAAGATTCACCACGTCCGCCTGCGGAAGGACATTGTCGATCTTGTGCGAAATCGTGACGCCGAGTTTTTCGAATTCGCGCGGCACCAGCGTGCTCGGCCCGACCAGCGTGACGCGCGCGCCGAGTTTCGTCAGGGCAAAAATATTCGAGCGCGCGACGCGGCTGAAAAGAATGTCGCCAACGATAACAACGTGCAGGCCCGCAATCTTCCCGCGCTTTTCCCGAATCGTGTAAAGATCGAGCAGTGCCTGCGTCGGATGCTCGTGCGCGCCGTCACCGGCGTTGATGATGCTGGCTTTCAATCGACTCGCCAGGAATTGCGGCGCGCCAGCCGAGCTGTGTCGCAAGACGATGATGTCGGCGTGATTCGCTTCGAGAACTTTGGCGGTGTCTTTGAGCGTCTCGCCCTTCGTCAGGCTCGACGTGCTTGCCGAAATGTTTATCACGTCCGCGCTCAAACGAGAAGCGGCCAGTTCAAACGAAGTGCGGGTGCGCGTGCTCGGCTCGATGAAAAAGTTCACCAGCGTTTTACCTCGAAGCGCCGGAACTTTTTTGATCTCGCGGGTGCCGACCTGCTTGAACGCGTCCGCGGTTTCGAGAATGAAATTGATCTCGTCTGCGGAAAGTTCGCGCAGCCCAACCAAATCTTTTCGGTTCCAACGTGCACTCATTCTTTGAATAACCAGACTGCGTCCGGTTCTCCATCGGTTTGATCGAGTCGCACGCGCACTTTCTCGCTGGCTGCGCTCGGCAAATTTTTACCGACGTAATCGGCCCGGATCGGCAGTTCGCGATGGCCGCGATCGACGAGTACCGCGAGTTGGATGCGCGCGGGTCGGCCGAACGAGCTGATGGCGTCCATCGCCGCGCGGACGGTGCGGCCGGTGAAAAGGACGTCGTCGACGATGATCACCGTCCGACCCTCGAGCGGAAGCGGGAGCTTTGATTCGCGCACCACCGGCAGTTCAGCCCGGGTGCCGACGTCGTCGCGGTGCATGGCAACATCGACAATCCCCGTGTCTATGTCGATCTTTTCGCTCGCTCGAATAAACTCGGCGATGCGCCGCGCAATCTCGACGCCGCGCGAAGGGATTCCTGCAAGCACGACCGATTTGAGATCGGGATTGCGCTCGACAATTTCATGCGCGACCCGCCGCAGCGCGCGCCGTATCGCTTCCGCGTCCATGATCGGGACGCTCGAATCCTGTTTTGTTTGCTTCATGTGCTTCCTTGGCGACCTCGCAGGATCGCTTTAAAGGAGCCAAAATTTAGGAGGCGGCCTTTTCTGTGCGCGCCTCCTTCATTCGCCGGTCCCGCCAACTGGAGCGATGTTTCACGATCCAATCGAGCAGGGCCTTCTCAAAGCCGATGTCTTTGCCGGCTTTTTCGCTCTCAATCCACTTATGCTTCAAAATTTCTTCGCGCTCGGCCAGGAACTCTTTGTAGAGCACCGAGTTCTTAACGAACTGAGACTTATCGGCTTGCGCGCCAGGCATTGGGCCTCCTTTTTCCATAAAAACGAGAATCAGTCAATAGAAAGTGAATAACTCTCGGATAAGTAGGACGTAGCATCGGCCATACCTATTTAACCGATCGGGGGCGAAAATCAGTTTCGTTATGCCAGCATCTCCCGAATCCGTTGCGCAATTTTAAGGAATTCAGCTGTTACCGGCGATTGTCGATCTTCACCCACAATGGGCCGTCCGCGATCGCTGGCTTCGCGCGTCGCAATGTCGATCGGGATTTGACCAAGCAACGGAACGCGCAGCCGTTTCGCCTCGCGCTCGCCTCCGCCACTACCGAAGATGTCGTAGCGTTTCTTGTCGGAAGGCGAAATGAAATAGCTCATGTTTTCAATCAGGCCGAGCACGGGCACGTTCACTTTCTCGAACATGGTGGCAGCTTTGCGCGCATCGATCAGGGCGACTTCTTGCGGCGTAGTGACGATGATCGCGCCGGCAAGGGCGACCGTTTGCACGATTGTCAATTGAATGTCGCCGGTGCCCGGCGGCAGATCGAGTATGAGATAATCGAGTTCGCCCCACTCGACCTGACGCAAAAATTGTTGCGTGTAACGCGTCACCATCGGCCCGCGTAAAATCGCCGGGGCGGCGTCATCGAGCAGAAACCCCATCGACATGAGTTTCAGATTGTATTGCTCAATCGGGACGATCTTGTTTTCGTCCGTGGCCACCGGGCGCTCACGGGTGCCGAACATGAGCGAGATGCTTGGTCCGTAAATGTCGCAATCACAAAGGCCGACACGCGCTTTAGTTTGCTCAAGCGCGACCGCGAGATTAGCCGCCACGGTCGATTTACCAACCCCGCCTTTGCCGCTCGCCACGGCGATCACATGCTTGATTCCCGGAATTTGGGTCACGCCAACCCCCGCGCCGGCGCCGGCGGGCGGTGCGTGAATGTCGATCAAGACTTTGGCGCTCTGAACTCCGGCGATTCCGCGCAAGACTTTCTCTGAATCGTTTTTGATCGCGGCGGGAATGTTCGGATCGTTGGTCGCAAGCGCCAGCTGCACTTTTACTTCGCCGTTGTCGATCTTAACCGATTTGACCAGGCCAAACGAAACGATGTCGCGGCTGAAGCCGGGATATTTAACCGACTTGAGCGCATCTGTGATTTGTTCTTCAGAAATCGACATTCGCAAAAGTTAGCCCGCGAGAACACCGAGTAAAGATAACGTATTTCTTCGCTTGAAAAGCTGATGCGTTATGGACACGATCGCGGCATGAAGAAACAAATCTCTCTCCGAATTGTTCTCGCTGGAACCGCGCTCGCGCTACTTGGGGGCTGCGCGATGTTCGAACAGACCGGGCAATCTGCGCTGGTCGGGACGTGGACGAACTCGCTCGGCACCGTTTGGGCGATCAAAGCTGACCGCACGTTCCAGGTCGCTCTCAATAAAGAGGGCAAGGTCCAAGTTTGGGGCAAATACAGCGTGGCTGGCGACACAATGACGATTCAGGAAGTGCACGGCAAGACCCCGAAAGCCTGCAAGAAATCCGCCACCTACAAGTTCAGCCGCACGAATGACGAACTGCACTTCACGCTGGTGAGCGACAAGTGCAAGTTGCGTGAGAAAAACGTGCTCCAGCCCTGGAAGCCCTGGAAGAAGAAATAATAATTCCGTAGCAAACAGGCCGCGGCAAAGTATTTAGCGATCGAACCGCCCCGGTCAGGGCGCGCTCTTAACGCGTCTCGCCGGCGGCGCGCGTCAACAATTCGCGCACTTCGTCGTCGCTCGTTTGCGAGAAATCTTCGTAATATTGCCCGACGGCCTGAAAGAATTCCGGCGCGCTCGCGCAAATAACTTCGTCGGCCTCGTCCTCGAACTCGCGACACGTGTCCGGCGGGCCGACCGGGACCGCGACCACGATCTTGGCAGCGCCGCGTTGCCGCAATGCTTTTACTGCGGCCCGCATGGTCGCGCCCGTGGCCAATCCGTCATCGATCAAAATAACAGTGCGTCCGCGAAGTTCCGGCGCAGGCCTGCCATCGCGATAACTTTGCTCTCGTCGCTCCAATTCAGCCGTTTCCTTGGCGGTGACCGATTCGATTATTGCGTCGGCGTTGGGCAACGCGCGCGCGACGTCGTCATTCAGAACACGCACCCCTCCCGACGCGATTGCGCCAACCGCGAGTTCTTCAAAACCTGGTACGCCGAGTTTGCGCACGATGAAAACATCGAGCGGAACACGGAGCGCTTGCGCGACTTCGTAAGCGACCGGAACACCCCCCCGCGGCAAGCCGAGCACAATCACATCGTCGCGCCCAGAATATTTGGACAGCTTTACGGCAAGCAATCGTCCGGCTTCGGCGCGATCTGGAAATGCTCCTTCCATGCGATCACGGTTTGCCCCGAATAATTTCGCTGAGCGGAGTCATTTCGGCGATAGGCCGGCTCGTTTCGATATAATTGCGGAAGCCGTGCGCGAAAGCCGCCCGCCGCAATTGCCACCACGTTTTCACTCCGGGCAGATGAAAGTACATTCGCGCGTAGGCGTCCCATCCTTCCCACTGCTGCGCGTCTAGCGTCCCTTGGCGTTTTTGAAACCACGCGTTCTCGAAAAGTTTGAAAAGGGTGAACAGGACGGCTACCGCCCGGAGGCGATCTGCTTCGGCCGCGCCGTACCAGTCTTCGGTCGCAGAGGCGAAGGCGCGCATCTGATCGGGATCAGACGCTTGCGGACCGAGGAAAGCGATCAGCGATTGGGTAAGCGAATCAACTACCACCGAACGCTGGGATCGCGTGTTTTGCCGGATTTGCACCGCCAGATAAAACAGCGACGCGATCACTCCGACCGCGGCAACCAACTGCGCGATTGCACTAAGCGTCTCCAATCTCACGCCTGACGTTTAACAAACAGAGCGCGAATGCGCGAGTCTGAAGGAAAGATGGAGGGGCACGCGCTGTCGTGCCCCTAAATTAATGGGACGCGACGGCGCGCATCCCTCCAGTTTACCGAGGCAGCGCCTGCTCGCTATTTGCCAGTGCGTAAGCGGCAACTGCAACCACTGCGGAATTTTCGGCCAGCTCTTTTGGAACGATTTTGTCGAGCGTGTCGGCGGAGGTGTGATGGTAATTGAAATAGAAACGGCTGTCCTGAATTGGGCTGAATGCGGGGATGCCGGCTTCTTCCATCGGCTCAATGTCCGCGCCGCAGTGCTCGACCATGGTGAGCATCCCGGCGCCCGACCCCTGCAAAATCGCCGCTACCGGGGCGAGCAACGTTTTCACTTCGCGCTTTCCCCTAATGTTGAGCCCGAGAGGATGACCTGCGCCGCCGTCGGTTTCCATGGTGGCGAAATGATTCGACCATTCTTTCTCGTGGTCCTTCGCGTACTGCTTGGAACCGCGTAGCCCGTTCTCTTCGTTCATCCACGCGATTACGCGGATCGTTCGCTTTGGTTTGAGATGGAGTTTCTGGATTAAGTTTGCCGCTTCCATCGATACAGCGACGCCTGCGCCGTCATCGATCGCGCCTGTTCCCAAATCCCACGAATCGAGATGACCCGAAACAATCACGACTTGTTCCGGATGCTCGCTGCCTCTGATGTCTCCGATCACGTTCGCGCTCTCGAGCTCCGGCAATGTTTGCGGCGTTAACACCAGTTTCATTTTTACCGGTCCCTGTCGGACGAGATCAGCAATTAAATCTGCGTCCTCCGCAGTGACTGCACCCCCCGGGATCTTCGGCGCATCGTCCGCGTAAGTCGTCTGACCAGTATGCGGGATTCGGTAATCCGCGCCGCCAACCGAGCGAATTAGACATGCGCTTGCGCCGAGCCGCGCCGCGGCGCTTGGGCCGCCGCCACGATAGAACACGGCTTGTTCGTACGCCGCGCCGCCGCGACCTTCCGCCGCCATCTGTTTGTCGAACGGATAATTGAACAGCACAATTTTCCCCGCAACTTTTTCACGCGGAAGAGTTTTCAGTTCATCTAAATTTCTTACGGTGACAACTTCCGCCATGATACCATCCGGCGGCGTCGCCACACTCCCGCCAAGCGCGCACAGCACAATTTTCTGCGTCGTGTTTTCCGCCTGACCGGGAAATTGCAAGAGTGCGGCCGTCTCTTCGCCGCGGACCCAGTGCGGCACCATTACTTTTTCGAGCTGCACTTCACAACCGATCGCCTTCAATTCGCTCGCGACGTACTCGACCGCTTTCGCCGCCTGGGCCGATCCGGTAAGCCGCGGCCCGATGTTGTTCGCCAAGTGCGCGACCTGCCGATACGCGTAATCGCTATTCAGCGCTGCTTGCTGCAGCCGTTTCAAATCGGCCAGCGTCTGCGGCGAAAAAACAACCGGAGTTGGCGACGGCGTCGGCGTAGTCCGATCTGGACTGGCACTTGATGTCGCAGTTGACGAAGATTGCTGCGCGTGCGCGAGCTGCGAGATCGCCCAAAGCCCGACGCAGATAAAACAAAGTCTACGAATAAACACGTCGCACCTTGTCAGTAAAGGTCACCCCGCGCAATTGCTCGCCGGTCGCCTCTCGTTGCAACCACCCATTTAAAGTGTCGACAAAACTACCGACCAAACACAAGATGACATCCTCAGAACAATGACGACGGTGCGATTAATTCCCCTCGCGCTGATACTTTGCGCGGCTTCAAGCTTCGGCGGCGAGATATACGGCACGATTAAAGAAAATGGCACGCCCGTTGGAAAAGACGTCGTCGTCACGATCGAATTCGGGGGTAAGAGTTATCCGAAATCTACGGACGAATTCGGTAGCTATCGAATTTTCGTTACCGAGCCCGGTAAGTGCACCGTCAAAGTTGCATTTAAAGGACAGACTATTTCCAGCGAAATTGAATCGTATTTGACGCCGGTTCGATTTGATCTGGCGATCGAGAACAAAGACGGGAAGTACTCCCTCCGAAGGCAATAAGGTGGAAAAGCCAGAGCGGGATTTCTGGAGCAAAGTTGAGATCGTTCTCTCGCCGGTAGGCGGCCTGCTTACTGCGCTGAGCGTGGCGTTGCTCGGATTTTATGGCTCTACCTATCTGAATCGAAAACAGGAAGCGGATAACCAAGCGCGCGTTTACGCCGAGCTGACGAGCCAGCGCGAGCAAGCCGAAAGCGTGCTGCGCAAGGACATGTTCGGTTCCATCTTTGAATCCTTTTTAAAGGCGACGACACCTTCGACCGACATCAAGGTGCTCAACATGGAGCTGCTGGCCTACAACTTCCACGAGTCGCTGAATCTGAAACCGCTCTTTTCGCATCTGCGCAGGCAGATTGGCACGCCGAAAGATGATGTCACCAAAGCGTATCTTAACCGCTTGGAAAAGGTGGCAAGCAATGTCACGCACAAGCAGATGTTGGTGCTGGAGGAGGATGGGCAGTCGTTTGATACTACTATCGATCTTAAGGAACTGCGTGAGC
>DASYVQ010000130.1:0-14721 GCA_035936875.1 Chthoniobacterales bacterium
CCGGTCCTTCATCAGCAAACTTCGCAACCGCGCCAACCTCATCATCACCATCGGCGTCGCGCCCGTGCTCGCGCTGCTCATCGCCACGCTATTGCGTTACTCAGAGAGCGCCCGTTACGATTTCGCCTCCGCCTATCACATCCCAACATTTTTGTTCCTCAGTTTGATCGTGGCGATGTTCCTCGGCCTAACGAATAGCGCCGATGACATCATTCGCGATCGGGCGGTGTTGCAGCGCGAGCGCAACCTCGATGTTCGTCTTCCCTACTACGTCATTTCGAAAACACTGACTCTCGGTGTGTTTGCGCTCATTCAGTGCGTGCTGTTTGTACTGATCGGCAATTACGTGTTGCAAATCCGCGGGATGTTTTGGATCGATCTCGGCATCATGCTCATGACTGCCATGGGCGGCGTCTCACTGGGCCTGGTTATTTCATCGCTGGTGGCCGATCCGAAAACCGCTGCCAATATCGTCCCGCTTGTTTTGATTCCGCAGATCATCATGGGTGGCGCGCTCATCAAATACGAGGACATGAACCGTAACCTCGCGCTGGTTTACACGTTCACGCGCTGGTTCCATGAACACCCGACGAAAGAGGGTGGCAAGAAGATCGAGAGTAAACTCCAGGTGCCGTTCGTCTGTCAATTTATCGCCATGCGCTGGTCTTACGAGGAGATGATTGTCGCACAGGCGAAACTTAATCCGCTCACGCGGCGGCAGGACCGGGCGCAGCAGGAGATCGATCGCATCGTTGCCAAACATCGACAAGATCCCGGGGAGAGTAAGCGGCTCGATGAATTGAAGGATGTTTTGGCGATGCTTTCCGGGCTCGAAGCAAAATCAACACCCGAACTCGACCATTATTTGGACGTGATCGATCAAATTCTGGATCGCAAGCGGCCGTTCGATCATGCCCTTTTCAAGGATGCGAAGGGAACCGTCACCGCCGAGCAGATTTACGTGAACCAGAAAGTTTCCGATCTGATTTCAAACGCGGAAATGGAGCAAAGCGATTATCGCCGCGGCAATCGTCCGAATGTTTTCTTCGGCGCACAAAAACGTTACGTCGGGGTCAAGATCGGGGTCTTTGTCTTCAACACGATCGTTTTAATCGGGTCGACGCTCGGCTTGCTTGGCTTTCTTCATTGGATTTTGCGGCGGCAGCTGGAAGTGCGCAGAAACTGAGACGATGAGACGAGCGAATACGAAATGAGCAAAACGAAAAACAAAACAGCCCGCCTGATCGTCGCCGCGAGCGACCACGATGCCGACATGCTTTACGCCACGGGGTTCTTCGCGCCCGATCCGTTCATTTTTCTTCAGCAAAATGGCAAGCGCACGCTTGTCTTGAGCGACATGGAAATGGGCCGCGGTCGCCGGCAGGCCACCGCCGATGAGTTCGTTTCCTTCAACAAGCTCGAGCGCGAGGTCCAGGGTAAGGTGAAAAAAGCGCCGCCCTACGAAAAGGTGCTGGCGCATTTTCTTCGCAAGCGAGGAGTAAGATCGACAATTGTTCCCGCGAATTTTTCGCTCGCTTATGCGCAAGAACTTTCCGCAAACAGAATTCGCGTTCGAGCGACGAATGGATTGTTCTGGCCGGAGCGCGAAGCGAAAACCGACGAAGAGATCAAATTGATGGGCCGCGCCTTGCGAATCACGGAGATCGGACTCGCGCGCGCGATGGAAGTTTTGAAAGCATCGAAGCCCGGCGCGGGCAAAAGATTGCAATGGTCCGGCAAGACGTTGACCTCGGAAATTCTCCGCGCGGAAATTGATTCCGCTATTTTGCGCGCTGACGGAATTCCCACCGGCACGATCGTCGCTGGTGGCGATCAAGCATGCGATCCGCACGAGCGCGGGTTCGGTCCGCTTTACGCCAACTCGTTAATCGTCCTTGACGTTTTCCCACGCGACGCGAAGTCGGGCTATTTCGGCGATCTGACCCGGACGGTCGTGCGCGGGCGCGCCAGCGACGCGCAAAGGAAACTTTGGGAGACGGTGAAAGCGGGACAAGAGCTCGGCTTAAAGCGAATCAAAGCGGGCATCGATGGGATGACGATTCACAAAGCGATCCAGGACTTCTTTCGCGAGCGCGGATTTGCGACTGGCGTGCGTCAGGGCCGGCAGGTCGGATTTTTCCACGGCACTGGTCACGGACTCGGACTGGAGATTCATGAACATCCACGGTTGCAGAAAGTGACGCTGAAAGAACGACAAGTCCTCACGGTTGAGCCGGGTTTGTATTACCCGGGACTCGGCGGCGTGCGGCTTGAAGATGTCGTGGTCGTGACAAAGGGTGGCTGCAAAATTCTGTCGCGTTTTCCGAAGCAATTGGAAATCTGAACGAAGCGTGACTGCAAGCGTCTAATTGGGAAGACACACTTAAAACAGGCATGTTCTATCCATACGGTTTTGGCTTTGGCGGTCATTGGCTGTTTTACATCGGTGTGCCGTTAATCATCGGTTTGTGGGCGCAAATTCGGGTCAGCAACGCGTTCCGAAAATGGGGCGAAGTGCGCGCGAGCTCCAACATTACCGGCGCGGAATGCGCGCGCGAGATTTTGCAGGCTGCGCAAATCCACGATGTTGATGTTGTAGAGACGAATGATTTTCTCGGCGATCACTACGACCCGACGAGCAAGAAACTTTGTCTCTCCAGCAACGTTTACAATACGCCGTCGGTAGCAGCGCTTGGGATTGCCGCGCACGAGACCGGCCACGCCATTCAACATGCGAAAGCCTATGCGCCGCTCAAAGCGCGCATGGCGATTGTGCCCGTGACAATGGTCGCGTCGCAAATGCTCCCATTTGTGATCTTCGGCGGGTTGTTCTTTCGAATCACAGGACTGATCACGCTCGGCATTTATTGCTACGCAATCTTGCTCGTCTTCCAGTTGATCACGTTGCCGGTAGAATTCGACGCGTCGCGGCGCGCGAAAATTATTCTGCAGCAAATGGGGATCGTGCAGCCGGGCAACGAGGTCGCAGGCGTGAATAAGGTGCTGAACGCGGCCGCCCTCACCTACGTGGCCGCGTTTATTGCCGCGCTCGGGAACCTGCTCTGGCTGCTTTCGATGCGCGGTCGTCGCGATTGATTCGCGCGCGACTTGAAGAAGATGAATCCTTCCATTGCGCTACCGCCCGCTCGGCGCCTGACCGATTTGCTATCGTCCGGCTCCGGCGCTCGTGTTAAGTCTAAGAAGAACGCGATGGACCAGCCACGAGTGGACGAAGACCGAGAATTAGTGGCGCGCGCGCAAGCGGGCGAAGCGGCCGCGTTCGACGAGCTGGTGGTGAAATATTCGCCGCGCCTTTACGGCTTGGTTTACAACATGACCTCCAACCACGAGGACACGAACGACCTTTTGCAGGACGTTTTTTCCAAGGCCTACAAAGCCATCCGCGGTTTTCGTGGCAAATCGTCCTTCTACACCTGGATTCACTCCATTGCGGTGAATATGACCCTGAATTTTCTCAAGAAACGAGGCCGCCGTTATCAGCTTAGCCTGGATGATGTCGATGCCGGCGTTCAAAACGACAAGGTCTTCCTGGAGGCCACCGCCACCAGCAGTCCGGTGCGGGAGGCAGACCTGTCCGAGCTCCAAAAAAGGTTGAACGAGGCGATGATGAAATTGTCTGATGAACACAGAGCTGTGGTCACCATGTTCCATATCCAGGGGATGCCCCACGCTGAGATCAGTAAAATCTTGCGTGTTTCCGAGGGCACAGTACGCTCCAGGCTCTTTTACGCGAATCGGCAACTGCAGAACTATTTGGACGAATTTCGAAAGAATCCGGTTACCTAGGCATCGCTGACATGGACGAATTTGACGACAAGGAAATCACGAAACTGCTTCGGCTGAAACGTTACGAGCAGCCGCCGCCCGGTTACTTCGAAAATTTCCTGCACGAATTTCATCGCCGTCAGCGTGATGAATTTTTGCGTCAACCGCTTTGGCGCATCTGTCTTGATCGGGCGCGTGATTTCATGCTGCAGCTGAGCTTGGCCAGACTCACGTCCTATCCGGCCGCCGTTACAGCCGTACTCGTCTGCGCCGCGGTTGTTTCCCTTAAACTTTACCAAACGCCCGAGCCAACCAATGTCGCTGTGCAAGATCGACAAATACTCGCCACGCCGGCCAATCCGGACGGCGAATGGACGCTTGCCTCGCCAGTCGCGACACGGGTATTCAGCACGCGGTCGCTACACAACTCCAATCCAAGCGCCCAGACTCACCGAACTGCCACGACGCCGCGTTATGTGCTCGACAGCGTTCCCGTGAGTTATGAGACGACGTTCAAGTTCTAGTTGCTCCCCGGAGTCCTTTTTGCAGGCGAGATTAGCGGTGGTTTCTCAGCTCGCGCTCGCGCTGGGTTTCTTCGCTGCTGCGGCTTGTAATCGTCAGTCAACAGCACGAGCAGAGCCGGACTCTCGCCAATCGCCCGCATCTACACCAGCGGCACTTCGCGTCCAGCAGCAACCCGACTCGGCTACCACAATCAGTCGCGAGGTTAAAGACGTCTTTGACCGCGCGGCCAAAGCCGTCGTCAAAATTCAGGCCAGCGACCAACACGGCGAACTTTCCGGCACTGGATTCTTTGTAGATCCAATGGGAACCCTTTACACCGCTTACTCGGTCGGCGGCGAAGCGGAGAATTTTAAAGTTGAGTTTGACGGCCGAAAATATGCCGCGCATCAGCTTCTGGCCGACGTCCGGAGCGGTGTGGCCATGTTGAAGGTCGATCTCGCCACGCCCGCGCTGCCGATTGGCAAGTCGGATGAACTCGAAATCGCGACGCCGGTGGTGGCGATTGGTTTCCCGCTCGACTTACAAAAAACGCCGAGTTTCGGTATGATCGCCGGCTTCGATCGCAAGTGTCTCGGGCGCTATTTTCAAACCACCCATTTGCGAGTCAATCTGCCCATGCAGCGCGGCGAAGGTGGTGCGCCCCTTTTGAATTTTAAGGGCGAAGTCGTCGGAATTGTCGTTAGCAGTCTGGAGAATAATTCTTCGTGTTACGCCTTGCCGATCGAGGCCGCAGAAAAAATCCGCAGCGATTTCGCGCGCTTCGGTGAAGCGCGCCATGGGTGGATCGGGGCCAACGTTTCCGAAGCGGTCGCGGCGGTGGATGGTTCGCGCGCGGAAACCACCGAAGTTATTAAAGGTACTCCGGCGGCCGATTCCGGCATGAGACCAGGCGACATCGTGGTACAGATTGGGCGCACCAAAGTAAAAGAGCCGGAAGACATTCTTGATGCCTCCTTTTTCCTGAGTGCCGGCGACATGGTTCCCATCACGGTGATGCGCGGCGACAAGAAATTGACCTTCGAAGTTCAGGCCGATTTTCATCCTGCCAGCAAACGTGCTCCGTTGATCGCTTCACCCATCTCTCCAAATCGAGCGATCCCGCTCAATCTGGAATCCGTCCCGCAAAGAACGCCGTAAGGTAGGGGCGATTGACCTCAATCGCCCGAACGCCCATCCGGCTCGGATCGGTTCGGTGAACCGCCCCTACCACATCTTCCGAAACTCTGCTTCGTTGATGACTTTCACGCCAAGTTCCTTCGCCTTTTTGAATTTGCTGCCCGGCTCCGCGCCGGCCAGGACGTAATCGGTTTTTTTGCTCACGCCGCCGGTGACGTGTCCGCCGGCCGCTTCGATTTTTTCGGTCGCTTCCTCCCGCGTCATCGACGGCAGGGTGCCGGTGAGCACAAAAGTTTTTCCTGCCAATGGCAGCTCGGCCGCCCTCTTCGCAGAAATTTTTTCGTGTTTAGGCTGAATCCCCAATCGCTTCATTCGTTTCAGAATTCCTTTTCCGGTCGCCGATGCAAAAAAATCGAGGACGCTTTGTGCCACCACCGGCCCGACCTCAGTGACGATTCCAAATTCCTTTTCGTTTTTGCTTTTTGATCGCTCCGCGAAACCAGTTTCGATCAGGCGTTCAGCGATTTCTTTAGCGACCTGCTTGTCGCCTTTTGTTTCGTGGTATGCGAGCACGTCGCGGAGCAGCTCTGAACTGGCGACGTCGTCGATGTCGTCGTGAAACCGGGCAAGCTGGGTTGCGGTTGTTTTTCCAACGTCCGGAATCGCAAGAGCGAAAAGCCAGCGGGAAAGGTGCGAAGTCTTCGCCCGCTCGATCGCGTGCATCGCTTTGGTGGCGTTTTTCTCGCCGAAAATACGCGGCGCTTCGTCCGTGCCGAGGTTCAACTTGGCGAGTTGTTCCAGTTTTAACTCGAATACGTCGAGCGGTTCGCTCACGAATCCGCGCTCAACCAGTTTGTCGGCGACAATGCCGCCGACGCTTTCGATATCGAGTGCGCCGCGCGCGGCGAAAAATTCGAGACGACGCGTTGTCTGCGCCGGGCAGTGAAGATTTTCGCAGCGCCAGGCCACGAACTCCGGGTCGCGCCGGACCGGTCCGCTGCACACCGGACATTTGCCGCGAATGTGCTTGAAAAAATCGAAGGGTTTGGCGTTGCGCGGCCGTTTCGATTTCACGACCTCGATCACAGCCGGAATCACTTCGCCCGCTTTCTCAATCACGACCGTGTCGCCGATGCGAATGTCTTTACGTTTGATTTCGTCTTCGTTGTGCAGCGTCGCGCGGCCTACCGTGCTGCCGCTTACCGTTACCGGCTCGAGCACAGCCACGGGTGTGAGCACACCGGTGCGGCCGACTTGGATCAAAATGTCGAGCAAACGCGTCTGGACGCGTTCCGCAGCGTATTTGTAAGCGATCGCCCAGCGCGGTGATTTCGCAGTGAACCCAAGCCGCTCGCGCTGCGCAAACGAATCCACCTTCACGACCGCGCCGTCGGTTTGATAAGGATAATCGTGGCGGACGCGATCCAGTTCGCGGATCGCCTTCAAAGTTTCTTCAACCGATTCCGCCAGCCACCAACGCTCGCTGTGCGGCAGCCCGAATTTTTTGAGCAATGGAAACAGTTCCGAATGTTTTTCAAGATCGACACCTTCCCTGGCGCCGGTTCCATAAAAGACGACACCGAGCGGGCGTTTCGCGGCCAGCGCCGGGTCGAGCTGCTTGAGCGAGCCGGCCGCGGCATTGCGCGGATTTGCAAACAGCGGCAGACCTGCCTTGCTTCGCTCCTCGTTCAACTTTGCGAAGCCGCGTTTGTCCATGTAAACCTCACCGCGCACTTCGAATACTTTCGGGGCCCCCCCGCGCAGTTGTTCCGGCACCGAGCGAATGGTTTTAATGTTGCGCGTGATATCGTCGCCGACCAAACCGTCGCCGCGGGTGGCGGCGTAACGCAGCTTTCCTTTTTCGTAAACGAGCGAAACGGCCACGCCGTCCACCTTTGGCTCAATCACGACCGGGATTGTTTCATTCGGCAAGAGGCGCGTGATGCGCGCGTAAAAGTTGGCGACTTCTTCTTCGGAGTAAGTGTTGTCCAGGCTGAGCATCGGCAACCGGTGCTCGATTTGGGCGAAAGCCTCGCGCGGCCTGCCACCCACGCGCTGGGTCGGCGAATCGGGCGTGACCAGCGCTGGGATCCGCGTTTCAAGGTCGACGAGCTCTTTGTAGAGACGGTCGTATTCCTGGTCGCTGATCGTGGGAGCCGCCTGTTCGTAATAACGGCGGTCGTGCTCTTTGATCTGGCGCCGCAGCTGTTTGACCCGCTTCGCTGCTTGAGCCTCGTCTTCGGCCATAAGGCATGATACAAACAGCGGAAAGATCGACAATGAATGGACGCGAGAAAATCCTTGGCGTCGAGGGCGGCGGAACCAAGACCGGGTGGGTCTTGGTCGAGCGCGACGACAAGGAATTGCGCATCCTCGGTCAGGGAAAACTTCCGCCGTCAAATTTTCGCCTGGCCACGCCGGATCGTTTGCGTGCGATCTTTCGGGAGCTGCCAAAGGAAATTAATCGCGCCGGCGTTTTCCTCGCCGGCTGCGGCACAGAGGAAGATCGACAATTACTCTCGCGTATTTGCGCAGAGGTTTGGCCGCAGGCGAAAATTATTACTGGCAGCGATCGCGATTCCGGTGTGGGGGCCGCTCTTGGCCACGCTGACGGCATCGTTGTGAACGCGGGTAGCGGCTCGTCCGTTACCGGCCGGCGTGATAAGCGCGTCGAGAACGCCGGTGGTTGGGGACATATTTTGGGCGACGCGGGCGGCGGTTATTTCCTCAGCATCCAGGCGCTGCGATTGATTCTGCGTGAATACGATCTTCACCGCGGCGAGGTGCAGTTCACTGCCAACATCCTTCGCGCGCTTTCGTTGAACAATCTCGACGAACTAGTGCGTTGGGCGCAGACGGCGGAAAAAATGGAGATCGCCATGCTCACGCCAGTTGTCTTCGAAGCGGCCGCCAGCGGCGATGCGCGTGTGAACGAAATTCTCGAAGAAGGAGCGCGGGTTTTGTGCGAGTACACGGAGGCAGTGGCGTCGCGCCTTCATCTGCTTGCGCCCAAAGTCGTTTTCCTCGGCGGCCTGTTTTACCGCGATTCGATCTACGCCCACGCCTTTCGTCGTCGCCTCAAGAAAAATCTCCCCGACGCGCGAGTGGCGGCAGCGGAGCGTACGCCGGAACTTGGCGCGGCATGGCTCGCGGCGGAAATGGACGAATGGCCAGGTGTTGGTTCAGCGCCGGCCGAAGAAAAGATCGACAACCTGGCCGCCGCGCTCACCGAGCAGCGCAATCCGCGCTCGGAAAATTTGGAGAAGATGGGCGCGCGCGAACTGGTGAGACTTTTTGTCGACGAAGAGAAATTTGTACAGGACGCGTTGCGCGGTGCGGTCGCCAATCTTGCCCACGCCATTGAAATGGTAACCGAATCGTTAGGCAAAGGTGGCCGCCTCTTTTACGTGGGGGCCGGCAGCAGTGGAAGGATCGGCGTGCTCGACGCCAGCGAAATTCCGCCGACGTTTGGTGCGTCGCGCGACCTTGTGCAAGGGATCATCGCCGGCGGCGCGACCGCGCTTCATCGCAGCGTTGAATCCGCAGAAGACGAGGGGAGTAGCGGCGCGTTGTCGATCGATGAGCGCGAAGTGAAAGATGTCGATGTTGTAATCGGAATTACCGCGAGCGGGCGGACGCCGTTTGTGATCGGAGCTCTGGCGCGCGCCAAGTCGTTAGGCGCAAAAACGATTTTGCTCAGCTGCAATCCGGCGCATGCGCAAGATGCAATTGTCGATCTTGCGATCGATCTCGCCGTCGGGCCGGAGATTTTGACTGGGTCGACCAGGTTAAAAGCAGGCACGGCCACGAAAGTCGCGCTCAACATCATCAGCACCGGCGCAATGGTCGCGCTTGGTAAAGTTCGCGGCAATTTGATGATCGATCTGCACGCTTCCAGCACGAAGCTGCGGGATCGTGCGACCCGGCTGGTGTCGGAACTGGCAAAATGCGATTACGGCGCGGCGCGCGAACGCCTTGAAGCCAGCGGCTGGAACCTGCGGGCCGTCATCGAAAAGATCGACAAGTAAAGGGAGTTGAAATTAGATAAGCGCAACGGCGCGATGCGCCGCGAAGCAAAGTAAGAACTTCAACGGAAAGAATCTATATGCTTTGGACTATTTTTGTAATCCTGCTCATCCTCTGGCTCCTGGGTCTGGTCAGTTCCTACACCCTGGGCGGATTCATTCACCTCTTGCTCGTCATTGCGTTAGTCGTGCTGATCATTCAGCTCATCACCGGCCGGCGGCCTCTCTAAATTTATGAAACCAGCTGCAATTGTCGGGATCGTTCTCATCATCGTCGGTATCATCGGCTTTGCCTACGGTGGCTTGGGTTGGACAGAGGAAAAGAAAGACGCACAACTCGGGCCTCTTGAAATCAAGCATACCGAAGGTCATGGGATCAGTTTTCCGCCGGTCGTAAGCGGCATCTGCCTCGTTGGCGGAATTGTTCTAGTGGCAATCGGCAGCCGCAAAACCTAACCGCCTCCCGCCTTTACCTTGTCGACCCGGCCGCCGCAGATGCTTTGGCGGAGGAGGCTCTAACGATCGTTGGGCGCTTGGGCGCCGCCGGCTTTTAACACGGCGAAAGTTTTGCTGCCTTTGCGGTCGAGGTAGAGAAGGACGCCGCGTTTCGGGTCGGCTTTGTTGAGGGCTTCGCGAAATGATTTCACGTTGGTGACCGGTTTGCCGTCCACTTCTGTGATCACGTCTTCGCGTTCGATTCCTTGAGCCGCGGCGATGCTGTTGTCGGCGACGTCGGTGACGATGACACCCTGTTGCACGCCCAGCTTCAGGCGTTCGGCCATCTCTTTGCTCAAATCCTGAACTTGCAAACCAAACTTGCCCAGTTCTTCCTGTTTCGGCTGGCCCGGCTGTATCGGTTCGTTTGACGCGCGCGAGATTTCGCTAGGCAATTCGCCGGTGGTGACCGGAATTTTCATCGTCTGACCTTTGCGCCAAACCGTCAGCTCGACTTTTTGCCCGACCTTCTTTTTCAAAATCTCGTGTTGCAGCTGCGAATCGGTCATGACCGCCGCTGCATCGACATGCGTGATCACGTCAAACGGCCGCAGCTCACTTTTGTAAGCGGGCGCATCGGCTTCGATCGTGCGCACGATTACGCCTTTTTCGACGCCTTTAAACAAATCGCGGACCGAAGGATCGTCGCCGAGTGTTTCGATGCGGATGCCGAGCCAGGGCCGGACAATTTTGTGGCCGGCAATAAGTTCGGTGCCAATCTCTTTTGCCATGTTGCTGGGAATGGCGAAACCGAGCCCGCGGTTTAGTCCGTTGATCAGCGTGTTCATACCGATGACTTTGCCGTCGATGTCGCAAAGCGGACCGCCGCTGTTGCCCGGGTTGATCGAAGCGTCAGTCTGCAAATAATCGGAGATCGAGTAGCCGCCGGTAGCGATCAGTTTGCTGCGGCCCTTTCCGCTAACGACGCCGTAAGTAAAAGTGTAATCGAGCTTGAACGGCGCGCCGATGGCGAACGCAAATTGACCGACGCGCACTGCGTCGCTATCGGCCAGCTGCACGACTGGCAAATCTTTGGCGTCGATTTTAATCACGGCGATGTCAGTTTTCTCATCCGTGCCGATGACTTTTGCGGGAAACTCGCGGCCATCCTTCATTTTTACCGTAATCTTATCGGCCGCTTCCACCACGTGGAAGTTCGTGAAGATGTAGCCGTCCGGGCGAACGACGAACCCGGAACCTTCGCTCTGAATCGGTTGCGGATTTCTGGGACCTCGCCGCGGATTATTTTCGTCCGGCGGTCCTTGGAAAAACAAATCGTCGAACGCCGAGCCCTCGCTTTCGCCCTTCTTCGAAATTTCGATGATGACGACACTCGGTGCGACGATCTCGAAAACTTTCGCGAAGGCGTTGTTCAGTTGATGCACGACGTCCTTGCCTTGTTCCGCTGCGGCGGCGGGAACAGTCGAGGTCGCTTCCGGTTGAGCCGGCGCTGGCGCAGCGAAGGTCGACATCGTGCCGATGACTGCAAACGAAGCAAAGATCGACAATAAACGCATTGGTTCGAATTTGGACAGCATTCAACGTGCGCCGTTCATTCAACGCGCTGCATCCAACTCGGACGGTACCTTAGCGATAACGATTCAGTTTGCGAACTCGCCCCAGACGGGTTCTTCGAGTTGCAGCGCCGCATCATCAATTTCGCTGCGATTGATCTTTTCGTACTCAGCCGAAACGTCGGACCACGGTCGCAAACGCAGACGAACCCTGTCACCGGGACGCAAGTGCGCGGCCGGGGTCCAGGCATAGTTGCGCATGCTCCAGAGAAAAACCAGACACTGAAACGGTTGGTTGTCGCGTTGCGGCGGTCCGCTCAGGTCGACGAGGTGCACCGTCATAATGTGATCCGCGTAAGGCGCGCTGCCGGGACGCGGCACTGCCGAAATCGCTTCGACCGTTCCGGTGACGACAATTTCTTCGCCGGGTTGGGGCGTGAAGAAGCGGGCCGGGGCTGAAGGGCGAAGCGTCATATCGAGCAGTTTCCAGTTACCAAACGCCAGCTCACGCGTCGCAAATTGCCAGATGACTAATTTTTTTCCGGCGAGCCGATCGTGACCGCGCGCAAATTCGCGATTAAGAATCTCCCGGGTAGCGAAAGCGCCGTCGCTGTTGCGGAGGATGCAATCGATCGGCCGGCCAAGTGCGCGGCTGAGATGTTCGGCGAACCCGGCCGATTCGCCCCAGCCAAGCTCGTCGAGCGAAAAAATGTTCGAGAAACTGTCGCCGAGTAGAAGCACGTCTGCGTTCTTACTTGGGCGCCAGAGAACGTTGCCCGAAGTTACTTGATGGATCGTGATTTCCTCGGTGTAACGCGCGAGCTGGTCAGCCGGGAGCTTCAACATTCGAGCGACGTCGCCGAGTGCCTTGATTTTTTTGTCGACAATTTGAAAAGGCGACGCGCTTCTGGATACGCCGATGCGATATGCCAGCCGTTGGGCCGCGGTTTCCATCGTCTCCGGACGCCAATGCGTGTCAGCCTCCAAATACATTGGCGATGAGTTCGCGATTTTGTTGCGGGTCAGCAGCGGTTCGGGATCGAAGATGCCGACACTCTGGCGTTCGAGTCGCGTCTTGAACTGCTTAAACGATTCGTTTTCAAAAACCGTTTCGCCGGTAGGTGGCGCAAGCATGCCGCCATCGACAGTCGGCTTGACTGGTGTCGGCATGACAATGAGGTCGATTCCACGGCGAGCCAGTTGATCGCGAAAATCGACAATCGCTCGCACCGCGTCCGGTTGAACGCCGGCGCTATACCTGCGCCGTTTAATCCAAAATGGATCGAGAAACGGCGGACCGATCACGTAATCGACGTCCGGTCGATAAAACAGCCAGTTATTCCGGCCGAGATAAACCTGCTCATTGCCGGCATACAACTTTCCGGTGAGCACGGACTCAACGCGCGGGAGCAACCATTGGGCAATGACAGAATCGCTTTCCAAGGTTCTTTGGACCGACTTAATCTCGTCCGCCGATGGAAAGATCCGCCAAAGATCGACGACGCTGCGCGCCGTGTGAGAACCGCGCGGAATCAGCGCACCGAACGCGGCGAAAGTCCGCAACCGGCGAACGGAATGAACCGCTCGAAATTCGGCTGCGAACTGAATCAATGGCACCGCGAAGATGGTGACCAAAAAGAACAGGACAAGCAGCGTCGCGGTTCCCGGCGCGAACAAAGTATTTTTTAGCGCGAGTTCGGCTTCTGTCTCGCGTGAAAATTTGCGGTGCGTCTCCGGCGTTGACTCGCGATAGCTCGGCAATGAACGCTGCGGCTTTAGTGGCGACTCACTTCCGACTGGCGGTTGTTCTTGATCGCTCATCGATTTCTAAAAAATAAAGTAAATGAAAGGGTTGTATTCCTGAGTCGCCATAACTGCGAGGGCCAGCCAGCCGAGCCCGCAACAGACCGCGGCTTTCGGCAAAGTCATTCGTTGCGTCCAATCCCACGTTTGTTTACCGGCCCAAACCACGACCGCCGCGATGGCGATCGAAATGATGTAGTAAGGTTTGTAAACGATGCCGGCGAGAAGATGAGCGGCCGGTTGCGCGTGGCCGACGCCAAACATGCTGGCGAGATACGCGACCGCTCGGTTTAGATTAGGCGCGCGAAAGAAAACCCAACCGATCAACACAATCGTAAACGTGAGTGCGATGCGGAGTGGCTTAGGCAAGTTGTGGTAAAAACTCTCGCGGCCCTGGCTGCGTTCGAACGCAAGCATCCCGCCGTGGATTCCACCCCAAACCACAAAGTTCCAGGACGCGCCGTGCCACAGACCGCCCAGCAACATCGTTGCGATGAGATTGACATACGTGCGCACAGGACCGCGCCGGCTCCCACCCAACGGAATGTAAAGGTATTCGCGCAACCAGGTGGAAAGGGAGATGTGCCAGCGCCGCCAGAAATCGGTGATCGATTCGGAGCGATACGGCGAATCGAAATTCTTGGCGAAGACGAACCCAAGCATTAACCCGAGCCCGATTGCCATGTCGGAATAACCGCTGAAGTCGAAATAGATCTGGAACGCGTATGCGATCGAGCCGAACCACGACTCGAGTGTTCCGATAGAACCGGCGTCGAACGCGATGTCGGCGATTTTTCCGCACGGGTTGGCCAGAAGGATTTTTTTGGCAAGACCAAGCGAGAAAAAGGCGACGCCGCGCCCAAACTTATCCAGCGTGAGCGTGCGATGTTTCAGTTGGTCGGCGAGAAAGGAGAACTTGAGGATCGGTCCCGCGACCAGGTGGGGAAACATCGAGACGAAGCAGGAGAAATCGATGAAGTTCGCCATCGCTTCGGCTTCGCCGCGGTAAACATCGATCGTGTAGCTGAGCGCTTGAAACGTGTAGAAGCTGATGCCGAGCGGCAGAACAACGCGAAAGAATGTGTCCCACTGCAGGTGACCCAATCCGAAGACGTGCACGAGCGCATTGTAAGAGTCGACGCCGAAATTGAAGTATTTGAAAAACCCGAGCGCGAGGAGGTTGGATAAGATCGACATCGTGATCGCGCGGCGCTGAAGAGACGTTCGCGGCTCGCCACGAATTAATTTTTGAACTGGCTGATGCCAGACCCGCCACACGTGCCAGGTATCGTGAGCGATGATTAAGCTCATGAGCCAGTCGATCGACGTCGTCAGAAACATCAGCATCGTGAAACGTGGCTCGGCCCAACCGTAAAAGATGTAACCGGTAAGAATCAGCCAGAAATTGCGCCAACGCTGCGGAGCTTTGGCCAACGCGTAGTAGCCGAGCAACGCTG
>DASYVQ010000131.1:0-13473 GCA_035936875.1 Chthoniobacterales bacterium
GAACATTTGCGGCGAAGTCGTGATCGGCGAAGGCATCAAGGACGACGCGCCGGGCATTTTCAAAGGCGAACAACTCGGCACCTGGCTGCCGGGTGCGCCCCAATTCTATATCGCGATCGATCCGATCGACGGGACAACGAACATTTCCAAAGGCGCGCCGAATTCGATCAGTTGTATCGCCGCGGCGAGTCCGGAAGAAGGCGTAAAAGTGGCGCTGCGCGATGTGCCGTCGTTCTACATGTCGAAGCTCGCTTACGGCCCGCGCGTAATTCAATACACCCAGAAGCGCGGCGATTCGCTCAACATCGACGCTCCGATTGCGGAGACACTCGCGATCGTGGCGCGCGCGGTGGACAAGCGGGTGCAAGACGTGGTGGTGATGATGCTCGACCGTCCGCGACACAAAGAAATCGTCGAACAAATCCGCACGGCCGGCGCGTCGTTGCGCCTGATCGGTGATGGGGATATCGCCGCGGCCATGGCGCCGTCGTTGCCCGACACTGATGTCGATCTTTACATGGGAATCGGCGGTTCGCCCGAAGCAGTGCTCGCGGCCGCGGGAATCAAATGCCTGGGTGGCGACATGCAATGCAAAATGTGGCCGCGCGATGAGAAGGAGCGCAAAAAATTGATCGAGGACGGTTGCGAAAAAGATCTCGGCCGCGTTTTCGTCGCGGACGATCTCGCGCAGGGCGAGAACATTGTTTTTTGCGCGACGGGCATCAGCGACAGCGCGCTTTTGCGCGGCGTAAAGTCAAAGGGCACGACGGCGATCACGCATTCCATTTTGATGCGCGCGAAAAGCAAAACCGTGCGTTTCATCCGGGCCCTGCACAATTCGCAGAACAAAACGATCCGGCTTCGTTCGGACAACCGCGAACACTTGATCTAACTGTAGCAATCTCTCTGCTCGACAATGCAGCTTCGGTTGGTTCAAAATCGCGAAAAATCCCGCCGCTTATGAGACAAATACCGAAAACAGAACTTTCTCCCGACAACGGCTGCGTCATCGACATGAAATGGAAACTCGGACCGCTCGCCTATCACGTTAGCGGTGCCGGCAAAGTAAAAATCGAACCGTCGAAAGAAATCATTCGGCTGCCGGAGCTCGTGCTGTACGATCATACTGGATTCAAGGGCGCTTATGCCCGCACCAACCTCAGCTTTAATTACATTGGCGATTTCTGGAACGATCGGATGAGTTGCGTCATCGTGGTGAGCGGCGTCTGGCGATTTTATCGCGACGAATATTACAAAGGTCCCCACTGGGATCTTGGCCCTGGCTATTACGAAAGCTTCTTCGCCGAGAAAGGCCCCGACGACGTCGTCAGCTCATTCCAGTGCATCGCGCTGACGTAATTTCACGGCTGGGTTGGTCGGCCAAGCCCAAGGGTATCGGCCGTCGTCGGCCAGTAGGTGAGTGAGATTATTCCTCCCAATTCACGTGATCATGGGATCGATTTATCGGTGGTTATTGCCGCCTGGCCGGATCTCAACGGGCTTGCTGAGTGTCTTGACTCGCTAGCTTCGCAACGAGACGCCGCGACAGAAATTCTCGTGGTCGGCGGAGCGGCCGTTCAAACAGAAATACGCAGTCGTTCTCCTTGGGTCCAATGGTTGCAGGGTTCACCAAGTATGCTGGTTCCGCATTTGTGGAGCATCGGTATAAACAGCAGTCGCGGGAGAATCGTCGCGATTACAACGGCGCGTTTTGTGCCAGCGCGCGACTGGCTGAAGAATATGTGTGAAGCGCATAAACGTCTCGCCTCACCGGGCATTGGCGGAGCAATCGATCCTCCTTGCGGAGGAGGTGCGAAAGGCTGGGCGACTTATTTTCTTCGCTACAGCGCCTACTTGAAGTACACCCGGGAACAAATCGTGCATGAGATCGCCGGCGAAAATGCATCCTATAAGCGTGAGTCGCTAGCCGCGCATCACGAAGCGATCACCGAGGGATTTTGGGAACCAGATTTTCACCGGCTGCTGCGAGCGGAGGGCAAGACGCTGACCTTTGTCCCAGCAATTCGCGTAACGCAGGGCGTTTCATTCGGCATACGGTGTTTTTGGATGCAACGCTTTCAACATGGCCAGCAGTTCGGCCACATGCGTCTCCGAGGGAGTTCCGCGCCAATGCGCATTGCGCGCGTCGTCGCCTCGCCGCTTATCCCGGCGGTCTTGCTGGCGAAAATTTTCGGCCGGGTTGTGGTCAGCCGGCGGCATTTCGGCCGGTTGCTATTCTCTCTTCCGCTGTTGTTCGTCTTCGTCGTTGCGTGGACGCTCGGCGAGGTATTCGGCTATTGCACGCCTGGTTCATTCGCGCTGCCGAATAAACATCGGCAAACAAGTCTGGGATGAATCCGCCGCCGGCCGAAAGTTCACCCGCCATCTCCGTCGTAATCGCATCGGTGAACGGTTTGCCGTCAATTACTGAATGTCTTGATTGCCTTGTGCGCCAAGACAGCAAAATCGGTTATGAGGTGCTCGTCATGGATCGCTGCGATGCAAAGACTCGCCAGGAAATTCGCCGCCGTTTTCCGCAGCCGGAGATCGAACTGATTGAAGTGCCGGGGCGTCCCTCGATTCCGAAGCTCCGTGCGATGGGAATCGCACAGGCGCGGGGCCAACTAATCGCAATTTTGGAAGATCATTGCAATGTGCCGCCGGCGTGGTTCCGCACGATTATTCGCTTGCGCGAAGCGGGACACGAAGTCATGAGCGGGCCCGTTGAAAACGCCGCGGTCGATCGCCTTGTGGATTGGGCCGTTTTCTTTTGCGAATACGCGCGCTTCATGCCGCCGTTACCGGCGGGAACGGTGGACGAGATCGCTGGCAACTGCGCGATTTACACTCGGGAAGTTCTTGATCGGATCGGTCCAGAATTGCGAGATGAAGTTTGGGAGCCTCTTCTTCACGCGCGAATGAAAGAAATGCGCATTCCATTTTACTGCGATCCGGCGCTAACGGTCGCGCACAAGAAGGAGTTTGGCTTCTGGTATTTCCTCTCGCAGCGGTATCATTATTCGCGTTCCTTTGCGGGGATGAGGATGCGAGCAGCTCCTTTTTGGAAACGTGTGACATACTCTGTTGGAACAGTCCTGCTACCGGCTATTCTCTTCGGTCGCATGACGAAAACAGTCTTCAACAAGGGCCGTCACCGCTTGAAATTTTTGGTCGCCAGTCCAGTGATCGCGGTTTTCTTGATCAGTTGGGCTTGGGGCGAAGCGGTGGGCGCTCTTTTCGGTCCGGGCCGTAGCCTCGCCCGTGTGGAATGAACACCGCCGATGATAAAAGTAATTCTGCATTGTCGGTTGTGATCGCCTCGTTTTCCGGTGAGGTCGCGCTGCGACGTTGTTTGGAAAGTTTGATGCCGCAAACGCGTGGCGCAGAAGTGATCGTCGCTTTCCGTAGTATTCTTAGCCCGTCTCTTTTAACGGACGGTCGTTTCCGAAGTGTGCGCTTCGTGCCCGCTCCGGCTGAGGCGAATGTGTTTCAACTGCGAAGTCTCGGTGTTCGCGAGACGCGCGGCGCTTCGATCGCGCTGATCGAGGACCACTCAAATGTTGGTCCCGGCTGGGTCGAATCTCTGATGGGTGCTCGAGCGGCAGGTTGGACGGTTTGCGGCGGACCGATCGAGAATGACTCCGAATCGAGTGCGCACGATTGGGCGCTTTATTTTGCAGAATATGCCCGCTTCATGCCGCCGCTGCCAAGTGGCGAGGTGACAATTCTTTCCGGCGCAAACATCCTTTATGACCGGGCGACTCTCTGGAGCTGCGGTTCAATCTGGGAGTCTTGCTTTTACGAGACCGATGTAAATGCCGCACTCGTCAACGCGGGTCACAAACTGCACATGCTCCCCGATGCTCTTGTAACCAGCCGGCTGCGCATGAGGTTGGACGAGGCATTGAAACACCTTTTCAGCGGCGGAGTGCATTTCGGCAACTTCCGAAAATCGTGTTCTCGGTCCGTAGCTCGATGGTTGTGGGTAATCGCGTCGCCGGCCATACCGATCGCGATGCTGCTCCGGATCGTCCGAGTTACGGCAACCCGACGTCGCGATCGATTCGTTCAACTGCTTGGCTCACTGCCCTACTTGTTGCTGTTACTTTGTGGGTGGTCGTTGGGAGAGGCGGCTGGTTATTTAAGCAACGCGCCAAGGGAAGATTTGCCAACTTCGGCGCCAAAAGGCTGATAATGCGGATCGGCATTGATGCGTGCACGTGGGCCAATCGACGGGGCTACGGTCGATTCACGCGAATGCTCGTGACCACGATGGTGACGGAATATCCGGAGCACGCGTTTACGCTCTTACTGGACCAACGCACGGCGGCAGAAAGCGACCTTCCCAACGGCGCAAAGGTTGAAATTGTGCAAACGCGAGAGCAGCCTTCGCGAGCTGCATCGGCTTACGGATCTAGAAGTGTCGCCGATCTTTGGAAGCTGAGTCGCGCAGTATCTCGATGCCAGTTCGATGTGTTTTTGTTTCCAACGAGTTATTCCTTCTATCCGCTGTTTGGCAAGACCCCTACGGTTATTGTTTTCCATGATGCGATTGCCGAGCAGCATCCAGATCTCATTTTTCCCAGATTGCGCTCGCGGTTGCTTTGGAAATTGAAAACCTGGCTGGCCATGCGCCGCGCGGACCGAATGGTCACGGTTTCTCAAAACGCGCGCACGCAATTAGCCGCAATTTTTCGGCGACCAATTACGGCTATCGACCTGATCACCGAAGGACCGGCTCCGTGTTTTCGGCCACTCGATGTGAGACAGTCTGCCGCGACTGTTCTTAGTCGATATGGTTTGCCAGATAAGGTGCCGCTGATTCTCTACGTAGGTGGAATTAGCCCGCACAAGAATTTGGAACGGCTTCTGCGCGCGGCCAAGCAACTGAGACAGCCCTGGCACCTAGTACTCGTGGGGGATTATTCGACCGATAGTTTTTTCAGTTCTCATCAACAAATAGCGGAACTCTCCCGGCAGTTGGATTTTGTGGATCGTGTCACCTTCACGGGCTATGTCGCGGATCCGGATTTGGTAATCCTCTACAATCTGGCGACGATGCTCGTGCTTCCTTCGTTAAGTGAAGGTTTTGGACTGCCCGTAGTTGAGGCAATGGCTTGCGGACTGCCGGTTGCGGCGAGTAATCGAGGTTCGCTACCCGAAGTTATTGGCGAGGCTGGTCTGCTGTTTGATCCGTGTTCCGAAGGAGAGATTGCCACTGCGATCGCACGACTGCTTGGCGACGAATCGCTGCGGCATGACCTCAGCAGCAAATCTCAAGAACGCGCGAAATTGTTTTCCTGGAGAAACGGTGCGCGCAAGATGATGTCGATCCTCGAGGAGGCGGCTCGGCCGGATAGAATTTGAAATTCTGCATGGTGACTACGTTCTATCCGCCGTATCACTTCGGCGGTGACGGAGTTTTAGTTTATCGACTGAGCGAGGCTTTGGCGGAACGAGGCCATTCGGTCGACGTGATCCATTCGGTGGACGCCTACCGGTTGCAGCATCCAGCGGAGCCGGAGATCGTGTTTTCACATCATCGAAATGTGACGCGTCATCCACTTACAACGCGCACCCCAAAACTTTCGATGCTCGCTTCTCACCAACTCGGAAGCCCAGCCGCTTACAGCCGGCGGCTGCGTGGGTTACTAAACGAGGGCAACTACGACGTCATCCACTTTCATAACATTTCACTTATGGGCGGCCCGGGCGTCCTGCGGCTTGGCTGCGCGGTCAAGCTCTACACCGCGCACGAATACTGGCTCATCTGTCCCACTCATGTCCTTTTTAAATTTAATGAGGTCGCATGTGTCGAGAAACAGTGCCTCCTTTGTACGCTCAAGTACCGGCGCCCGCCTCAACTCTGGCGTTACACGGGCCTGATGGAACGCTGCCTCCGCGAAATTGATTGCCTCCTCGCGCCGAGCCGTTTCGCTCAAGAAAGGTTGCGGGCGGACGGCGTACAGTGTCCGATGAGCGTGTTGTCGCACTTCGTGCCGTTGCCGCCAACACAACTGGAGAAACAGCCGCATCCGAACGAAGGACGTCCGTATTTTCTTTTTGTTGGCAGACTGGAGAAATTGAAAGGCGTCCAGGATCTCATCCGCGTCTTTACGAGTTATCGCAACGCTGAATTATTGATTGTCGGGAGCGGCAATTACGCATTTTCGTTGCGCGAGCAGGCGCAGGAGTTAAAACATGTGCGATTTCTCGGCAGCGTGCACTCTGCCGAAATCAGTGCCCTTTACCGCGACGCGATCGCAGTTCTGATACCGTCGTTATGCTACGAAACTTTCGGGTTGATTGCAGCCGAGGCGTTCGCGCACGGCACGCCGGTGATTGCTCGCCGCATCGGTGCCCTTGTCGAAATTGTCGAGCAAAGCGGCGGCGGCCGCCTTTTCGACACGCTCGAGCAATGCCGCGATGAAATGGAATGTGTCCGAACCGAGCGGGGACTTCGCGATCAACTCGGGGCGCATGGTAGAAACGCAGTCGTGGAGAATTGGACCGTTGATGCGCATCTTGCACGGTACCTGCAGATCGTTGAGTCGCTCATCACAACTCGCGCACACACACAAGGTGCAGCACGGGACCAAAGATCCGCAGCAGCTGGCGGAACAGCGACCAGTCTTTGATCCGGTGGTAAAATCCGACGGCCAGCCGTTGCGCCGATGAAACATTGGCCAGCTCCGCCGCGCTGAAAGTTGGCAATAGAATTGCGCACCGCCGAAATGGTGTGCGCCGGACCATGCGCGCCAACTGGAATACCGAGAGCAACCGGACATGATCGTAGCTCACGCCTTTGCGCAACTTCACGTAACGTTTCGCAAGCCCAAGCGGCAGCCAACCAACACCCCATAAGCGCACGTGTGGTTCCGGGGCCAGAGCTAGCCGGTTCCAAGTCGTAGCGAAAAAAACGCCGCCAGGTTTCAGCACGCGATGCGCTTCTTCGATGAGTTGCTGCTGCTGCGCGGTGTGCTCGAGAACATTTTCCGCTAACACAACATCGAACGCGCTTTCACGAAACGGCAGGAACTCCGCACAACAGCAGACCAAATGCGCCGGCAGCCCCGCTTCTTCGAGCCGCTTCCGCGCGATGATCAGCCAGCGAAATGCTATGTCTATACCAATCGGCTTCTGACCACGTTCCGCCGCGGCCATGAGCACTCCGCCTGTGCGGGTACCGAGATCAAGGACACGTGCATCTGGTTGTTGTAGCTTCGCTTTCACAACGGAATGGGAATCAAGGAGATGGCGCCCGCGTTCCACCGCCGCAATTGCTTGGGCCGTAAATCGTCGCGCCATTTCAGGTGGCGTGTCCGGCGTGATGGACCAGTAATATTCCACCACCGTCGAAAAATCCGCCGCCGCCGCGCGTTCGAAAATCCGCTGAGCCTTTCGCCGATCCTCGACTATGTCGATGTAAGGATCGGGAAAAACGCGGAAGTCAGGGATCCCAACAATAATTGGGTAGTGCGCCTTACAAGCAGTGCATGTGTAAGCATCCGTCGCCGAGGTGAGCGTTCCCTTGCAGCGAGGACAGCAATATTCAGCATCCTCCATCGATATGCTCCGAAGATGCTTTCATTCGCCGCAAAAATCCCAGGCGGACTACTTCGTTACGCATCTCACGCCCGGCGCCGCGCAACGCCAGGTAGATATCACCAACTAGCGTTTCAAAAGCCCGAAACAATATTGGTCGCCGCAGGTGATAAACATCGAGTCGCGGCAAACAATGACGATCGTGTGTGGGTTTTGCTCTTTCCAGTTTGGTGGTGCACGCTGCGCGGAACTGCTCACGGGCTACATTACAAATGGAACGGCTAAATAATCCAAATGGGTAAGCGAAAGTTTGCACGGCCTGCCCGAGCCGGTCTTCAATCGCAGCTTTTGATTCTACGATTTCCCTTGCCGCTTCCGACTGCGGAAGTTTTGTCAGTGGCCGGTGGGTCACGCCATGTGCGCCTACTTCGAAACCAGCCTCCACCATTTGCGCAAGCTCGGACCACGAAAGCAGCGGCAAGCGGGGAATATCTGGCGCTTGGTTGGGCCAGTCGTTCGTCTGACCGCAGCGCCCGCTCACGACAAAGATGGTGGCGCGAAAGCCGAGTTCGGATAGCAAGGGGATCGCGTGCTCGAGTAGATTGGCAAACCCGTCGTCAAACGTGAGAACCACGGGACGGGCCGGCAGCGGGGCAATGTCATCCCAGCCATCCAGCAACTCGGACAAACTGATGCCCGCAAAGCCCCGCCGCGCGAGCGAGCGCATGTGTTCGCGGAAGAATCGCGGCCGCACTGACGTCACCGACCCCGATTCGTCAAGAGAATGGTAGGTCAGAATCGGCGTACCACGATGATTTTGGAGCCGAATTGGAGATTGATCGAGCATTTAGTCAAAGTCCAAGCTGGATGCTTCCTTTTAGGTGAATCATGACATTAGAAAAGCAAAAGGGTGATTGGGAAACTCTTGGTAGGTTGGATCCGCTCTGGGCAATCTACTCCGACCCCAAGCGCCAACACGGAAAATGGGATATTGAGGAATTTTTTCGGAGCGGACAAGACGACGTGTCAGCGCTAATGGGAGAGGCTGAAAGGATTGGTCGGCCTTTGGAGCGTGTCTCTGCGCTCGACTTCGGTTGCGGAGTTGGACGACTGACGCGCGCACTGGCTAAGCATTTCCATCAATGTGTTGGCGTCGACATTTCCACGGAGATGGTGAATAAAGCGAAGGAGCTGAATAAGTCGTCTCCAAATTGCACCTTTGTGGTCAACAACGCGGAACACTTAGAAATGTTCAGGGATGGAGCATTCGACCTTATTTACTCCAGGTGGGTACTTCAGCATCTCCCGAGCAAGGATTTGATGAAGGGCTACGCCGCAGAGTTTGTGCGTACTCTCAAGCGCGCTGGTCTTCTGGTATTCCAAATCCGAACTGAAATCCCCGTTAGGGCGCGTTTGCAGCTCGGAAGAAAGTTGTACTTGTCGCTGCAGGCGCTAGGTGTAGGGGAGAAATTCCTTTACGAGCATCTGGGGCTCAGCCCGATGCGGGTGGCGGCCATGCCGGAACAGGAAATGACTGGATTTTTGCAAGGCCTCGATTGCCAGATTATGGAGGTGCAAAAGTATCGAGTTCAATCCGGTTCAGGGGCTGTTTATTTCGTCACGAAGTGACTTTCAGATTTTCAATGATTAACGCTCGGACTTTTTCCAATCGCATCACCTCTTCACTCTGGAGCGGCGTCGCCTGACCGTTCGCTATCGCCAGGTAAAAATCTCGGATTAATCGCTCTAGTCCCGGATATGCGGTTTCACGCTTCCAAGCCCGATACGTGAGATTGCCGCAAGCGGCAACGAATGTGCGAGCCGCGAAGTTAAATGGATGAACCATTTTTCGCAGTTTGGAAACGGCCCCCGGCTCGATCACACAAAAGCCGTGAAACAGATCGATGTGAATCGTTCCCATTGTGCCCAACAGACACAAGGCGCTTCCGGTTGGCCGACTGTTCATGCTGATCAGAATCGAAAAACAGATGTCCCGCGCAGTCAGCATGGCTCGGAGTTCGCCGGGCGCGGGGCGGGTCACGAGCCAGCCTTCTTCCCGCACACTTCCCGGCGCAAATAGCTGCATCAGCGAAAGCGGGTGCGGGAGAATTTCCGCGACGATCGCATCCAGTTCTTCTCCGCTGCTGCCAGCGCCACCAGCCGAACAAAAGGTCGCTTCGAAGTGGCGCAACTGACCGATTCTGCCGAACTCTGCAAGCGCTCTCCGGACACCGCGCTGAAATGGAAATTGATGCACCGGGCGAAGGAGCGCACGGTGTTCGGCCGCCAACTCGTAAAGACGCTTCGTCTCCGCGCAATGCGGCGTCATTGGTTTCTCAATTAGAACATGGATGCCATTGGCCAGCGCAGCCGCGGCCATCGCGAAATGGCTACTCAACGGCGTACAGATGTGGAGCACGTCGATCTTGTTTCGGTCTAATGCGTCTTCGAGGCGGGTACTGGCTCGCGCACTTTTGAAACGAGTCGCGAGATGCTGGGCGGCGCCATCGTCGACGTCGTACACCACTGCGACTTCGCCGCCAGCGCGTGCAATGTTTTTCGCATGCCAGAAGCCCATCAGACCAGCTCCCGCAATCGCGGCGCGTGTTTTCATCAACTCTGCAAAGGTCGGCGTGCCGCGACGAAGAATGCGGCGAATGGATAGGTTAATCGCCCATCGCGCGAAAGCACGTCCTGACAAACCTCCTCAAACTTTGCCCTAATTTCGGCGATCTGATCGGATGTCGCGGTGTTGAGCCGCTTCCGCGCGATGGTCGAGAACGTGCGCTGAATGTCCCAAAAATCCGCCAACGTTTCCAGTGTCGCTCGATGAGCTTCCCAATGCTGTCGCAAGTTTTCAAATCCGGCGTCTCGGAGCAGTTGTGGCACGTTGCGAGTGCGATTGCGGCCAGCTTGAGCGAGCGAAGATTCCTCTGGCTCATCGTGAGCGGGAATACACTCTTGCACGAGTTGATTCAGAAATTGGGGTGCAACAAGCTGGCGCCCGCGCAGTCTTGCGATGACATCCTGCACAATGCTGACGGCGTGCCCGATACCCTGCGCGGAAAGCCAACGGGGGGCGCTGCCGACGCCGACGACGAGCGTACCGCTGGGCCTTAGAACACGGAACATTTCTTTCAGCGCAACATCCGGGTGGGGGAAGTGGAGCAACGCAAAAAGCGAAACCACCACATCAAAGCTGGCAGCTTCAAATTGCAGCGACTCGGCGTCCATTGTTCTGAATTCGATCCGTTCAATCAGCTTTGCTCGGCGAGCGTTTGCTCTCGCTGAGACGAGCATTTTTTCGGAGAGGTCAATAGCGATGCACCTGCCTCGATCGCCGGCCGCCTTCGCGGCTTCCAAGGCGACCACACCCGTACCCGTTCCTATATCGAGCACACGCTGACCGGCAGAGATATCCGCCATGGCGATTATTCGCGTGGCGAGCGGCGTGGTCAGGACCGCGCTGAAGCGCTCGAAATCTCCGACATGAGCGTCGTAGCTCGTGGCATCGGTTATTTTAAAATCGAGCGTGCATTTTTCAGCCGTGTCCATAGTCAATCGAAGCATGAAGAGCGGCTTTTGCGATCGCAGCGCATGTTTCCATCAGATCTGCACCGCGGTTGAAACTGCCGGGGAGGCAAGGTACGGCGCGAGTTCGATCGAGCAACCCGCTGCAGCTGAATCGTAGGCCGCGAAAATCAAAGCGAGAGTCTTGCGGTGATCGCGCGCGCTGCCCGCCGGTGTTTTGTTCTGCGCAAGAGCGTCGATGAAGTTCCCTAGATGCACGGCGGTCGCGCGAGCAAATGGATTGATCCCTTCCTTGGCCAGAATCCGAGAACGATTTCCATCCTGCCAGACGGCCTTGCCACCCTTCGCGAAATGAATCGTGAAATAAGGCCGACGTTCGCGCGTGTGTAAACCAGCTTCGATCGCCAGTTCGCCGCCGATGGAGGTAGTGATCGTGCCAAACTCACCATCAAGCCGAAGATCGAGATAGCGCTCCGGACCTTTGCACAAACGATCTAACAGAATCGATGCGGCACGCCCGCCGGTAAACTCGAGGCTTACTATATTAAGTACGTCGGACTTCCGATGGCTCGGATTGGGCATGTGCGCGATGATCCGCACCGGATCTTCCTCAAAGAAAAAGCGGATGAGTTCGAATACATGGACCCCGAATTCAAAGCCGAGCCGGCGCGCCATTTCGCCCCGCCAGTTCGCTTCCGTTAATGGAGTCGGCCGAAATGTCTGCGATGCGTGCAGGAAAAGCAGGCGGCCAAAATCCGATTTGCTAATATGCGCTTTCGCCGCCGCATGAATCTTCATGAAAGGGAACTGGCTGTTCACTACGACGTGGCGCTTCGCCGTTTCCGCAGCCGAAATGATTTCGTCTGCCTCAGACAGCGTTTCGACCATCGGCTTTTCGCAGAAGACATGACAACCGTTTGTCAGTGCAGCTAGGCATTGCGGAAGATGCAGAAAAGGCGGAGTACAGATGGAAACGATGTCGGGTTTCGTCGCCCGAAGCATCTGATCGATATCGCTGAAGACCGGCACTGAAGGCCGAACCTTGGCAAAACCTGCGCGCGCATCCTCTTGAACATCGCAGCCGCCCACGAGGGAAATCTTTTTGGCCAACTTTTTGTAAGCCGGCAAATGGAGATTTCGGGTTACAGCCCCCAAGCCCACAATGGCAAGGCGAATCATCGTCAGGACGCATCTGGCAACACCGCGAGATGCATGAACATCGTGTCATCGCCAAAAGGCGAAAAGTCTTTGGTGAATTCTGTCACGTCAGTTCGTATACGGCCTCAACTCTCGATCACCTGAGTGTTCCTTCCAAACTGAAATCTCACCATCACCGATGGTCCCCGGAAAAGTGCGGTCCAATGCCCACCCTTCGGAAATGCGTTGCCAAAGATCCGGCCGACTAATGCGCAGCGCGCGCGTAAAAGTAGTCACGACTATACTGGAGCGCCCATGCTTCATCGATAAAATCGAATCCAACGACTCAACTGAGCGGACCGGAAACCAGTCTCGACCTTCCTTCAGGCCGAACCTGTCTCCATAGAATCGACACCCGTGTTCCGATAGGTAAGCGGCGATAATAGGCTCGCCGGGTTGACGCGCAGCCGCAATATATTGGAGAGACGCGCGATAGGACTGTTTAGGTATTAAATAATAGTGCCTTAAAGAGAACAGAGAGATAGCAACGCAGATTAAGACTAATATTGTGGCCAACCTAGGCGCAAAAAGCGGCGCCGTAACCCGCAAAGTGCCGGTGAGCCAGGCCATCAAACTATAAATTCCTTGCACGGCCACCAGTATCGCGAGCGGCAGCCACAGTAAGAAAAAGCGGGGCGAGAAATCCAAGCCTTGCACCAGCAAGAACGCGGCCGTCAGTATCCCGGGCAGCGCTAAACACAAGGTGAGGATCAATTGCCGCCTGAGAAGGATGAAGAAGCCAGTAGCGGCGACGATCAGAAAAGGAACAAGACCTAATAATAAATTCGCGCCAAAGCCGGCGGAGAGACCACGCGCCAGTTCTCGGAAAAAATCACTCGAGAGCGGCGAGAAGCCCGCCGCCGGATCTCGATAGACCGTTTTCGAGTAGATATAGAACTGCGGCGCCATTGTAATATACAAATTCAGGACCAGGACACCGGTAACGATAAATACAGCCGCAAGCCGGCGTGCCAGCGGTAAAGGCGATCCTCCATTCCGTCTGACGAAGATCAGTGCGACTACACTGACAAAAATGTGGGAAGCGAAAACGAACAAACTGTCGAGCAGCGAAGCGAAATCGAGAAACATGGTCAGGACGTAAAGAACCCAATACCGCGGCTGATCCTTTTGAAGCCCTTTCACCAGCAGTCCCGTCGACAGCGTGGAAAAAAACAGATAGGCTGTATAGCCTCGCGCATT
>DASYVQ010000132.1:0-20806 GCA_035936875.1 Chthoniobacterales bacterium
CAACGGAGCCGCGCGCCCATCCAGGGACTGGCGGACAAAGTCTCCGGCTGGTTCGTGCCAGTGGTGATTGGTGCTTCGGCCGCGACATTCATCATCTGGGCAACCATCGGTCCGGAACCCCGCTTTGCCTACGCAATAGTCAACGCGGTTGCCGTTCTCATCATCGCATGCCCGTGCGCACTCGGACTCGCCACGCCAATGTCGATCATGGTCGGCGTTGGTCGCGGTGCGCAGGCCGGCGTCTTGATCAAAAAAGCCGAGGCGATGGAGCGGCTGGAAAAAGTTGACACTGTTGTTGTCGATAAGACCGGCACACTCACCGAAGGCAAACCGCGGCTCACGCGCGTCGTTGCCACCGATTCGATTTCGGACGAGCAACTCCTTTCGTTAGCTGCGTCAGTTGAACAGCAGAGCGAGCATCCGCTTGCGGCATCCATCGTGCGTAGCGCGCAAGATCGACATGTCACGCTCGCAACGGTGACCGATTTTCAATCAACAACAGGAGGCGGCGTTATCGGCAAGGTGGATGGACGCGAAGTGCTCATCGGCAAGCCGCAATTTTTGCGGGCGCAGAATGTGAGCGGAATCGAGCCGCTCGAACCGAAAGCGGCGGAGCTTCAAGAACAGGGACAGACGGTGATGTTCGTCGCGGTCGATCGGCGTGCTGCGGGCATCGTTGCCGTGGCCGATCCAATTAAAGAGTCGAGTACTGAAGCGATTCGCCACCTGCACCGGCTCGGAATCAAAATCATCATGTTGACCGGCGACAATGCGCGCACGGCCAAAGCCGTGGCCGAAAAACTCGGCATCGATGAAGTGGAAGCCGGCGTCGAACCGAGCCGCAAGAACGAGCGCGTAAGCGAACTTCGCGCGCGCGGAAATGTCGTCGCAATGGCCGGTGACGGAATCAACGACGCGCCCGCGCTGGCCGAAGCCGATGTCGGAATTGCGATGGGAACAGGAACAGACGTTGCGATGGAGAGCGCCGGCGTAACCTTGGTCAAAGGCGACCTGCGCGGAATCGAGAAGGCGATCGCACTTAGTCATGCGATGATGCGCAACATTCGGCAAAATCTCTTCTTCGCTTTCATTTACAACGCGCTCGGAATTCCGGTGGCCGCCGGCGCTCTCTACCCATTTTTCGGCGTCTTGCTCAGTCCGATGATCGCGGGCGCGGCGATGAGTTTCAGCTCCGTCTCTGTGATCGGCAACGCGCTGCGGCTGCGATCGGTCAAGCTCTGAAGACGGGAAACATTTCGCTTTCAAACTTGTTGAATACGGGGGCAAAATTGTATTTCCGATTCAGCACTAAATTCAAAACGCGGTTATTTTATGTCCACACGGATCATTGTCTCAACAGTAGCATCGTTATTCGTTGCCTCGATCGCGTTCAGCCAAATGAAATACAGCCGGGCGAATTCCCAGTCGCCAACACCCACGCCGAAAACAACGCCGATACAAGCTCAGTCGCCCGCGCCGCCGCGGAGAACAACGACGGCACCGATCCAGCCGAGACCGACCTCCACGCCTGCGCCGACTCAGGCGAAACCGACGCCTACGCCTGTGCCTCCTCCCGACGTCAAAGCTTATCTCGATCGCCAGGTCGCGAACTCCAAAGACAAAAAATTCCACCTCGCGGTGAACGGAAAGGATCTCGCGCTTACGCCGTTCCATGTTTGGGCTCAAAAGAGTACCGGCGCCGACAGCACCTCAACGTGTATCGATATGAAGAGCGATGACGGCAGAATTTACGACATCGATTTTGTGACGACAGGTCCGCAGGTGACCGGCATCAAGATTCACAAAATCGACGGGGAGGCGTTGAGATAGCGGGGGCACTTGCTCTCGAAGCCTTCGTTCGGCACTGTCTCGCCGGAATGCCGAAGATTTTCTTCATCGCCACGGCGATCGATTACACGAATTCCGCACCGCACATCGGTCACGCTTACGAGAAAGTGCTGGCCGACGTGATCGCGCGTTATCATCGGCTCAAGGGCGAGAACATTTTCTATCTCACCGGCGTCGATCAGCACGGCCAGAAAGTGCAGCAATCGGCCGCGAAAGCCGGCGTGCCGCCAGCGGAGTTCGTCAAAGGCATCACCCAAAAGTTTGTCGATCTTTGGAAAAAGCTCGACGTGAAATACGATGATTGGGCGGAGACAACGGCCGACCGACACAAAAAAGTCGTCCAGGGAATTCTGCAACGGTTGTTCGACGAAAAACAAATCTACAAGGACAAGCAAGCCGGATATTACTCCGTTCGCCAGGAACAATTTCTGACCGACAAAGAACGCGGACCGGACGGCGAGTTCGGTCCGGAATGGGGGCAGGTCGAATTTCGCGAGGAAGAAAATTATTACTTCCGGCTCGAGCAGCACAAAAAGTGGCTGCTGTCGTACATCGACAACCGGAAGGACGCGGTGATTCCCGATTTTCGTCAGACCGAACTCCGCAACGCGGTTGAGAAACTTTCTGGCGATTTGTGCATCTCACGCCCGAAATCGCGCCTCGATTGGGGAATCGAGCTGCCATTCGACAAAGAGTTCGTCACTTACGTCTGGTTCGACGCGCTGACCAATTACATCAGCTTCGCCGGCTACGATCCGAAGATCGACAAGTACGAAAAGCAACCGCAGGAATTTCGCGACCGCTGGCCGGCTCTGCAAATCCTCGGGAAAGACATTCTGATTCCGGCGCACGGAATTTACTGGCTCGTCATGCTGCACGCGATCGGGTTTCCTGACGAAATAATGCCGCAATTATTAGTTCACGGCTGGTGGAACCTCGGCGGCGCAAAGATGAGCAAGACCGCCGGGAACGTTATCGATCCCTTCGTCCTCGTCGACAAATACGGCGCCGAAGCGCTCCGTTATTATTTGATGCGCGAAATTACAACCGGGAAGGATGCAGACTTTTCGGAGCAACTGCTTGTTAGTACTTGTGACAACGATCTTTCGAATGTTCTTGGCAATCTACTTAATCGGACCTTGAGCATGCTGTGGCGTTATCGTGAGGGATCGGTCGCTCTCTTGAATGCCAACGATTTATCTGACTGGAAGGAAGTGCGCGACTTAGTCGAAACCGAGATACCCAAGTCTGTCGAGTGCTACGTCCGGGATATGAAGGCTTTTAGTCCCGCGCAGGCACTAGGTATGGTCGTAAATATCGGGCTTTGCGGAAACGCAATTGTCGAAATCAGCGCACCGTGGAAGCTCGCGAAGCAGGAATCCGAAAAGAAGCGATTACAAGCTGTCTTATATCATCTCGCCGACTCCCTGCGCATCGTCGCGATTTTGCTTTCGCCGGTGTTGCCAAAAGCGGCGCACGGAATTTTCGATCAACTGAATTGGAAGATAGAGCTAAGCGGAAAAGAAGAACGGTTCTCGCTCAAAGACGCGGAGTGGGGCGGTTTGCCCGACGGACATGTTGTCGGCAAACCGGTGCCGTTGTTCCCGCGGATTGAGACTGCTGACTAACCACGAAGTTCACGAAGAGCACGAAGCAAAGCCAATTCTAAAGGTCTTCGTGTCCTCTGTGTCCTTCGTGGTGGTTGAATTGTCCGTCAGTCTACTGGGCGCATTCTTCGAACGCGGCCGGTTCGCCACGCAAATAGGCGAGCGCTTCACCAGCGAAATGAAGTGAACCGGTGATGAGGATGGGATTCGATTTCGTGCGGGCTTGATCGAGCGCCTCTGCAACCGATTGAGCGATGGAGGTCCGAGCCGGACTGGCATTTTGGAGTGATGGAATTGTGGCAGATAAAACTTTTGCCAACTCCTCGGGCGGCGCGGCACGTTCGCTTCGGATTTTTGGAAGGAGGACGGAGTCCGCGATCGGCACGAGCGCTTCGCAAATGCCGCGCAAGTCTTTGTCGGAAAGAATGGCAAGAATGAGTGTGGCGCGCTGATCGCCGAAATTCTCACGCCAAGTTTCGGCGAGAATCTGGGCGGCGGCGGGATTGTGGGCGCCATCAATGATTGTGCGCTCGTCCCATTTTTGGAAACGCGCCGGCCAATCAATCGTGGCGAGTCCGTGCGCAATCGCTGAATCGTCGATGTCGATCTTAGCGGCTCGCAACGCGGCGATGGCGAGCGCCGCGTTTAGTTTTTGCGGAATCCCGATCAGCGCAATCGGATGTTGCTCATGAGGTGCGGTCACGAACTCAATTGGCGCGCCGCATTTGGCCGCGCGTTTTTGGACCACGACTTCAACTTCTTCTTTCTGCGAAGCTGAAACGACGGGGATCTTAGGTTTGATGATCCCGGCTTTTTCGAACGCAATTTTGTCGAGCGAATCGCCCAGCCATTGTTGGTGATCGAGATCGATCGGCGTGATCACCGAGACATTTGACTGAACAGCGTTGGTGGCATCAAGCCGGCCGCCCATGCCGGTTTCCAAGATGACGATGTCGATCTTCGCTTCGGAAAAAAATTTGAGGGCGAGCGCGGTAGCGATCTCGAAAAATGTCGGATACGGATCCCAACTAGCGACAAGACTACAAATGCTTGTCAGGTCGCTGGCGACCGCGTCTTTGGAAATCATTTCGCCGTTCACGCGAATTCGTTCGCGAAAAGTGACAAGGTGAGGGGAGGTGAAAAGGCCAGTGCGATATTTCTGCGCCCGACAGATCGAATCGATCATCGCGCAGACCGAGCCTTTGCCATTCGTGCCCGCGACGTGAATGACGCGCGCGCCCGCAAGTCCGGTCGCCGCGGCGACACGGACTCGTCCCGTGGCGAGATCGACGTGCAACTCAGCAATGAGTCGCTGGATATTTTCCAGGCCGAGCTTGATCCCGAAGCGCTGAAGGCTGTAGAGCCATACGAGCGCCTCCTGGTAGTTCACTGTGTGGAAGAAAAGTAGCTAAGCAACTGGCTGATCTGTTCCCGCATTCTTTTGCGGTGCACGATCATGTCGATCAAACCGTGTTCCTCGAGAAATTCCGCGGTCTGGAATCCTTTCGGCAAATCTTGATGCGTCGTCTCTTTGATCACGCGCGGTCCGGCAAATCCGATCATGCTTTTGGGTTCGGCGAGAATCACATCGCCTAACGAAGCGAAGCTGGCCATCACACCCGCAGTCGTCGGATTCGTGAGCACCGAAATGTAGGGAAGCCGTTGGTCGGCATGGCGGGCGAGCGCGCCGCTGGTTTTTGCCATTTGCATGAGACTCAACATTCCTTCGTACATGCGGGCGCCGCCGGAAGCGGACACAATAATGACACCCGCACTTTTGTCGGTGCCGTACTCGATGGTGCGCGTGATTCTTTCACCGACCACCGAGCCCATCGTTGCGGCAAGAAAACCGAAGTCCATTACGGCAATCGCCACTTTGTAGCCGTCGAGCATCCCGTAGCCGCTGATGACAGCGTCGGTTAAACCGGTGCGTTGCTGATAATTCTTGAGTCGATCCTTGTAGGTGGCCATTCCTTGAAACCGCAGGGTATCGACAGATCTCAGGTCGGCGTCCATTTCCACAAAACTTCCCGGATCGAGAAGATTTTCGATCCGATCCTTGGCCGACCAGCCGAAGTGATAATCGCAGCGCGGACAAACGCGCAGATTCTGGGCGAGCTCGATTTCGTGCACGACCTCGCTGCAGCCCGGGCACTTTTGGAAGAGCCCCTGCGGAATGTCGCGTTTCTTGCGACTTTCCGCCTTCAGTGCCGGTTTCTTGAAAATGGCCATAAGATTTAAGCGCGCGCCGCGGTCGCCGCGTGAACGGAGATTGCGCCCGCCTTTTTCAAAACGCGCGCGCACTCGCTCAGGGTCGAGCCGGTTGTCAGGACATCGTCGATCAAAAGCACACGCAACTTTCGCACGTCCGCACTTTTTCGTAAACGAAACGCTCCATGTAAATTTTCCATGCGCTCGGCGCGGTCAAACGCGGTTTGCGTGGTGGTATAACGGGTGCGCTCGAGCAGCGGCCGCGTTTGGAGCGACATCTGTGCGCTCGCGAGTTCTGCGAGCAATGCCGCTTGATTGAAACCGCGTTCCCGCTCCCGGGCCGGATGCAGCGGAACTGGAATGATGACGTCGAAACGCTTCTGGCGGAGTCGATCGTCATCGAGCGCAGCGAAAAGCCAGCGCGCCACCAAATGACGCAAATACAATCGGCGGCCATATTTAAAATCGAGAATGATACGACGAACAATTCCGCGGCTGCGATAAGCCGAGACGGCCGCATCGAAATAAATGGTGCGATGAGCACAGTTCGCGCAAGTGAATGGGCCAGTGATCGCGCCTTCGAATGGTTCCGAGCATTTCGCACAAAACGGCGGCACAATGCGCGTGATCTTCGCCTCACATTCTTCGCAAAGATATTCGCGCGATGCGACGTTCGCGCTGCAAATCGTGCAAACTGGCGGATAGAACAGCGACGCAATCGCGCCCAAACTGTTAAGGTTTGCGAGCACTGACATATCTCAACCAGCCCCGCGCCAGCATCCACGTCAAGCAGGCGACCGCGAGCGGCAGGATTCCAACGAGCAGATTTTTCCCTAACCACGGCATCGCGATTATTTCGCGGTGCGCAAGTTTGTTGAACAGGCCATTAGAAAGAATCCATCCTGCGTGCAAGCCGCCCGGCAGCCAGAGCGAACGAGTCGCGACCCGCGTGTCGGCCAGAATCCATCCGATCAAAAATAACGTAGTAAACGAGGCGGCCAAGAATAACGGATACATCGGGTGAGCGAGCTGCGAAAAAGAGCTGGCGACCGAGTGGAAGCCGGACGTCCAAGTCACAACAGCCGATGTGTTTTCAGGCGCTTTCAGAAAATGAACGATCGAATAAAGCGCGGAGGTAACAGAGATCGACATGTACCTTCGGCCGCTTCGCAACAAAACGCCGAGGATGAGTCCGCGAAAGAAAGTCTCCTCGATTGTCGGCACGAAAATTGAAGCGCCTATGATTCTTGCGATGGCATTCCCGGTTAGCGCGAAGCGCAGCGAAAATGTGTGAAGCGCAATTAGGACAGCGCCGAAGCAGAGGAGGGGAAGCGCAGAAAAAAGAAAGCCGGCGAGAAGATCGCGCCACCGGTTTGGATTCGGCGCAAGATCCAAATCATTGATGATGCGGACGCGGACCGATCGAAGCAGCGGCCAAAGCAATGCAACGGCCGAGACGAGCAGGGCGCGATGGAAAAAGCTTTCGAAATCGAACCTTGCCAGCGCGGGAAAAACGCCGTGACTCGCCAGCGATTGCGCGCCCCAAAACAGAATCGGCGCGAGCAATGCGCCGAACAGAACGGTCGCAACAAAATAAACCAGCAATCTGGCGGCGTCTTTCAAGGCTGCTAATGTAAGATTTCCAGGGGATGCCGAGTCAACACATATGGACGGAGAAAGATCAAGACGGACGGAAGCGAGAGGTGCGCGCGACGAAATTTGGAGGCGTCTGGCGGCTCCAGGCCAAATCGACAGACGACATCGGATGGACCTACTACGATGTTCCGCTGCTGGAGGATTTGCTGACGCTCAAGGACATCGTTTTTCGGAAGTACCAACGACGTCGCGCATCGGCCGAGGACGTCGCCTCGATTGAGAAACTGATTCAGGAGCGTAGCGTTGATGAGTGAGTGGAAGACTGAGGATCTAATCGCGGCTGACAAAAAGTTTGTCTGGCATCCGTTCACGAACATGCGCGATTGGTGCGCGCCGGAACACGAGCCGCTCGTGCTGGTGGAAGGGGAGGGCGCCATCTTGCGGGACAGCCGCGGCCGCGAATACATCGACGGGAATTCGTCCATCTGGACGAATATTCACGGGCACAACCATCCGCACATCAATGGCGCCATTCGGAAGCAACTCGGTCACGAGCTGAAGCAAACAGATGACGTCGATCTTGGAGCAAAGGTTTGTGTCGCGGCGCGCGGACGCGGCCTGCTTACCCGCCCGATTCGAAACGTTATCGTGTTGATGCCGCCGCTTTGCATAACGTCTGCTCAACTGTCGGCCGCGATTGCAGCGATCCGGGATTCGATTGTCGATGTTTGCGGCGTAAGTTAGAGCGCGTGAGCCAAACAAAGACAAAGAAAGTGCGGATCGACAGTTTGCTGGTCGAGCAAGGTTCTTTTGAGAGTCGCGAGCAGGCACAGCGTGCGATCATGGCGGGGGAAGTGCGAGTGGGGGACCATCTAATCACCAAATCTTCGGAACTGGTCGAGGCGGACGCATCCATCTCCATCGCGCCCCGCCCACAATATGCGAGCCGAGGGGCGTTGAAGCTTGCGGGCGCGCTCGATTTTTTCCAACTCGATGTTCAGGGAAAGACGGCGCTCGACATTGGCGCATCCACTGGCGGTTTTACCGATTGCCTTTTGCAACGCGCAGCGGCGAAAGTTTTCGCGGTAGACGTCGGTCACGGTCAATTGGCATGGAAAATCCGGAACGACCCACGGGTCGTCGTGATGGAGGAATTGAACGCCCGATTTCTTTCGAGCGCAGACATCCCCACGCTTGTCGATCTTTGCGTCATTGATGTTTCGTTCATCTCGCTGACTTTGATCTTGCCCAACGCTTTCGAGTTGATAACTCCAAACGGTGTGATTCTGGCGCTCATCAAACCGCAGTTTGAACTGCAACGCGAAGATGTTGGCCGCGGCGGACTCGTGCGCGACCCGGCGTTGCACGAGAAGGCGCAGCAAAAAATTGTGAACTTTGTCGAGTCGAGCGGTCATCGCGTTGTTGGTTTGGTTCCATCGACAATCACCGGCGCCGACGGCAATCAGGAATTTTTTATATGTCTCCAAAAACGATCGGCTTAATTGCCCATACGGGAAAACCTGCCGTGGCGGAATTGGTCAACGCTGTGGCCGAGGAATTTTCCCGTTATTCGATGCCAGTTTTACTCGAGAAAGAAACTGCGAGGATTGCGGGGCAGCGCTCCGATCTTACAACCGCGCAATTGGGCGAGAAGGCGGACCTACTCGTTGTCTTGGGCGGCGACGGGACGATTCTTAGCGTGACGGGTCAGCTGGGCGAAAAGATTAAGCCGATCTTTGGAATCAACGTCGGTTCGCTCGGATTTTTGACGTGCTCGAATTCGTCCGCTTATCGCGAAGCGGTGGAAGGCATCGCCAAAGAAAAAATCACATTCAGCGATCGAATTCTTTTGGAAGCGACCGTGCGCGAAACCAAGAAATCCGGAGCGCGCATGATCGGTTTAAATGACGTGGTTTTTAGCCGCGGCGAATTGTCGCGACTGATCCGATTGCAAACGCGCGTCAACGGCGAACCGCTAACTGAATTTAACGCCGACGGCCTGATCGTCGCGACGCCAACCGGCTCCACGGCGTACTCGCTCTCGGCCGGCGGGCCGATTCTGGCGCCAGAGTCCGGCGTTCTCGTCATCACTCCGATTTGCCCGCACGTGTTGACGAATCGCTCGATTATTGTGGACGAATCGTCGCTCGTTGAAGTGCAAGCGAGCGAACCCGATTATCCCGTCTATCTCACTGTCGACGGACGGGAACCGATGCGCCTTGAAACGGGCGCGGTGGTCGCTATTCGAAAAGCAAAGCAGAGTCTGCCGCTCGCGGTGATGCCGGATGTTTCGTTCTTCAGCGTGGTCCGACAAAAATTGAAGTGGAGCGGGAGCAACTTGTAACGCCAGACAAGATTGTGGAAGGCAGCGACAACTTTGAAGATCTGGTCTGGCTTTTTAAGTGCGATAGCCGGAACCGAGGAATCATCCGCCAGGGGTTCGATGAGGCCGCGCTCTTGTGGAAGGCGGTGAGAGCCACCGCGGGAAATATCTTGGAGATTGGTCGCAATCGCGCAGGGTCGACCGTTTTGCTGGCTGCGGCGAGCGCGGGACGCACGATCTATTCCATCGATCTAAAATCAAAACACGATCCGGCGTGCGGAGATTATTTAGTGCGAGCGGAAAACAAGGACCGGGTGCACCTGATGGTCGCCGACTCCCGGCAACCGCTGGCCAACTTAATCTGCGGCTTCTTGTTCATCGACGGCGATCACAGCTTCGACGGCGTGCTCGCCGATGTCATCGCGCATTGGAACGCGCTCAAGGATACGGATGGAATGCAGGGATTAGCGGCGTTTCATGACGCGTTACCAAACGACAACTTTAAGTGGCGCGACGAGCACAGGCGCGTTAATCGATTCTGGACCCGCTTCAAAAACCGATTTCGAAAGCGGCAAAAACCCGAAATCGCGCCCGACTATGAGCCTGGCGTCTTTCAAGTTTGTCAAAGGTTGATCGACCGTGGTCTTGCCAAACGCTGGGGCGCCGCCGGATCGATGCTGGTATTGAGAAAACTTGCCGATCTGCCAGCGGACTTCAGCAATTTCGCGCGCGACTCGTCCGGCTAATCAACGTTCAATGTCCGCCGTCGCCTTCCGTTTTGAGTCGACACTTCGGCGCCAGCTCGGCAACGTGGGTAACGGCTCCCGCACAAAAAAGATCAGTGCTAATGAATGATTCCCCAAGAATTCTGACCGGCATTTTATTGGCGGCGCTTTTGCTTGCAGCCGGCGCCGTGGCGGTTTCCGAAACCGCCGACAAGGAGGCTCGCGTCACTCGGATTATTAAAGACGTTAAGATTTTGCCATCTGAATCCGACGCGAGGCCGGCCGTTATCGACGACAAGGTACAAGAAGGCACGGCGGTCCGCACCGGAGATGAATCTCGTTCGGAACTTACTTTCGTCGATCTGACGATCACGCGCTTGGGTGCAAACACAGTTTATAGTTTCGACAAAGCAGGCCGCAACATACGGTTGCAGAGCGGGACGATTCTTGTGCGCGTACCGAAAGATTCGGGCGGCGCCGAAATAACCACCAGCGCAGTGACGGTTGCGATTACCGGCACAACCGGGATTTTTGCGCTCACCCCGGAAGGTCAAAACAGCTTGATCATCCTCGAGGGGGACGCGCGTATGTCACTCAATAAGTATCCGGGCAAATCCGCACGCGTTCGCGCCGGAAAAAGGATCGACGTTGAAGCCGATGCTAAAAAACTCTCGCAGCCGACTGACGTCGATCTGGAGGAGCTCATGAAAACGTCTCCGCTGATCACGGACTTTCCGCCGTTGCCAAGTCAGGATTTGATTCTCGAGGCGATACGCAAGCAGAACCCGCGCAGCCACGTCACGTCGCTGCCGTCCGGCGGCGGACCCACCCAGTCTGGTCCCGTGGTTTATCCCAACCAGCCTGTCATTACGGGCGGACCACCACCACCGCCGCCGTTCTGGTGGTGCTGCATCGATGGACGTGTCGTCCAGTCGACCGAGGCCGAATGTCGGGCGCGGGGTGGTCAATTGTACCGTTCCGAGCAGGAAGCGCGCAGGCATTGTGGAGATAGAAGGCAGTGTTGGTGCTGCGCCCACGGCGAGGTCTTCAGGACTACCGAGGTGGAATGCCAGAGAGGCGGTGGTCAATGCTTCGGTTCCGAGCAAGAAGCCAGGCAGCATTGTAAACCTACGACGACGACGACGACGTGTTGGTGCTGCGTCGAAGGACAGGTCGCCCAGACCACCGAAGCGGAATGCCGGTCGAGAGAGGGCCAGTGCTACGGTTCCAGGAAAGAGGCGAGCAGGCATTGTCGTGGTGAACGAGCGACCCCAAACGAGCCATATCCGACGCCGACGCCCAAGCGGCCCAAACATCCACCAAAGTATCCGCCCGGGAATGTTACCAACCCAGACGAGCCATATCCGACGCCGACACCGCATAAAAAGCATCCCAAAGATAATAATCCACAAGGATCGGGATACGGAGGCTCTGGGCAATTTACGAACCCATACACTCCCCAACCGACGCCGACGCCCAGAAAATCTGGCTCGAAACGCCAACCAAAGTATCCCGGCGGGCAACCAACGCCGACGCCGATCCCGCAAAAAATCTACTGAGCGGCGTCGGAGTGTGGGGCTGAGCGACACACCTGTTCAGAATCAACGGCTTCAGAACCGGATTTCATATGACATATATTGTCTGATGTCATGGAAGCATGCCAGCTGGAAGCCCTATTGCTGAAACGGAACTCTACCCTGCTCTTTACCTCGCTGAGGTTTCGACCAGCCAGTGAAGGCTTACGATCTAGCGCGCCCTTCCGCTCCGCGTGGAATCTGCGCGGACGCCACGGCCCTCGGATCAAGGAAAGCCGACAGTGACTTTTGGCGTGCGCCCTTGCCAAGCGTGAAATCCGCCGCCGGGCCAACATTGCTGGAGAAAGACCGGCTATTTAAGGTCTGAAATCCTCGTTAAACCCGCGCTGTCGAGCCATAAGACATTCTTTTTACGATCAATTGCTAAATAGTTACTGGGATGCATTCCAGTCGCGGATCGAGCGGCTATAACTCGCTTCCCGTCCTCTTAGTCTTCCGTTTAGCGATTGCCCGCTCCTTGACGTCGCTTTGGCAGTTGCTAGGGTCGCGCTGCACCCTAACATTTTCGATCTCATGAGCGCCTGTCGAATCCTATTAACTTCTGTCGTCCTACTTCTTTTATTTGTCTGTCGACCGGCACACGCCCAAGAAGCCGTAGGCGACAAGCCCGATGAAACTAGCGCGGAAAAATCGGCGGAAGAAAAACCTACCAAGAGCCACAAGGAGCAGAAGCCCGCGAAGAGTATTCAGGAGATGATGACGCCCGACGAATTCAAGGCGGCCGGGCTCGATAAACTTTCCGAAGATGAATTGCAGCACCTGGACGCGTGGATGCAGGGCTATCGGCAAACGACTGAGAAAACGGCGAGCGAAAAAGCCGAGAAGAAAGCCACTGAAGAGGTAAAGAAAGTGACCGAGCAAGCGAACGCGCGCACGGCCAGAACAAAACTCGACACTCTTGTCAGCCGCGTGGATGGCACATTCGAAGGGCTAAAGGGGCGCACACTGATCAAACTCGAGGACGGCACGGTTTGGAAACAAGCCAACGCCGACGACCGTTACCGCGCGCAGGAGACTGATCATCCCGCCGCCATGGTGATGCATGGCACATTTGGTTATAAGATGCGGGTTGAAGGCATGCCGGAGTTCTACGTCGATCCGGTTTCAAAGCCGTAATCGATTAACCAAGCGGCCGCAGCGTGCCGGACACGGGCCCGAGACTGGCCAAGCCAAATTCCGCGTGGGTTAATTGCGCGGCAAGATCGACATCCTTTTCGTCGACCACGACTGCGATTTTGATTTCCGATGTCGAGATCAATTGAATATTGATCCCAGCTTTGCCGAGGCACTCGAACAGGCGCGCGGCGACGCCGGAATGCGACCGCATCCCGATACCAACCACGCTCAACTTCGCCACGCCTTTCTTGGCGATTAATCCCGCGGCTTTAACTTCCTTAACTATTGGTTCAAGCAGCTTCGTGGCTGAATCCAGGTCGTTCTCGTGAATCGTGAAAGAAAGGTCGGTCGTTCCGTGCTCGGAAACGCTCTGAACAATCATGTCGACCACGATGTTACCGCCGGCGATGGCGGAGAAAACCCGTCCGGCGACGCCCGGCTCATCGCGCACGTCGTCCACCGTGAGCTTGGCTTGGTTACGATCCAAGCTCACTCCGCGGATGACCACGTCCTCCATGTTTGGCGTCTCCTCCTTCGCAACTGTTCCCTGATCGGGTTTAAGACTCGAGCGGACCTCGAACTCCACGCCGAATTTCTTCGCGAACTCGACGGCGCGCGATTGCATCACCTTCGAGCCGGCGCCGGCCATCTCCAGCAATTCATCGTAGGCGACCTCGTCCAGTTTTTTTGCATCGGACACGACCCGCGGATCGCAAGTGAAGACGCCGTCGACGTCGGTAAATATCTGGCAGGCATCGGCGTTGAGTGCGCCGGCCAGCGCAATCGCGGTCAAATCCGAGCCGCCACGGCCGAGCGTGGTCGTTGCGCCTTGCGCCGATTGTCCCTGAAATCCGGCAACAATGACGATGTAATCCTCGGCCAGAAGTTCCTGGATTTGTTTCGGGCTGATGTTTGCGATGCGCGCCTTGGTGTGAATCCCGTCGGTTAAAATTCCCGCTTCTGCGCCGGTTAGCGAAACCGCTTTTGCACCAAGGGCGTTGACGGCCATCGCTACCAGCGCACTGGCTGCGTGTTCACCCGTCGCCAATAGGATGTCGAGCTCGCGCTTGGTCGGATCGGCTGACATTTGATGCGCCAGCTTGATTAAGTCGTCCGTCACGCCCGCCATTGCCGAAACCACGGCGACGACGCGGGAACCCTCGCGCTGCGTTTCGAGAATGCGTTGCGCTACGTTGCGAATCCGCTCCGGACCGCCCACCGATGTGCCGCCATATTTTTGGACAATCAGGCGCATGGTGAGAATGCGTAACTGCGGTGCGCGAGCGGATGAGACACAAAAGCCGAATCGATTTCGCTCAACTCACGCCCCTGTCAACTCCGGTTGCAAATTACAATCCGATTGCGCGAAGCACTTCATCTTCCTTTGCCGAAACGGGCTTCAAAGTTTCCATCTCTCTCATGATTACATCCGGATCTTTCAAACCGTGCCCGGTGACAGTGCAAACGATTCGGCTCGCCTCCGGAATCTTTTGAAATGGAAAAGCCGCGCTTGCCGCGTCGCAACACTTGAATAATCCCGCAATGGAAGCCGCGCTGGCCGGTTCAACGAAAATTCCTTCGTTTCGCGCCAGCCACATTTGCGCATCGCTGATTTCCTCGTCGGAAACAATATCGACAGCGCCTTTCGATTCATCGATCGCCGCGCGCGCCTGCTTCCAGCTCGCCGGATTGCCAATCCGGATGGCGGAAGCAATCGTCTCCGGTTTTTCGATGACTCGATTGTGAAAAATCGGCGCCGCTCCTGCCGCCTGAAACCCAATCATTCCCGGCAACTTTGTCGATCTTTCACGGGCATGATACTCGCGATATCCGGCCCAATACGCGGTCATGTTTCCCGCATTGCCCAGCGGCAGCAAATGAAAGTCGGGCGCGTCGCCCAGCAGATCGACAATCTCAAATGCTGCCGTCTTTTGCCCGGCGATCCGATCCGGGTTAATCGAATTCACAACGGCAAAATCTCCTCGGCCGCCGAGTTCGCGCACAATTCGAAGCGCATCGTCAAAATTTCCTTCGATCGCGACGATCTTCGCTCCGTGCACAAAAGCTTGCATCAATTTACCGCTGGCAATTTTTCCGGCCGGCAAAATGATTGCGCATGAAATTCCAGCCCGCGCGGCATAAGCCGCCGCAGAGGCCGACGTGTTTCCGGTCGACGCGCAAATCAACGCGCGGGCTTTGTGTTCGAGCGCTTTGGAAACGGCAACCGTCATCCCGCGATCCTTGAATGAACCGGTCGGGTTGACGCCCTCGTTTTTAATAAAGATTTCGCAGCTGCGATCCACTCGAGCGCTCAGCTTTGGCGAGTAAACAAGCGGCGTACTCCCCTCGCCTAACGAAATTACCGGCGTGGAATCGGAAACCGGGAGAAATTCGCGATACCGATCGATCACTCCCCTGCCCTGCTGAAGTTTTGAATCTGCTGCGTCCATCGACATCTTCCATTCGAAACAAATCCGCGCGATTGTCGATCCGCAAGTGCAGTTGTAAGATCGACATCGTATGCCTGCGCTCAGTAAGGAAGATAAGCTTCGCCTCCTCAGGATAATTCTGGAGAGCCGGCACGCCGATTTGCGCGAGCAAAATCTAAATCGCCAGGGCAAAGGCCACTTTCATGTCTCCGGAATGGGGCACGAAGCGCTGGCCGCGATTTCGATTCAACTTAACTCGGGCGACTACATTGTTCCGTACTATCGCGATCGCGGCCTGGTCCTCGGTCGCGGCGTGACCACACGCGAGCTGGCGCTGGAATATTTCGCCAAACGAAAAACCGGCAGCGGCGGCCGCATGATGCCGTCGCATTACAGCGATGCAGAACGCCACATCTGGAGCGTGCCTACGCCCACCGGCTCCCAACTTCTTCCGGGATGCGGCATGGCCTGGGGCATTAAACTCGACGGCAAAAATAATCTTGTCGTTGCCACGGTCGGCGACGCCGCCACTCGACAAGGCGATTTCTTCGAAGCGATTTGTTTTGCCAAGGAAAAAAAACTGCCGGTGTTGTTCCTCGTCGAAGACAACGCCTACGGCATCAGCACCCCGACGCGAAAAATCAATCCTCTCGCGCTCGATGCCCTCCAGCCTAACGACTGGAAAGAGATTGACGGCGGACAGGTTGGTGAAATTTATGACGCTGCAGCTGAAGCGATGGAGAAAATCCGCGCCGGAAGCGGTCCCGCTTTTTTCTGGATAAAAATGGAGCGGCTTTCCAGTCACACCAGCTCCGATGATCAGAAACTTTACCGCAGCGCGGAGGAATTGCAGGCGCTCGAGAAATGCGATCCGCTGAAGTGCTGGAAAGATCAACTCAACGCCGAAGGCGCGATGACTGCGGAAGACTTCGCCAAGATCGACAATGAAGTGAAAGAACGCATCCGGCAGGAGTACGCGGATGCCGAAAAAGCCGAGGACCCGTCGCCTAACGAGCTCGAAGTAAACGTGACCGGCAAGCTGCCGAAAATCGACAAGGAAATTTTACCGCCAGGCAAATATCGGATCGGCGACACCATGAACAAAACCTTGCGGTTGGGTCTGGAAGAAGATCCACGGCGCATCATTTTCGGCGAAGACATCGAAGATCCAAAGGGCGGCGTCTTTCGTCTGACCCAAAAACTTTCGACCGAATTTCCCGAACAGGTTTTCAATTCGCCACTGGCCGAATCGACCATTCTGGGCGTGGCCTGCGGCCTCGCTGCCTACGGCAAACGCCCCGTCTTTGAGGTGCAATTCATCGATTTCATTTATCCGGGCTTCAACCAGCTCGTCACCAACATCGCGAATTTGCGCTGGCGCTCGTTTGGCAATTGGAAATGTCCTGCGGTGATTTACGCGCCCTACGGAGCGTATCTGCCCGGCGGAAGTTTATGGCACAGCCAGGCCAACGAATCCGTGTTCGCCCACTATCCCGGACTCAGTGTGGTGATTCCCAGCGCGCCAGATGATGCGGCCGGTTTGCTTTGGACCGCGATGCACAGCGAGGATCCGGTTATTTTTCTTATCCCGAAACACATGTTTTGGGCGGAACGCGAATCCGAGGAAGCGATTCGCCCCGTTCCCTTCGGCAAAGCACGGAAACTCCGCGACGGCGATGAGGTCACGCTCGTCGCGTGGGGCAACACCGTTGAGAAATCGCTCGAAGCCCTCGCCAAGATCGACAATGCGACCTACATCGACTTGTTCGATCTCCGCTCGATTGTTCCGTGGGACAAAGCTGCGATTGAAGAATCGGTGCGCAAGACTGGTCGCCTCGTCGTCGTTCAGGAAGATACCGAAAATTGCAGCGTCGGTCAGATGATCATTTCGCATTTGACGAGCAAGCCTGAAATCTGGGACGCGATGATTAGCCCGCCAGTCCTGGTCAGCAAATCCAACGTTATGATCGGCTACAACCCAATCTACGAGTACGCCGCTTTGCCCGACGTGGAGCGCATCCTCGCTGCAATCAACCGATCGGTGTCGACCAAACGCGAACGCGCAGTTGCTGTTTCTTCTCCTGCGCGTACATCGACAACGACACCTGCGATGGAGAGCGCGCCGAAGAAAATCGAACCCACCAAGGGACGCACGCAAAGCATCACAGTCCCGATCATGGGCGAAGGAATTCGCAATGCTAAGATCGTTTCGCTCCTGAAAAAACCGGGCGATCCCATCGCGCTCGACGATCCGCTTTGCGAGGTTGAGACCGACAAAGCCGTTTATCCGATCGAATCGTCGTTCGCCGGCGTCATGGGCGAATGGAAAACAAAAGTTGGCGACACCGTCGATATCGGCCAGGAACTCGGAACGATTTTGACCGGCGACGCTTCATCTGCCGATCAATTTCAAACGGCGGCGAAAGTCTCGCCCGATGGAAAAGAAAAAACTGTAGAGGCAGCCGTGCCGGCTGCGGAAACAAATGATCGCGGTCGCCGCGGCGACCGCCGCTACAGTGGAATCGAACCGGCGCTCTCACCGACAATCACGCGCAGACTCAGCCGCGTCATCCCAGCCAATTTGCAAATCGACACGCGTTGGGACGCGGTTCGCAAAGCGCGCGACGCCGCGAAAAAGAAAAATGGCAAGAACGCCCCCTCCCCTTCCGTCATGATCTCGTGGGCAGTTGTCCGCGCGATGGAAAAGCACGCGCCGTTTCGCCGCTTGATTCTCGAAGACGATCGCATCATCGAGAATGACGACTTTGATTTGGGTATCGCGGTCGCGCTCGAAGGCGATCGACTTGCGACGGCCGTGATTGTCGATGCAAACAAAAAAGACTGGCCTGAGTTCGTGAAGATTTACAATGCGACGATCGATGCCACGCGTAGCGGCCGAGTCGATGCCATGAACGCGCCAGTCGTGATCACCAGTCTCGGCGCATTCGGAGTGAAAGCCGGCGCTCCAATTGTGGTGCCGCCATCAGTCGGAACACTTTTTGTCGGCAGTGCGCATCGCGAACTGATTCCAAACGGAAAGAAAAACGAAACGGCCGAAGTGATCACGCTCTCGCTCACTTTCGACCACCGCGTCGTCAACGGCGCCGGCGCCGCTAACTTCGTTCACGAAATCAAGGAGCAGATCGAACATTTCAAGATTCCAGCTAGCACAGTTCGCGCTGCCTAACGAGAAAGAGATAAGCCACGGGCGGGGTCACTGGCAAACACGCTGAAGTTGCTTCGCAATGGGTCCGTTGGCTTCATCGATTGGTTAGACGAATCATTCCCCCGTTCCGGGCTGTGATTCATCCATATTCCTAACCGCAGACACCGCCGCCTCGATGGCGCTGGGCTCCAGCGTCAGAGCTACGTGACCTATGCCCGAAAGAAGCGTAACAGGAATATCGTTTCCGGCCGATCTAAACACTTCTGCAAATCGGTCAACTTGGAACACGTCGTCATCCTGTCCCGCGATCAACTGCATCGGCTTTCGCACCGAACGGATGTTGGCTCGATAGTCTGCTTGTGGCCGAAAATTTTCTTCCAGCGCAAACGAATACTGAGAAGTAAGTAAGTTCTTGGCCTTTTCATCGAGCGCGAACTTGATGACCGTGAGTCCATTAAAAGCATGCACTCCGGCGGCGTTCAGTAAGGCGATCGCGAGGTAGCGTGGAAGGCCAAAGCTGACCCAGCCTCCGGCGCCCGAACGGGACGTCGGAGAATCCTGACTGATGAAGGGCGAAAGCAAAAGGTAGTTGGAGAACAGCTCCTGCCTATTGCCGCCAGCAAAACGGAGAACGAATCCGCCGCCGGACGAGAAACCGGCCAGCGTTGCCGGCATCGCGGGCTTGACGGAACGCATGAAGTCCTCGAGATCGTCCTCCAACTGGCCGATGTAAGCGATAGTTCCTTTTGTGCCGGACTCGCCATGTCCCCGCGCATCGAGTGCGTAAGCCAGATAGCCGGCGGCGGCGAAAGCCTTGGCCAGCGCATGCATACTGCTGCGCTCGGCGGACGAGCCATGGATTAGCACCAAGCTACCCTTGGGTTTGGTCGTAAGCGCGGGGTAGGCGCTAAAGGCCAGCCGCTTTCCATCACGTGCCGTGAAGTGGCTTGCTGTGGGCAGATCAGAGAAGTCGACATTTCGAAACGGGTCGTTGATGCTGGTCACGGGCGGGAGGTCACGAGGGCCTCCGAAGGTGAGCGCACAGATAATCGCACCTGCCGGAACAGCCACGAGCAAACTGATGCGCCAGAGTAGTTTCACCGCAAAGGTCTAACGAGAATTAGACGAATATTCGTAATAAAAGGCGAACATTTTTTCGTCTAACTGAAGTCGGACACTAATACGCGCGTGCTCGATCGACAATGCCCAGTAGCCGTCCTATTCCGTCCACTTCGGCGGGCGCTTTTCGTTGAAAGCGGCGATGCCTTCGCGCGCTTCGGCGGATTCGCGCGCTTGCATGTGATACTTCAACGCAAGATCGACATCTTCCTTCACCGAGCTCGACCAAAGTTCTTCGATTAATCTTTTCGTCTGCGCGAGCGCGTCCGGCGCGCCTTGCAAAACCGAATCGGCAAACTTTCGCGCTTCGCTCATGACATCATCTCGAGCAACGACGCGATTGACTAACCCGATCTCCCGCGCGCGTTCTGCGTCGATCAACTCGGAGCCGAGCAACAGTTCACGCATGTTGCGTTCGCCGATTTGCCGCCGCAGAAATATCATGACCAATCCGGCAACAAGACCACGCCGCACTTCGGGATAACCGATCTTTGTCCGCTCCGCCGCGACCACGAAGTCGCAGGCCGACATGATTCCGGCGCCTCCGGCAACCGCCGCCCCGTGCACCGCTGCGATTGTGATCAGGCGCGTTTCACTGAGCGTAACCAAAGTTTTCGCGACCATTTCCGCAGTGGCGTGCGCGTTCTTTGGATTGGCGGCTTCTTTCAAATCGAGACCCGTGCAAAACGCCGCGCCCGCTCCGCGCAAAATGAGGACGCGTTCATGGGGCTCGTCCGACGCCGCTTTAATTGCGGCGATCAGTTCATTGAGTAGTTCGAGTGTGAGTGCGTTGCGGCGCTCCGGACGGTTGAGCGTTACAATCGCGATCTGCGGAGTTTGTTTTTCAATGAGAACAACGGGCATGTGCTTGTCGATCTAAACTTGGATGACGCCCGTGTGAAAGCGCGCCTTCGGTGTTGGTCGCGAAACGAATTGCAGCAAGCGAATAAGAACATCGCGCGTTTCGTCCGGTTGAATGATTGCGTCTACCCATCCCCGAGCGGCGCCGTAGCGGATGTCAGTTTGCTCTTCGTAGCTTTGCTTCACCTTTTCTCGCAACTGTTCGAGGTC
>DASYVQ010000133.1:0-32150 GCA_035936875.1 Chthoniobacterales bacterium
TTGACGGATGCCATACATCACATAAATCACGCCGGAAACGAGAGTGAACGCGCCTGCACAGATGACGACAAAGAGCAGTGGTAGAAAATGCAGCTGCAGCAGCACCCACGCGATCGCGCACATCTGGCAGACAGTCGCAACTTTACCGGTCCAGTTCGTTTTCACTTCCACTTTGCCGTTGAGCAAATGCAAGACGACTGCGCCCACGAGGATGACAGCATCGCGCGTGATGACGAGAACTGGGAACCACGCGGGAAATCTTCCGTAATCCGGATCGAGCTCGCTCCAGTTCGTGATGCTCAACGTGATGATGCCGCTGAGGAGCAAGCCCTTGTCCGCGATCGGATCGAGAATTACGCCAAGCGAGCTGCGTTGATTGTAGCGCCGCGCGACATAGCCATCGAGCCCATCACTAACCGCGGCGAGCAGAAAAATAATGATCGCTGTGTATCGCTGCCACTCGAGCGGCGCGCCGCGTTGAATGCTTTGGCCATAATAAATCGCCATCGTGACAAACGCCGGAATCATCAGAATCCGAACGATTGTAATTTTGTTGGCTGTCGTCATTTGGAAGCGCGGTTCAAAGAAATTGTAGGGCGTTTCCGTGAAACGCCAATATTGATTCGCCGTGGTGACTCGGTGAGTAGTTTGTGCCAACAAACGTCTTTGTCTGTTTGCCGATCTGCGTAAAATGCGGTGCGCGGCGCCGATGTGGCGGAATGGCAGACGCAACGGACTTAAAATCCGTTGGGCCGTAAAAGGCCCGTGCCGGTTCGAGTCCGGCCATCGGCAGCTTGTGAGTTGGTAGATCGACAATCTTTTACATCCAAATGGCAACGGAACGCCCGCTCTTCATTCCAGTGATTCTCGGCACTGCGCGGCAGGGAAGAGAGAGCGAGCACGCGGCGCGATTCGTTTTCGAACAAACAAAGAAGCGCGCCGGCGTGGAAACGGAATTCATTGACGTCCGCAAACTTCCAATGCGCCTGGACGATGCTGGCGAGAGCATGAAAGACCCAGCGTTTTCAGCGACCGTCGAGCGTTGCGACGGGCTGATCATTGTCACGCCAGAATACAATCACAGTTTTCCCGGATTGTTGAAACATGCGCTGGACATGAACCTGAAGGAGTACATTCACAAAGCGGTGGGTATTTGCGGCGTGTCGGCCGGCCCAATGGGAGGCGCGCGCGTGATCGAAAGTCTCCTACCGGTAATGCGCGAGCTCGGGCTCGTTACCATATTTGAGGACGTAAACTTCGGGAAGATCGGCACACTCTTCGATGAGCGCGGAAAGTTGCTGGATGAGAATTTCGTGCGGCGAGTAGACAACTTTTTGAACGAGTTGATCTGGATGGCACGCGTGCTTCGGCATGGCCGCGAAAACATTGCGCCTGTTTGAGGCGAGCGACTGATCGTCGATGCAAAAATCGATCGAGAGCCGGATGGCGCGACTCGGCATTCGTAATGTCGACCTTGAAGAAAGTTTCGCGCGCTCCGGTGGACCGGGCGGCCAAAATGTAAACAAAGTTTCAACCGCCGTGACACTGCGGCACGGGCCGAGCGGAATCAGTGTTACGGTTCAAGACTCACGATCGCAGGCGCAGAACCGCAGGTTAGCGCGCGAACGACTGCTCGACGCGATCGAAAATCGACAGCGCGCTGTGCGGCGCGCGCAAATTGCCGTTCGTGAAAAAGAGCGGCGTCGCAAATCGCCACGGCCGCCACGATTGAAGAAGCGAATTCTCGAATCGAAACGGAAACGCGGCGAGTTGAAGAAACAGCGCGGCAGAATTCCGTTGTAGCCGCCACCCTGTCGGCGACGCAGACGCTTCGCACAGCGAAGCGGCTACAGGAAGATCGACATGAAGAAATTAAATATCGGGATTATCGGCGCGGGATGGCCGGGTCAGATGCACGCGGAAGCGTTGCGCGCGAGCGGCGTTGCGAATCTTTATGCCTGCGCCGATCTCGACGACGAACGACGCACTGCGTTTGCGAAAGATTACGCGCCCGAGAAAAGCTACCGCGATTATCACGAGCTCCTGCAAGATCGACATCTCGATGCCGTGATCATTTGTTTACCGAATTTTTTGCATTTCCCGGCGTCGCTTGCTGCGCTCGAAGCCGGCAAACACGTTTTGTGCGAGAAACCACCGACGCTCAATAGCGCGGAAATGAAAGTGCTGCGCGAAGAGGCGGCGAAACGAGGCCTAATTTATTCTTTTAGCCGTCAGTTTCGTTTTACTCCGGCGATGCGGGCGGCCAAGGCAGCCGTGGCAGAAGGTCGTCTTGGCAAAATCTATCATGCCAAAGCAACTTTTGTCCGGTCGCGCGGCATCCCGGTCGGGGTCGGAAATTGGTTCACTGAAAGGAAACGTTCCGGCGGCGGCGCCTTGATCGACATCGGCATTCACGCGCTGGATTCGGTTTGGTATTTGATGGGCACGCCGCGGCCGGTTGCCGTGAGCGCGCAGGTTTTTCGTAATTTCGATCACCTCGTCGACGTTTCCGTATTTGATGTTGAGGATGCGGCTTACGCGTTCATCCGGTTCGAAAACGGCGCCGTGGTGCAGCTCGAGACCTCTTGGGCCGGCAACCTGACCGACGACATTCCACCGAGAAAATATTTTGGACGTGAGCTGGTGAACTCGGTCGTGTTCGGAACGAAAGCATCAGTGCGGCTTTCGCCTCTCGCCCTGTTTGAAGATCAGAATGGCGCGCTTGTCGATGTGCCGTTGGCGGCAAAGGATGACGAGCCCAACGGCTTTGAGTTGCAGTTGCGAAACTTTATCGAATCAATTCGGGGTAAGGCCGAGCCGGTCAACAATGCCGACCAGGCTGTCGCGCTCATGGAGATGATCGAAGGAATTTACGCGTCGAGCGAGCTGGGTCGCGAGGTCCCGATCATCTAACGCAAAAAAAATCCGCTTTTAATACATCTACGGAAGCGACTTGTGGCGAACTCATTGTGAAAGACCAATTCACATTATGAAAAAGCTTATCATTCCGTTTTTCTCGATTCTGGCCCTGACATTCCTCGCTTCCTGTGCTTCTGATGAGCCGGTAACGCAGCAGACAACAACAACGACGCGTCAGACGACAGTGACGCAGCCTGCCGCAACGCAGACAACAACGACACATTCCAGTACGAACTACTAAGAAGTTTCAGTAATTCGACGGAGAGGGGCGCGCGAAACGCGTCCCTCTCCTTTTCTGGCTGAATCGCGCTCGCGATCCAAGCTTGCAGCGAGCGTTCGTCTTACGGTTTCTCGGCGGTTGCTTCGGCGGTTTGCGCTTCCTCTTCCGCCTGACTTACGACCGGGGCGATCGCTTGCAATTTTTCGCCACCTCGAAGGTCCATCAATTTCACGCCCATCGTATTCCGGCCAACAACGCGGATTTCCTGGACGCGGGTCCGTACCATTTGGCCTTTGGTCGTGATTAACATCAGTTCGTCGTTCTCCTTGACCGTGAGCGCGCCGACGACGTTGCCAGTTTTCGCGCCGGTCTTCATCGTGATGATGCCTTTGCCGCCGCGTTTTTGTTTGCGGTAATCGTCGAACGGCGTGCGCTTGCCAATTCCATTTTGTCCCGCAACGAGAAGCATCGCCTTGGGATCGACGAGCGCGATCGCCACCACGTGGTCTTTCTTGTCCGGGCGGATTCCCCAAACGCCGACGGTGTTGCGTCCCTGGTCGCGCAATTGCTCTTCGTGAAAGCGCAAACTCATTCCTTCTTTTGTGATCAGAACGACCTCGTTGTTTCCGTTGGTCAGCTTCGCGGCGATCAAGCGGTCGCCCTTCTCGATTTGGATCGCAATGATTCCGCCCTTCCGAACGTTCCGATAATCCGAAAGGTTTGATTTTTTCACGATGCCCGACTGAGTCGCGAAAACGATGTGGAAATTTTCATCCCAGGTCTCATCGACCGCGCTTGGTCCAACGCCTGATTTCTTTGCCTGAATCCGGATGGTGGCGGCGATTTTTTCTTCCGGCCGCAATTGAAGAATGTTGGCAATCGATCGGCCCTTGGCCGCGCGCCCCATCTCCGGAATCTCGTAAACTTTTTCTACGTAGGCGCGCCCGGATTCGGTGAAGAACATCAAATAATCGTGCGTCGTCGCGGTGAAAAGATGCTCGACGAAATCGCCCTCTTCTTCCTCGGTCGCGCCTTCACGCGTAGACATGCCGATGACGCCTTTGCCGCCGCGGCGCTGGGCGCGAAACGCGCTCACCGCTGTCCGTTTGATGAAACCGCCATGAGTAATGCTGATGATGCAACCCTCGTTGGCGATGAGATCCTCCATGTTGATCTCGCCTTCGTCGGCTGCAAATTCGGTCCGGCGCGGGCTGCCGTGTTTGTCCCGAATCTCGCGCAACTCTTTCTTGATGATGGTGAAGACGCGCTGCTCTTTGGCCAGAATATCGCGCAAATCCTTGATCGTTTGGATCAGCTCTTTGTATTCATTGTCGATCTTTTCCCGCTCCAGCCCGGTCAACTGATACAAACGAAGATCGAGAATTTGATTGGCCTGATGTTCGCTGAAAGCGTAGCGGCCGTCGACCAAACGCGCTTCGTTGCGGATGAGAATTCCAATTTGCTCGACCTGTTTCTTCGTGAACTCAAAGGCGAGCAGTTTCACTCGGGCTTCATCGCGATTGGCTGATTCGCGGATGATGCGAATGAACTCGTCGAGATTCGCGAGCGCGATCAGGTAACCTTCGAGCGTCTCGGCGCGCTCCTCCGCCTTGCGCAATTCGAATCGGGTGCGTCGCAGGATTACGTCGCGCCGATGCTCGATGTAAGCGGCGTTCGCTTCTTTGAGGGAAAGCAATTTTGGACGGCCATGGTCGATCGCGAGCATGATGACCGCGAACGAGCTTTCCAGCGCGGTGTGCTTATAGAGATTGTTAATGACGATCTTCGGATTGGCGTCCCGCTTGAGTTCGATGACGACGCGCGTGTTTTCGTCGGACTCGTCGCGGACCGCCGTGATCTCGCTGAGAATTTTTTCGTTCACCAGATCGGCGATGCGCTCGACCAAGGTGGCCCGATTGACGTTGAACGGAATCTCGGTGATGACGATCTGCTCTTTGCCACCTTTGATTTCTTCCACGCCGGCTTTGCCGCGCACTTTCATGCTGCCGCGGCCGGTCTCGAGATATTGCTTGATCCCGCTGACTCCACAGATCGCGCAACCGGTCGGGAAATCCGGTCCCTTCACGTGCTTCATCAGCTCATCGAGCGTGATGTCGGGATCGTCGATCTGCGCGGAGATTCCATCGATCACTTCGCTGAGATTGTGCGGCGGAATGTTCGTCGCCATTCCAACCGCGATGCCGGTGCCGCCGTTAACGAGAAGATTTGGAAACGCCGCCGGGAAAACGGTCGGCTCCGTGCGCGTCTCGTCGTAATTCGGGACGAAATCGACCGTGTCCTTCTCCATGTCGGTCATCAGCGCTGCGCCGAGATGCGTCATACGCGCCTCGGTGTAACGCATCGCTGCTGGTGGATCGCCTTCGACCGATCCGAAGTTGCCTTGGCCATCGACCAGCCGCTCGCGCATCGCCCACGGCTGTGCCATGTGCACCAGAGTCGGATAGATCACCGCTTCGCCGTGCGGGTGATAGTTACCACTCGTGTCACCGCAGATTTTCGCGCATTTACGATGCTGCCGGCCCGGGAAGAGCGACAGATCGTGCATCGCGTAGAGAATTCTTCTCTGCGATGGTTTGAGCCCGTCGCGCGCATCGGGCAACGCGCGCGAAATGATCACCGACATTGAGTAGTCGAGGAACGATCTCGACACTTCCTCGGCAACGTTGATCGGCTCTACCTTTTCGTTCGCGTTATACATCAGCCGGATTGTCGATCTTAGACATCGAGATTGCGCACATTGAGTGCGTTGTCTTCGATGAATTGGCGGCGCGGTTCGACCACGTCGCCCATCAGAATGGTGAACATTTTGTCGGCATCGACCGCGTTATCGTCGTTCAAGTCGACCTTGAGCAGTTTGCGTTTCTCCGGGTTCATCGTGGTCTCGAACAATTCCTTCGCGTTCATTTCGCCGAGACCTTTGAACCGCTTGATCTGGACGCCGCGCCGCCCGATCTCCAAAATCTTTTCCAGGATCTCCGGAATCGAAAAGAGGGGATGCGTGACTGCTTTCTCGCCTTCGCCTTCGATCAGTTCGAAGATCGGTCGATCGCTCGCCGCGTAGTGATTTACCTTGAGCCCTTTGCGCGCCAGCTCGGCAATGAGTTTTTGAATCGCAGCTGACTCATGCAATTCCACCAATTTTCCGCGGCGCCGGATTCCGCCATTGGTTTTCACCGTCGCTACCTGAGCATCTCCCAGCGGCAACAATTCCTGCTCCATCGGCGTGTCGAATAAATTGAGATCAAGGTTCGACTCGTGAAACTTCCGGACCGCCTTCTCGTCATGAAAATAATGAACGGTCTCATCGTTCCCCTCCCGCACCTTAACCAAATACGCCGGCAGCTTGCCCGATTTGGAATTGCGCTCTTCCAGGTAAGCCTCGAAGTCGCCGCCATGGCGTCGCACCGCTTCGCTTAATTTCGCCAGTTTCTCGAGCGATTCGAGAATGTCCTTCAACTGTGCGGCAGTGATTTCCTTGTCATCCGCCAGGTTTTTCAGTCGCACGTCCTCCGCGCCGAGTGAGATGAGAATTTTGTTCAACTGCACGTCGTCATCGACGTACTCTTCGCGTTTCTTGCGCTTGATCTGATAAAGCGGCGGCTGCGCGATGTAAATTTTACCCGCACGCACGAGCTCGGTCATCTGCCGGAAGAAAAAGGTGAGCAGCAATGTGCGAATGTGCGATCCATCAACGTCCGCATCCGTCATGATGATGATGCGGCCATATCGCAGCTTGGTGATATCGAATTGGCCTTCGTCTTTGCCGTTGCCATCTTCTTTCGGCTTGCCGATGCCCGCGCCGATCGCCGTGATCATCGATTGGATTTCGGTGTTCTTGAGAAATTGATCTTCGCGGGCTTTCTCCACGTTGATGAGTTTTCCGCGAATCGGGAGGATCGCCTGATAACGCCGGTCGCGCCCTTGTTTGGCGGAACCGCCGGCTGAGTCACCCTCGACGATGTAAAGCTCGGTCAACTCCGGATCGCGCTCCGAGCAATCCGCCAGCTTTCCCGGTAATCCACCGCCGGTGAGTGCGCCTTTGCGGATCGTCTCACGCGCTTTGCGCGCCGCTTCGCGTGCGCGCGCCGCTGTGAGCACTTTCTCGAAAATGCGCCGCGCAACCGGCGGATTCTTGTCGAAGAACGTCATCAACCCGTCGTAAACAGCCGAGTTCACCACTCCATCGATCTCGGTGTTCACCAGCTTGACCTTGGTCTGTGATTCGAAGCGCGGGTTGGGCAACTTGATGCTAAGCACGCAGATCAAACCTTCACGGACATCGTCGCCGGAAATTGATGGGTCCTTTTCCTTGAGAAGATTGCTCGACTTCGCGTACTGATTGACTGCTTTGGTCAGCGCCGTGCGAAATCCGGTCAAGTGCGTGCCGCCGTCCGGATTCGGAATCGTATTCGCAAACGGCAAAATCTGGTCGTTGTAGCTGTCGTTGTATTGCAACACAACATCGACAAAAACCTCATCGCGCTGCCGCGAGATCACGATCGGCTTGGGATGAATCACCTGTTTGTTTTCGCCGAGTTGCTTAACGAATTCTTCTATCCCGTATTTGTAGAGAAACGTTTCCTTTTTCGGCGCTTCGCCTCGCTCATCAGTCAGCGTGATCTCGAGACCCGGATTCAGAAATGCGAGTTCGCGCAGTCGGCTGGCGAGCCGCTCAAACTTAAACTCGGTCGTAATGGTGAAGATTTCCGGATCGGGTAAGAACGTGATGAGCGTGCCCGTTGTCTTCTTGTTCTTGACTTCGCCGATGACGGTGAGCTTGTCGGTCGTTTTCCCTTTGGCGAAAGCCATGTGGTAAACCTTGCCGTCGCGCGAGACTTCCACCTTGAACCACTCCGAAAGCGCATTCGTGCATTTTGCGCCGACGCCGTGCAAGCCGCCGGAATATTTGTAAGCCCCCTGGCCGAATTTTCCGCCCGCATGCAAATTCGTCAGCACCAGCTCAACGGCTGGCATTTTCCACTTCGGATGCACATCGACTGGAATTCCGCGCCCGTTGTCGCGTACCGAAACACTTCCATCGACATGCACTGTCACTTCGATCCTGTCACAAAAACCGGCGAGATGTTCGTCAATGGAATTGTCGAGAACTTCGAAGACCATGTGATGCAAACCGCGCTCATCAGGGTCGCCGATGTACATGCCCGGGCGTTTCCGGACAGCTTCCAAGCCTTCCAATTTGTCGATCTGCGCGGCGTCGTATTTTTGCGCGGCGCCGATTCCGGTCACCCGATTCCGAGGTAGTTTTTCGACCGGAACCTCTTCTTGAACTTGCGCCATAAACGGGCCTCGAACGACCCAGTGAAAAAGATAATCAAAAATGCCTCGGAAACAACTAATAATCTCGTATTTAATGGGCCGCGGCAGCCGCTAGGCCTTGAGACGAAGACCGCCTCAAACCGCAGGATATTGTGGTTTTCGACCAGGACGCGAACTTTCAGTTTTAGTGGACTTTCCAAAGGCTTGACCGCTTCCATTCAGGACCCGAAATTGTCGATCCAATTATGCGTCTGCAAACCCTCGCTGAAGCGCGCTGGATTCTTGTGATTCTTACGGTTTTCGCCATTGCGGGTTGGTTTGTTTCGGTCTGGTTAGCGATGCTCTTTGTGTTGTTGTTCGTTTGTACGCTCGCGTTTTTCCGCGATCCGGATCGCGCCGCGCCGGCGGATCCAAATGCGATCGTCGCGGCGGCTGACGGAACCGTGACTGAGATTTCCGAAGTCGATGAAACCGAGATTCTGAAAACGAAAACACGCCGCGTGGGCATCTTCTTGTCGATCTTCGACGTGCACACGAACCGCGTGCCGATCGACGGTCGCGTCATTTATCGTCAACATCGACAAGGGCTCTGTCTGGACGCGCGCCGCCCTGATTGCTCGGAAAAAAACGAAGCAATGACCTGGGCTTTCGAAAATTCCCGCGCGACCATTGTCGTCAGGCAACTCACCGGCGCCGTGGCGCGGCGCATCGTCGCCTGGTCGCAAGTCGGCGACGATTTGAAAAAAGGCGAGCGCTTCGGAATGATTCGCTTCGGCTCACGAACAGAAGTATATTTGCCTCTTGCCGCCACTGTGCTGGTGAAAGTGGGCGATCACGTGAATGGCGGATCGACAATCATCGCGCGCCTCCCTGATTCATGAACGAGCAACCATCCAAAATTTATCTCCTGCCAAACTTGATGACGGCAGGAAATCTGTTTTGTGGCTTCACCGCCACCTTGAAGATCCTTGAGGGTGCGCTGCTTCAAGTGTCGAATCCGGATGCGGCCGGCGATCTTTTTCACGCCGCGATCTGGTTTATTCTTGGCGCGTTTGTTTTCGATTTTCTCGACGGCCGGCTGGCGCGTTTGGGTGGTCACGAAAGTCCATTTGGTCGCGAGTTCGACTCGCTGGCCGACATCGTTTCGTTTGGATTGGCTCCGGCGCTGATGGTTTATCGAATTGTTCTTCAGGAATTCCCGCGCGCCTGTTGGATCATCGCGTTTGTCTATCTTGCGTGCGGCGCGCTGCGCCTGGCGCGTTTTAACGCCGCGGCGTCCAATCACGGACAAGGTCAGGTCGATAATGAGAAAAACTTTACCGGCTTTCCGATTCCGGCTGCCGCTGGATTAATCGCTTCAATCACTCTCTTTCTACTCTGGTTGGCCGAGGGCGAACATCACCTTGGGAAATGGAAATTCGTTCTGCCGCCGCTCTTGCTCTTTCTTTCCTTCATGATGTTCAGTCGTTTCCAGTATCCGAGCTTCAAGGCGCTCAATTGGAAGACGAAAAAATCGATTCCGCGTTTCCTCGTGATCATTCTCGTCCTCATTTTCACCGTGATGTACTACGAGTGGATGCCGGCCGTGCTCTTTCTGGCGTATTTGCTTTACGGATTTCTGCGGCCGTGGTTGTCCCGGGAATGGCGACGCGAAATCGAAGAGGAGATTGGCGAAGAAACCTCAGAGGAACCTGCCGAGCAGGCGCCGCAAGATCGACAATCAACGATTTAATCGCGCGAGAATTTCCGGGTCGCGCACGTCGGCCCATTCCCCGGTTAGCTCGAGCGCTTTCACTTTTTTGCCCGAGCGGGCCATCTCGCTGATGGCGTCGGTCAATTCGTATTCACCGCGCGGGGATGGTTTCAATTTGGCCGTGAATTCAAAGATGCTTGGCCGAAAAGCGTAGATGCCGGCGTTGTACCAGGGGCTGGTCGGCTCGCCCGGCTGCGATTTTTCGCGAAGATCGACAAGCTCGAACTCGTCGTTCAGGAACACCGCGCCGCCTTTGCTCACATCCTCGCCGCGCGTCACACTGATGAGCGCTTCGGCGTCTTCTGGAAGATCGACAATGCGTTTGTAGTTCGCCGGATCGACCAGGATATCGCCGTAACTCAAAACGAACGGCGAAAGCCCCACAAAACCGCGGGCGAGATCGACAACGCGTCCAGTCCCATCCTGGACAACCTGGGTCGTGTATTGGATCTCGATCTTGTAACGGGAGCCGTCGCCAAGAAAATTCTGCACCGCATCCGCGCGATAACCCACAACGACAAGAAACTCGTGCACTCCAGCGTCGCGTAATCCTTCGACGATGTACTGCAGAACCGGTTTGCCGCGCACTTCGATCATTGGTTTGGGAAGATCGGCCGTGAGCTCGCGCATGCGCGTCCCGCGACCGGCCGCGAGCAGAACCGCCTTATCGATCTTCGCCATGAAGAACTATGGATTGAAATTCACGCTTAGCTCAATCACAGTTCGCGCCGATGGCTGCTCTGCAATTCCTCAGCAAATATCGCGAGACCGGGTTGCTGCTAATTCGCGCGAGTCTGGGTTTGATTTTCATCATTCTGATCGCGCCGGTGTTATGGAATGGCTCAGGAAGTTGGGAACACTTCGGCGATGCGATGAAACATTTGGATTTTCACGCGCATTTTAAAGTCTGGGGTTTCATCGGCGCCGTACTCGGATGCGCCGGAGGCGTGCTCATGATCCTGGGATTATTTTTTCGAATCGGAGTTTTGTTCGTGCTCGCGGTCACGCTTGTTCACTTGCTCGCGGTTTGGGATAGCCACGGCGATTTCCATGCACGCATGCCGGCAATAGAGATGTCGATCTTGCTCGTAAGCCTGTTGTTTATCGGGCCAGGCAAATACAGCGTCGATAAATCCTAGCGGCGAGTCGTCTACTTCGACGTTTCTTTTTTACTGCTAATCAACAGCGCCGGCAGGTTCGCATCCTTGATCAACGCGCTTACTTTCGGAACATCATCCGTTTTGATCTGTGACCACTTTTTCGACTGCTCGTCCAATTTGCCGTTGAGCATTTGAAAGACGTCGAATTGGGACTTGGTCGGCTCGCCGTCGCCGAAATCGATACTGTGACTGAAGGAGTCGAAGCGTTCGTTTAACATGCTGGGGAAGGCGAGGTTTCCCTCCGACCCTTTCATATTCACTTGAATGAGCTGCTGCTCCACCTCGGACATTTTGTGATCGAGCGAATCGGCCGCGTCGAGCGCAGCTTTCAATTTTGGATCGTCGCCAAAGCGCTTGTGCAACGATTGGATCTGCGATTTGACATCGCGAATCTCATTGATGGCTTGGTGCAGTTGCGAGATGCGGTCGTTTACTTGCACCGCCAGCGCGAATTGCTTCTGCAACGCTGCTTCCGCGCCTTTGGTGCGCGGATCGATCCCCAAATGGAGCGGCGCCGTCTGCGATTTTCCGCCGACGGTCAACTTGACCTGATACTCGCCCGGTAAGGCGAGCGGGCCCTTGGGTCCGTTGCCGGAATAAAATGCGCCCGGAACCTGCACCGGGTCGTCATAACGAAGGTCCCAGGCAAAGCGATTCGCGCCATCGTTTGCGGGAATTGTTTTAGTTCGCTCGACCCGGTCCGGCCATTCCGGCGGCTGTTCGCCCTCCTTCTTTTCTTTGTTCGAAAGATGCCTGACGACTTTTCCCTGCGCATCGAGAATCTCGAGCGTCACTTCATCTTTGGGCGCAGCTTTGAAATAATAATCGATCATTGCGCCCGGAGGCGGGTTCTCGCCAACTGGCTGACGCTTGTCGAATTCCTCCGGATAATGCAAACGCAACCCCGTTTGCGGTTTGTAAAGAATGACGTCGGCCTGTGCGGACTGCGCTGTGGTTTGGCGCAGCGGTGTCACATCGTCGAGCACCCAAAACGAACGGCCATGCGTCGCGGCGACCAAATCGTCATCCTTCACCACCAGATCGTGAATGGGCGAGACGGGAAGATTCAACTGCAACGGTTGCCAGTGCGTTCCATCATCGAACGACACGAACATTCCGGTTTCGGTGCCCGCGTAAAGAAGCCCCTTGCGTTTGGGATCTTCGCGCACTGCGCGAACATAGGAACCTTCAGGAATTCCGTTCACAATCGACGACCAGGTTTTCCCGAGGTCCGTCGTCTTGAAAATGTAGGGCTTGAAATCGTCGAGCCGATGTCGGTCTACCGCGACATACGCGGTGCTCGCGTCGTGTGGCGACGGGTCAATGATGCTAATGGTGCTCCACTCCGGAATCTTTCCGGTCACGTTTGCCCAATGCCCGCCGTCGTCGGTCGTGACCTGAACTAATCCGTCGTCGGTGCCGGCCCAAAGCGTTCCTTTTTTCACCGGCGATTCCGCGAGCGCGAAAACCGTGTCGTAATATTCGACCGACGTGATGTCGTTGGTGAGCGGACCACCGCTCGGTTGCTGTTTGGTTTTATCGTTGCGCGTTAGATCTTCGCTGATTTTTGTCCAGCTCTGACCGTGATCGGTTGATTTGAAAACGCATTCAGCGGCCGTGTAGAGAACGTCCGGATTATGCGGCGAGAGCATCAGCGGCGCGACCCATTGGAAACGATGAGCAAGATCGACCGCGCCGTGGCCGGAGTTGTCCAGAGGAAGCGGACTGATGTCCTGGGCGTTCTCCTTAGTTTTGTCGTAACGAACGGCGTAGCCTTCGCTGTTCGAGTAAATGATGTGCCAGTCGCGCGGGTCTGGAACAACGAAGCCGCATTCGCCATCGCCCGCTTGAAACCAGTCTTCCCGGCCGATTACGCCCGAATCTGTCCGGCTGGCGATACCGATGTTCGAGTTGTCCTGTTGCGCGCCGTAAATGTGATACGGAAAAGCGTTGTCGACCGCGACGTGATAAAATTGCGCGGTTGGCTGGTTATTCTGCGTCGTCCAGGTTTTGCCGCCGTCAGTCGAAATGCTGGCGCCGCCGTCGTTTGCGTTCCCGATTCGATTTGGATTTTCCGGATCGATCCAAAGACCGTGATGATCTCCGTGCCGCGCCGGAAGCAGGTTGAAAGTTTTCCCGCCGTCAACCGAACGAAAGGCTCCCGTGTTCAACAGATAAACGGTGTCGGGAGCTTTCGGATCTGCGTAAACCTTGCTGAAATACCAGGCGCGCTGGCGGAAACGGCCGTCCTCGTTTACGCGGGTCCATTTTTGCCCGGCATCCTCGGAACGATACAGACCGCCCTCTTTCGCTTCGATAATCGCGTAAACACGATTGGAGTCGGCGCCGGAAACAGCGATGCCGATCTTGCCCAGGATTCCGTCCGGCAGGCCGTTGCCTTCGAGACGTTTCCAAGTCGCGCCGTTATCTTCCGAGCGATACAAGCCGCTGCCCGGGCCGCCGCTGGAAAAAAACCAGGGCTGCCGCCGCGCCTGCCAGAGCGACGCGAAAACAATATTCGGATTGTGCGGATCGAAAACGACATCGATGCCGCCGGTGTTTTCATCTTTGCCCAAAACTTTCGTCCACGTTTTGCCGCCGTCGGTTGTACGAAAAATTCCGCGCTCCTGATTTGGTCCAAACGCATGACCGAGCGCCGCGACCAAAACCACGTCGGCGTTTCTTGGATCGACAATCAATGCGCCGATTTGTCGGCTGTCTTTTAAACCGACGTTCTTCCACGTTTTTCCGGCGTCGATCGATTTGTAAACGCCGATTCCATAAGTGGTGTTGCCACGAATCGCCGCTTCGCCGGTGCCGGCATAAACGACATTGTGATCCGACAGCGCCACCGCGATCGCGCCGATCGATGAGATCGCTTCCTTGTCGAAAAGTGGCGTCCAGTTCGCTCCGCCATCGATCGTCTTCCAAACGCCGCCCGCGACTGCGCCAAAATAATATGTGTCCGGTTCACCGATTACGCCTTCGATGGCAAGCGCGCGTCCGCCGCGGAACGGCCCGATCTGGCGCCACTGCATGCTCTTGAAGAGTTTTTCATCGATCATTCCAGCAGGCGTAGCTGTCGGCGACGGACTGGTTGCGCGCGTCGGGCTCGGGGTCGGAACACCTGGGCCGCCCCCGCGAGGGGTTGGATTGGCCGCGAGTGCGTTCGAACAAACGAGAACCAATGCGGCGAAAAAGAGTTGAGCGAGCGAACGAAAACGCAAGATCGACATAATCATCCGCCTAAGGTGGGAGAGTTGTCGCGCCATTCAACTGGAATGTGGCGAGAATCAATCAGTGCAGCGATCGGACTGCGCGAATGTAGGCGATGATCGCTTCGCGTTCTGCCGGTTTCAAACTCGCGCGGTGGGCCATTGAATTCACAATTGGCGGCCAATCTTCGACTCGATAATGCCAAACCGGAGGCAGGGTGTGACACTCGATGCAACGATGTGCGAACAACGTTCGTCCGTTCTGCAACGTCGCCAGATCGACGCTTTGTCCAGATCGGGTGCGCGCCATTTTGGAAGTGACCACGGGTGGAGTGTAGTAGCCGGTCGACTCGCAACTGATAAATAGTGCCGCCGCTAAAACTGCAAAGATCGACAACCCTAAAGTAATTGGGGCTCGCGAAAACTTTCGGAGTCGCTTCATCTAGAGTCCAATTCCGAAAATCATGCGCAGTTGAAAATCCGCCTCATCTGGCGTGTCTGTTGCCTGCACGAGCGCGCTGACCGTGACGAACCAGTTTCGGTGACGATAAGAAACGTTCGGTCCGACGAAAACGTTCCTGATTGTTTCTTCATCCCGCCATTCCGGGAAAACGAATTCGTGCAACAGCTCGACTCCCGCTGAAAGCTGCGGGGCAATTTCGTAGCTCACGCCGACGGCTTGTTGAAATTCGCCTGCGCGCTCGGTTAGCCCTTTTCCTTCCCAGAGTGCTTCCAGGGTGGCGTTGTAGGCGAGAATGAGCGGGCCGAAGTTTCTTTGCGCGATCAGTTTCGATTCCCACTCGAATAATCGGTCGCCGCCTTTGTATTCCTGATAGATCGACAATCCGATCGGATCGGTGACGGGATTGGTCAGGTTGTAAATCAATTCGAGCGCCGAATCGGAGTAGGTGGAACCGGAATGAGCCGGGTCGTTCTGGTAAAACCAATCGGCCAGATAAATACTTGCTTGAAGGTGATCGGTGACGCCGATCTCGATTTCGTGGCGAAATGCGACTTGATCGGAATGCTCGGGATTGGTTGTGCGCGCCCACGTGACCCAGTTTTCGAACTCGAAACTTCCCGGCGCCGACGTTGGCGCTTCGTAAATGAAGCCGAAATGCCGCGCCCCGGCGAAACACGAAACCGCCGGCAAGATCGACAACAACAAGATCGGCCAACCGCATTTTTTCATCAAGCTCGCCAACATGTCCAGGTTCTGTAGGGGAAGCCGTTGGCTTCCCGATTAATTAGATGGGACGCTGCCAGCGTCCCCCACAGGTTTGCGCGATCCTGATCACGGAACCGGTTCCAGTTGTTCCGCGATGGCGGCTTCGGCCTCAACGCGCGCTTCCACAACCGGCTCCGGACTTTCAGCTGGCACGCCACCGCTAAAATGGCGCGCTGCATAATAAGAACCGATCACCAAAACCGCTGCGATGAGTTGCGCGGTCAGCGTTTCGTAAGTTGGAAACACGGCGAACCACATTCCCATCCATGGCGGAATCACATTGATCAGCCACGGAATTTCGGTGCGCGAAATCCAGTGGGCCAGTTGCATTTCCTGCGCCTGTTCGCCCACCATCACGAGCAACACCACGCCGAGAAGGATGCCGGTTGTGATCAACATCTTTCGATAAGGAAGACGCTGCTGAAGAACAAACGTGAGCACCGCCACCATGCCCGAAAGAATTATCCCGAGTAACGCGCCTTTGAGAACAACACCGCCGCCTAATCGCAAATGGTAGCTTTGCAGGAAGAGCACCACTTCAAACCCTTCGCGGTACAGCGAAGTGAACCCGAGCAGGACCAATCCAAATTGCAGCCGCAATCGCGAAGTCTCTTCGGCGTTCCCATTTTCGAGCAGCGCTTTTCGACGCCGATTGTGCGCCCGGATCCAGCCGCCCCAATAAATCTTGTGGAAAAACCAATTCATGATCACGAGCAACACCACGACCGCGAGAAGCCCGGTCGCAGCCTGCAAATCGAGCGCCGGCATGTTGTCACTCAGCGAGTCGACAATCCGCACTGCAATGAGCCACGTGATCAACGTCGCACCGAACGCAACGGCGGCGCCTATTGCCACCGGACGGCGATGCGCGCGTTTTGCACCTGTCATGCTCGCGGTGATCGCGGCGAGTACGAGGATGCATTCAAGTCCTTCGCGGAAAACGAGAATGCCAATATCAAGAAACGCGACGGTCGGGCTGGTGTTCGGTTGCGTCGGGTCGGGCGCACCGTGCGCGGTGACGCCTTGCCAGAAGATCATCGCAAACACGACGACCGCCGCGGCAAAAATACCAATGCGCAAAGCCGCTTTCATTACTAAAAGGTTATCACATCCCTTGGGCGACTGCTGCCGTTGGGTTGCGCTTTTTTAGCGGCTGATTGCGGCGATCCGGCCGGCTTTAAGGCGATGAAGTTGTCCCTTACCGCAGCGCGTAGTACGGATGATTCGGGTCGGACGTCTCCAACATGGCCCAGTCCGCATATTCCCAAAGCGCGGTAAACGCATAGGTCTCGCCGGGCTTCATGTCCACATCTTGCCGGGTGAACCTCGTCTTTCCGTAGGGGCAAGGCGTCGTCGATACGGACAAGATATGCTTTCCGGGGCGCACGATCGCCTCGTAACCCACGCCGCGACCCAGTGTCGTAACTTGAACGCCGTCGACGTACAGATTGAGATAAATGAAAGTCCCAAAATCCGCCGCTCTCCAGACAAGCAACCGAGCGTTGCCATTCAATGGCATGGAGCTGGTCGACTCATAGCCGCCCGCGTTGGTTGTTGCGGCGCCTGCAATAAAGCTACAGGCAATAGCAATCATGAGTACTAATTTAGATGGGTGAACGTGGGAGGTTTTCATGGGGCCGATCCTTTCGAGTTTAACTGACGCCAACTACTACCGAGCGGTAAGTGTACCGGTGCGATCGATAGATGTCACGCTCGAAATCCCCGGACGGCGCGCAAGGAGCGGTCGAGACAGCTTTCGCTACGGTCGTCATCTTGTGATCTGCCGCCTAGCGCGTAACTTCGCCGATGCAACCTTCTCCGCCAATCGGACGGACTCGTCCTGTGGCGAGCCGCGCGTTTACGTTGATCGAGATCGTTATTGCGGTTTCCATTTTGATGTTGTTGCTGCTGTTGGCGGTGCCAAGCATGAACGGCGTCCTGGCGAACCGGCGGCTGCAACGGTCGCTCGATGGATTTAACAATCTGGTGCGTCAAGCACAGGAACTCAGCGTCGCGCAGCGCCGCGCTTACCTGATCGTTTGGACCGACAAAGGAATAATTTTGCGCCCGGAAGTTTTTGCAAAAGACGAAGACCCGAAACCGGTAGCGGTCCTTCAACTGGATCGCAGCGATGTTTTAAAGCTGACGTTGCCGGCGGCGCTGACAAAAAATCCGCCGCCGGAATGGATTTTCTGGTCAACCGGAACGTGCGAACCGGCCATCGTCCAGTTTAAAGGCTCGGGCGGTTCGTGGACGGCAAATTACTCCGCGCTGACGGCGCGCGCGCAGATGACAAATTATGCGGCGAGGTAAGCAACAGCGGAGTAATGGAGTAGTGGAGAAATGGAGTACCGAGGACTCCGAAACTCCAACACTCCAACACGCCAGCACTCCATCGCTGGCTGCTTTTGCACTTTACGAAGTGCTGATCGGGGTGGCGATTTTCGCGATCGGCGTGCTCGCGCTCGGCCGCGCGGTCGAGAATTGCATGAACGCGAGCGCACTGAACGCGGAAGAAGAACGGGTGCGCCAGATTTTATCCAATCGCATGGCGGAAGTTCAAACCACGCCCGGATTTCCCGAGGCGTCTAAAGAATTCAAGATCGACACCGGCTACGGAATCGTGAAGCTGATCCAGAAAAGCGCGCCTGCCGGATTGGAAGAAGAGAATGGCGCGAAACTTACCGGCATCAATCTGGTCACGCTGACCGTGCAATGGGCGCGCGCGGGCGTGTCGCAATCGAAGCAAGTGCAGTTTTATGTTTATCGTCCCGGCGCCAATTTGTAGCCACGTGCCTGCGGCACGTGCAGACGGCCCACAAGGCCGTGGCTGCATCCAGAGACGAGCAGCGAGCGTCTGTCGTGGTGGTTTCACGTTGCTTGAGGTCACGCTCGCAGTGGCGATTCTCGGCATGATGTCGCTGGCGATTTATCGTTTCATGCAATCGAGTATGACGGCCATTCGCGTTTCGTCCGATGCGACGGCGGCGGACGCGGTTTACGGCGGGCTGCGCGATCTTCTCACCGCGCAATGGCAAACTTTGCCGCCGGACAAAGGCGCGCTCACGGGCGAACCATTTAAGCTTAACGATCGGCCGCGGGACGAGATCAGATGGACCTGCGGCGGCGGGCCGGGATTACTCACCCGTTATGCGCCGGGCGATTTCATAGTTACTCTGCGACTGCAACCGCACAAAAAGGACAGCGACCGCCTCGATCTCGGTTTTTTGCGGAAACCCAAGGACGATTCCGGGATTGCAAACGAGCACGAAACCTGGACACCGTTGATTGAAAATGTGCAGAGCCTTCAGATTCGCTATTTTGATGCACGAATCTACGGAAGTGTGTGGCTGGACCGATGGCCCCATAAAGATACTTTGCCGCGGTTGGTGAAGGTGGTCGTGCAGCGCAACGACGTGGCCCCGCCATGGGAAGTGATTATTCCACTGCGACGCACTCCGTTCTGACGATGTCGATCTAATGAAGATGTCGATCAAAAAAATTCGCGGCGCGGCGCTTATGCTTTCGCTTTGGGCGCTCTTTTTGTTGAGCGCGATGATCGTTTCATGGGCGCTCGATATCGATTCGCGGCTCACGCTTTCCGGAAATGCCAATCGGCTTCTGGAAGCCGAAGCAATGGCGTGTTCAGGCGCGGAAGTTGCATTGGATCGCTCCATCAAGCCCGGCTCGCCCAATTTGAGTGGAGGATTGGGCGCGGGAAAAAGTTACGAAGCGCATATGACCGGCGAAGGCGGGCGCTTGGATGTGAACTGGCTGGTAGTGGCGGGCGAAAATTCCCTGGAAATCTTGCGAAGATATTTGGAGAACAAAGGCATCGACCTGAATGAGCGCGATACGATGGTCGATTCTCTGCTTGACTGGGTGGAACAGAATACCGGACTCCACCACCTGAACGCGCCGCCGGAGAGTGACGATTATCATCCGGCGCATGCGTTGCTCACGCGGGTTGATGAATTAAAAAAAGTGGCGGGCTGGGCCGAATTCACATCCGTGCCCGGATGGGACGACGATTTCACAGTCAACACACTCAAGAGCCTCAGCCGCGGCCGTATCGATGTGGCGTGGGCTTCGCGTGACGTGCTCTTGGCGCTGCCAGGAATGACTCCCGAAAGAGTCGATCGCTTTTTGCAGCTGCGCCAGGGGCCGGACGGAATCGACGGAACCGATGATGATGCGCAATTCAGGGGCCCGGACGATGCCTTGGTTGCGCTAGGATTTAATGGGGAGCAATTGGAGAAATTTAAGAAGCTCGATCTGACCTTCTTCAAAGATCCAGTGTTTCGTGTTGTTAGTGTTGGCAAAGCAGGTAACGCTACGCGCACCGTCCAAATGGTGTTTACCAGAGTCACCGTCGGCGGTTCTCCTTCAGTGATCACGTGGAAGGAGTTTTAACATCGAACCTGCATCGACATCTGTATTCATTACGCCGGCGGCGCACGGCTGGAATTTTCTGCGCGCGTCGGATCGCAACGGCGCCTGGAACGTTCGCCTGCTTCGCAATTTGGAAGAAGCGGTCCCGCTGCTGAACGCCGAAGACGATCTCGTGCTCAGTCTTCCGGTCTCGGCCGTACTCGCGCAACGGTTTCGTTTGCCCACTGTCGATCCGTCGGAATTTCCGGAAATGGTGCGGATTCAAATTGAAAAGGCGCTTCCGTTTTCGCTGGACGAACTGACGACGGATTTCGAACTCATCGAGCAAAATGAAAATGAGAGCGTTATTTCCGCGGTGGCGGTCAGGAACGAGCAGTTGGCCGAAATCGCCGCGCCGTTGCTCGAGAAAGGTTTCATTCCGCGACAGGTAACGGTTTACGCCGCGCAACGCGCCACCACCCACGCGCCGGAAGGTCGCGCGCTTTTTATTTATCCCGAAGGCGAGGCGCTCGTTTCCGCGGTGACGGAGAACGGCAAAGTCAGCCTCACCCGCACGCTCGAGGGCGTTGCGCCCGAGCAATTGCAAATGGATTTGCCGCAACTGGCGCTGAGCGCGGAGTTGCAGGGAGTCACGGCATCGTTTCCAAATATTTTGATCGATGAAACCTGTTACGAATTGCGCGAGACGGTGGGGCGCATCCTGGCCAGTCCCACCGAGCTTGTCGGGATTGAGGCGCCGCCCGCTTCGGTCAAACTGAATCTCTTGCCGGAGAGCTGGCGGCAGCGCCGATCGCAACTCGTTAGGCGCGGAGAATGGCGGAAGAGGCTCATCTGGGCCGGGGGCGCTTATGCCGCATTGCTGTTTCTGGGTGTTCTTTATCTCGCTTACATGCGTCTAGCCATCGGACATTTCGATCGCCTCATCGCGCGCGATGCGCCGCAAACGGAATTCGTTCGTGCAGCGGAAGCAAACTGGAAGGCGCTGGCGCCGGCAATCGATTCTCGATATTACCCGGTCGAAATTTTGTTGCACCTGTTCGAGAGCCTGCCTTCGCCCGACGTGCGCATTACTACTTACAATCAATCCGCCCGCCAGATTTCCGTGGAAGGCGAGGCGAACTCGGCCGCCCTCGTTTATCAATTTGCGGACAAAGTGAAAAAAAATCCCGGACTGCAGATTTTTCATTTCGAGATGGCGGCGCCGCGGATTTTGCCGAACGATCACGCCCAATTTCGTCTGGAGGGTAAACCGCGATGACGTTCACGCTGCCAGATTGGTATCAGAAGATGAATCAGCGCGAGAAAATGCTCGCCTTGGTTGTCGCGGGCATTCTCTTTCTGCTGATCAATCTTTTCATTTGGAGCTGGCTGTTCGGCATGGTCGGCCGGGCGCGTGCCGAGCTGGCCACGCGCAAAGCGGCTCGCGCCGAGCAGTCCGTTTACGTAAGAGAAAAGGCGATTTGGGCGAAGCGCGACGAATGGTTGCGCAAAAATCAGCCGTCCTTAAAAAATGAATCGGAAGCGTCTAATCTCCTCGATCAGCTGAAACAAATCGCCGGCAAATACAACGTTCTGATTGAAAATCCCGCGATCGGCTCCGCCGAAACCACTCCGAACCATCAGGCGGTATTCGCATCCATCGAAACAAAGAGTCCGTGGCCGCCGCTCGTCCATTTTCTTTACGACGTTCAGCAGCCGGAGTCCTTCGTCGTGTTTGAAAACGTCAATCTCGCCGTCGACAGTGGCGATCCAACCATGATGCATGGCAAATTTAAGATCGCGCGCTGGTTTGCTCCGCCGCAGCGCAAGAAAGGTTGACGATGAAACGCGCGCAAATTTACATGTCGATCTTTACTTCGCTCGTTGCGATTTCCGCGCGCGCGGACGACGAATTGCCGGCGCGAATGAACTTTGATCGTTACAAAGGCATGCTCGATCGATCGCCCTTCGCCGTCGCCACCGCGGTCTCTGCGCCGGCGGCCACGCCTAATTTCGCCAAGGACCTTTTCCTGGCCAACGCCGCGAAATCTCCGGACGGCGACATGGTGACGATCGCCTCCACTTCCGACAAGGATTTCAAGAAATACCTGAACACGAAAGAGGCAGTGGATGGTTATGGCATCGCCAGCATTGAGTGGTCGGACAAAGTGGGCGAAACCAAAGTGACCATCAGCAAAGACGGACAGTTTGCGACGCTGACTTTCAATCAAGCGTTGCTCTCACAGCAGTTGCCGAACAGGCCACCCGGACCGCCCGCGCCCGGCGCGCAAATTCAGGTGCAACCAAATGTTACGCAACCTGGTTTCCACAAACCTGTTCAAGCGATGCCACCTGTCGGAACGCCGCCGCCGCATGTCCGCGGGATCATTCAGCGGAATCCGCCGGCGAATCAAAATCCAACTCCGTTTCAAATTCCTCCGCCGTCTGCTGCCGAGCAGTAGTTGCCGATTTTGTCGATCTTACCGAGCGATTACTGACCCCAATCGTCGTCTGCCGTGTCCGGCAAACGATCCTTGCCTGCGGAATACAAATCGTAACCATTGGGATTTTTGATTCCCGGGCAGCGATAAATGTAATTGCTCTGCCAGGGATCCTTCGGGACTTCTTTAAATAGTTGATACCAGCGCGTCGGCCGGGGATCGGTGTCCGGCTGCGTCACCAACGCCTGTAATCCTTGCTCGGTCGTCGGGAGAAATCCGTTCATACTTTCGTAAAGCTTTAACTGCGTCCCAATCGCTTGGACATCCGCTCGGACAGCCGTGCCTTTTGCGAATCCGGTTGGGTCGCCAATTTTCGAGATCGCCAGTCCCAACAGGACGACGATGATGCTAACCACGATCATGATCTCGAGCAGCGTGAAAGCAGAATGATTCTTTCGTAGCGTCATTGGTACCTACTCAGACCGGCAACGCGCGTTGCCGTTCAATTAGTGTCCCGGTTGCAGCAAATAATCCGATTTGTCCCAAAGATATTTTAGTTGAATCTGCGTCCCGCGAATCGCCGATGTCGATGTTCCAGGGCCGCTCAGGACAATGACATCGTTGATTCCCACTTTCAAATTCGCGACCGGCACAATCTTCTGCGCGCGCAGCCAGCCCGTGTATTGAAAATGCATTTCTTTAAAGAGCGATTCCATTTGGCCACGATAACCCGGGTCCGCCAGCTCCGGCAGGGTGAGCGTGACTGGCCCGATCGATTCGCCGTTCAGATAAATCTCCGGCGGCGCATCGATGCGTGCGCTCGCCACTTCAAAGGTCAGCAGCGCGAGCAATGGCTGGGATTCGATTCCAAATTCAAACGCGGCGCCTTGTTGCAGACTTGGCCCGACCCGGATCGCTTCCGCGGCGAGCGTAGCGGTCACGGTTCCAAATTGCTCGGAATCTTGCGTCGGCGTATGCAAAGGCGGCAGCGCTGAAAATGGTTCCGGGATTACATCTCGATGTTCGGCGCTGAGCGGATGCACCACGTCGCTGCTCGTCATCCAGTCGAGATACACGCCGCGCACTGTTTTGCCGTCGCCCGGAACTTCGATATCGATCGTCGCAATTCCGTGCATCGGAATCATGACCGAATCGGAGCTGGGCAAATCAATTCCCGTTCCGAGCGCACCGGAACGCAAAACTTCCGTGCCCGATTCGTCCCACGCGACCAATTCCGGTCGCGCGTCGGATTTGTCGTCGAAAAACAATCGAAAAAAGAGGACCTGATAATCTCCGGGCGGATGCGCCATGCGAATGCGGAAAACCGTTTTTCCGCGGTTGGTTGACGCTGCCTGAGTCATGTTGATCGCTTCGATCCAATTCGGCGCGCTCTGTGCGGTCGAACGCGATGCGGGTTGCTGGCGCAGATCGAGCCACGCGCTTTCCGGAGCCGATTGCCCGAGCGCTACGTTGTTCGTCTGGGGCAAACCATCGCTGAAAGCTTCTTGCGCGAATGCGGGAGATGTTGCGACAATCAAAAATCCAAGCGCAACAATGCGAAGTAGCATTTGATCGCGAAGATTATCTTAGTGCGGCCGAAACTGCAAGCTGCGCGTTGCGTTAAATACAGCGTCGAGAATGCTGTAAACGACCAAGCCGACCACGATTGCAATCAGCACAATGATCACCGGCGGGATCAGTTGCGAGATGACCGCGACGTTGCGGTCGAGCTCGCGCTCATAAACGTCCGCGATCGTTTGCATCGTTTCGGCAAAGCGTCCCGTCTGCTCGCCCACCGCCATCATGTCGGTGAACAAATCTGGAAAGATATGCTGTGCGCTCAACGCCGCCGACAGCGTCGCACCATCGATCACGGCGCGCCTTGCTTCTACGACCTTCGCTTCGAGAAAGCGGTTTCCCGCGATTTCGGTCACGAGATCGAGCGACCGGAGCAGGGGAATTCCGTTTTGCATTAGCGTGCCGAGAGTGCGCGAAAATTGCGCGTAATAGCGATGTCGAATCACGCCGCCGTAACCGGGAATGACAAGGCGGAAGCGGTCCCACGTGAGCCGGCCTTCATCCGTGCGCACAAATGCGCGGAAGCCGACCACTGCGCCGATCACGATGAGTGCGCCGAGCCACCAATATCCCGTGACCGTGTGATGAATTTGCAAAAGAATTCGCGTCGGTAGCGGTAACGCGCCGCCGATCTGCGACATAAATCCGGTCAACCGCGGCACCATGTACGTGATGAAAATCGTGATCAACCCCGCGCCGGCTACCGCCAGAAATGCCGGATAAATCAGCGCTTGCTGGACGCGGTCCCGCAAATCTTTCGCCTGCGTGAGATGCTTCACCAGTCGAAGCAAAATGTCCGGCAGCGCGCCGCTCGCCTCGCCCGCCGCCACCAGGTTCACATAGAGCGGCGGAAAAATGCGCGGACAATCGCGCAATGCTTGCGAAAAACTCCGGCCATCGACCAGCGCCTGGTGAAGAGTGCGGGTCATTTGTTGAACGCGCGGTTGTTTAAGACGCTTTTCCAGGATCGACAATCCCTCGTCGAGAGTCATGCCGGCTTGGAGCAAATGGCCGAGTTGCTCGGTAAAGATGAGCAACTGGCCATGCGGGATTTTCAGGTTCTGCGTAGCCGGCGCGCTGGCCGATCTTTCTTTCGCCGCCGCTTCCGGCGCGGCGCTCACCGCTTCGATCCGAATCGGAATACAACGTTGTTGCTCGATTTGGCGAATCGCCACACTGCGGTCCGCGCAATCTAAAACTCCTTCGACCAGGCCGCCTTCCGCGTTCCGAGCTCGATAGGTGAATTGTGGCATCGCGTCAGAAACTAATTCGAAATTACAAATTCGAAAGTGGTTCGCGAATTGCGGACATAAAAAAGGTGGACAATCGAATTCTTGCTCGCTACTGTCCGCGCCGATTGTTGATGAGCACGCTGCGTGATGCCGTTGTTCCTGGCTTCATCGCGGGAGTTGTCTCAATTTTCGCATCCTGGCTTTGGATGGGCGTCGTGTTTCATCGCTATCAGCGAGAAACGCCGAACACGTGGAGGTCTGAAGGTCCGCGCAGTTATGTAGCCGCCAGTCTGCTGCGCATCTTCGCCGCGTTCGGCATTGCCTGTCTGTTCGTGTTAATCGTGCGTTTCAATATTGCCTTCTTCGGCGCGGGTTTGATCGGGAACTTGCGCTTCGCTCTGTGCATCTGGGGAGCCATTTCGTTGCCGATCGTTCTCGAATCGGCAATTTTCATCCGCCTGCATCCAATGGTTGTGTTTGGCCAACTGCTCGACTGGCTCAGCACTTCCGTTCTCGCCTGCGTCATCACCGGATGGTGGTTGCATCGTTGATCTCGTTTTCACGTCGCCAAGAATCCACCTCCACCCAGGCTCTCTGGCACGTTTGCTGCATTTCAACCTCGTAATAATGAAGCGCGAAAAACAAATCCTGATTGCAACGCTGCTTTGCGCGTTGTTTGGTGCGGCCCCGCACTCGTCCGGGATCATTCGCTCGCCTTTTCCGGCGAAAGCACTGCCGCCTTACCGCGGCAATGTGATCGTCATCGGAGACGATTCGATTCAGAAGGCTGCGATTAAGATTTCCAAATAGGTTCGAGGCGCACGGCAAGTCAGTCGGCCGCGCGGCAACCTTCTGGTTGTCGGTCTTTCAACATCGACAATCTGCAATCGAAGATCTGAAATCGAAAATGATTTGGAGGCGGGGGCGGGAATGGAGCCGGCGGGAGCCGAGCGACATAGACGAAGCCCGAACGGGTGAGCTTTCGGGCGAAAGCGAATCAATCGAACCGGCCCGTAAAGCGAAAGCCCCGTTAACCACAAGACCCGAACGTGATTCTAAGGCGGGGGCGGGAATCGAACCCGCGAGTAGATTCCGTAAATGGAATCTATCTCGTAATAGAGAGACAAAAGACAAGTCAGAACGTCATTGACGTAAGAGAATGTTCTGATTTAATGTTCTGACTCATGCCGAGCCTTACAACAGATTCGCGCGCCCGGTCGCCGTTCTGGATTTGCTGCTACACAAGCGCAACTGGTCAGCGGCTAAAGAAATCAACCAAGATCAGGATTAAACCGCTCAAGGGCGAAAAGCGCAAGGACGAGTCGCCGAAGACTGTCGCCGACAAGAGAGCAGAGGGGTGGGAAGTCTGCCTTGCGATTGAGCGCGCGGAAAGCCACGCAAAAAATGGCACGCTTACCGAGCAAACAGCAAAAAAGATCATCGGCGAAATTCTTGAACGCACGACGGGCGAACCATTGCACAATTATAAGGTTCGAGACTGGCTAGCACATTGGCTCGACATGAAGGAGCAGGTGCGGGCGACTAAGACAACAGCCCGTTATCGGCAGGTAATCCGCGACTTCATTGCATCGCTCGGCAAGCGCGCTGATCTCACGTTGTCCCACGTAACGCCGAATGATGTTCTCATTTATCGCAATTCGATCCTGGCAGCGAACAAAACTGCGCGGACGGCCAATCTCTCCGTCAAAGTTGTAAGCGCTGCTTTCAATGCAGGGCTTCGCCAACACATTATCGACAGCAATCCTGCCACTGCGTTGGAGAGCCTTCCCGTCACCGCACAGGAACGAGGGACTTTCACTCCTGCGCAAGTTTCAAAGCTTGTTCGTGCGGCAGACGGTGATTGGCGCAGCGCGATTCTGCTCGGCTACTATACTGGCGCTCGACTCGGCGATGTGGCACACATGGATTGGAGCGCCATTGATTGGCGCAATAAACTCATCCGATTTACACCGAGCAAAACCAAAAAACCGGTTAGTATTCCGTTGCACCCGCGGCTTGAACGGGAGTTGTTGAAAAAGCCAGGCATTGGCAAAGCACCAATGTTTCCCCTTCTCGCCGGAAAAGGCACTGGCGGGAGATTTGGTTTGAGCGGGCGATTCGCGGCCATCATGCAGAAGGCCGGCATCGAAGGGAAAATCACAAAATGTGGGCAAAGTGGCCGGACATTGTCGAATCTCACGTTTCACTCGTTGCGGCACAGCTTCAACTCAGCAATGGCGAACGCCGGCGTCGCGCAGGAAGTCCGCATGAAACTCACCGGCCATGTGAGCGCGGAAATGAACAACGGGTATACGCATCACGAGCTTGAACCTTTGCGCGCTGCAATCAGCGCAATTCCCTCGATTCCTTCGAATGAGTAGCACGTCGCAGAGGCATCCCGCAAATACTCGCGGTAAAAGGAGTTGCTCGTACGACGGAAACTCGCTGCTGGATTCAAGGTACGGAGACGATTCTGACAATCCGCTGCTCTGGCATTTAATTAACGCGAGGAATCAACTCGCGTTGTGCGGTGACATTAGCCACCCGAAAGAATCCCTGGCTTTAGCTCTGTTTGCCAGAGCGACAGCATTAGGTCTAAACAGTGTTCACAGATGGATCGCGCTGGGTTTTTTTGACGCGACTTCCAAAGCGCTTTTAGACGGCGATGCGGGTTTTTTTCGAGAAGTGGCGAGGCTGTTAGAGCAGCGAACGGGCAGTCGTGTAGAACACCGCGTCGATATTGCTGTACACTATGCTTTTATTGAATTGCGGTCCCGGAGCGGAGGGTCACTACCGACAAAAAAACAAGTGCGCGAACGCGCGCTTCGGTCGATGGCAAGGGAGAAGACTCTTGACCGACTCGGGTCGCCATTTGTTATTAGGGACGAGGGCGGTCGGGCGAAATTTATCAAATCGTTGGTCGCCGGAATAGAAAAAGAGCTTCGCCTGCTTCCCGACCAAAACTGGACGAAGATTTTCAAACGCTGTGGGTTGACGCATCTGCCTCACGACAGAGGCGGTCAGCCGTCGCACAGTAAGCGCTACTGTCGACTCGACGACTAGCAGGAAGGATTTAGTAGAAGTTTTCGCGCGGGCGAGAATGCCCGCATGTCAACGACGACAACTAACTCCGGCGGGCATCCGAAAACAACTGCCCTGCTAGGTGAAGCAGCGGCGGGAGCTTCACGACCCGAAACCTTTCGTCTGCCGAAAGTGGGCGGCGATCCTTTTTTTGGCTTCGGCCGCAGTTTTTACTATGAAGGGGAAAAGCGCGGTTATTGGCGCCTCATTCGCATTCGCGAGCGTGGAAAGCTTCGCGGTGTGACGCTCGTTCCATTCGACGCTGTGGCATCATTCGTTCGGAAGCAAATGCAAATCGGAGCCGCGAACGCAGAAGAGTGAAGAAGGGAAATGAAGTTTTTTGCAACTCAATAGCAAAAATGGAGGGGATGCGATGACTGCAAGCCAAATCACGATTGATCCGGAGCGTCGAATGACGACAACGGAAGCTGAGGAGCACGAGCAAGCGATCTTCAAAAACATCGAGGACACCGGGATGCGACTCCTCAAGTTACGTGATGAGCGAGGATGGGAGGCCCTCAGCTACCTTTCATTCAGAGAGTATGCCCAGCATCTCGATGACAGGATGAGTTTACGAAAAATCTACTATCTGGTCGATCAGGCTGAGGTAAATCAGAACCTTAGCAGACAGCTTGGCAAGCCGGTTCGTTTGCCGATGAAGCACGCGCTCGCGCTCAAGGATCTCGAGCCAGTGCAACAGTTGCACGCGTTTAACGAGGCGAGCAAAGGGTATAAGAAGGGCGATCCTAAGCCGACTGAGAAACTTTTCCAGAAGGTCGCGGCGAAGATTGCGCCAGCCAAGACCAAACTCAAAAAGCGACCGCGAGAAGCCAGTGACGGGTGGAGCAAGGAGGACTTAGCGAAGGACGGTGAACTGTCCGACCATTTCCTAATGATCGAGTCAGTCTATGGCGCTGACGACACGAAGGCCATCAAGAATGGTTCTGTTCCAATGCAGCGGGCCGATGTCCTTTTCCTGTCACGGTTGCCCAAGGAAAACATGCTCAAGATCCAGGATTTGATTTTCACGACGCGCTGGTCGCCCAAAGAGTGCATCAAATTTATCAATGATGAGCCCGACGACCGTTCCACGGTTGAGGAACTCAAATTCCGTTGTCTCACGACCAAGGGCAAGTACTGGACGAACGACTTCGACGGTTTCGCCTTCACGGTCAAACTGACAAAGGCGGCAAAACGATGATCATCGGACGCTTAAGTTCAATGGAGGGAAGGACTGTAATCTGTGATCGATGATTACATTTACGAGTTCAAAGCGCCCAACGGCGTGCCATCAAAGTGCCGGATTTGGAATCAACTCGACAAGATTGGTTCAAATCGCACTAGCGTAAGCTTCTCTTTAGAGGCAAGCAGAGGATTCCTGGCTTGTTGGGCTCCCTGTCAAGGTGGCAAGTCGGTCGAAATCTGGCCGCAACAGCGATGCTGGACACGGTGACAATCAAACTCGCCTGTTCGCTTCGCATCCGTTTACCGGGTCGGCAGAAGGTCAGTCTGATACCGGGCTTAAAGGTTTGGGCGGACCGCTTTGGGGAGATCCTTGAAAAGGCTGAGTTCTCGCTTCCGAAGCTGCTATTTGGATGCAATGGGCGTCTCCTCACCAACCAAGGCGAAATCGACGCCGCGTTAGCCCTAGTCAGTAACCGTTTGAGCGAAATCGCGGTCGTCCCTGACTTAGCGGCTTGGAATCCTCGGCGAGTGGACATGGTGTGGAACTTCGAGCTTCCTGCGCTTCCCCTGATCATGGCCCATACGGCGTTACGAGTGCCCGGCATTCTACATGGAGCGACACTGCACAACGGCGATCAAGGCGTTTCTTGGCGAGGCAGTAAGTCTCTCAAAATGATAACGCTCTACGACAAGGCGCGTCAGATGCGCGTCCCTGGTTCCGTGCTACGAGCGGAAGTGTCGTTGCGAGGTAAGCAGCTCCTTCGCTATTTACCTGGCGAAACCTGGCGTTCGTTCAATCCATTGTATCGTGTTTATCGCTCGACCTTGGCGACCATTCCGCCGATCCAGACTCCGGCTAAAGCGGCGACCTTTCCGGAAGCTATTGGCCTCGAATCACGAGAGGTGCGGGGGCGGATTCTTGCCAGGCTGGCACATAAGTCCAGCCGCACGTTTCGTCGCTATAGACAGCGAGTCGAGGCGGCTGCCGCTCAACTAGAACGGACCTTCTCGTGGGCAGAGATTTTGCCTGAGGACGCTCCGCCCGCTGCCGTGCACGTAATGCCCCGCAATCGCGCAAGGTTAGTAGGAGTAAGGCGTTGTGAGGAACACATCACCGAACCGCGCGAACAAGGTGTTACTGGAATAAAGTCCGTCCTTGCATATCGGCTCTGATTTCGCAAGTAGCGTCGCCATGCCTGATACCAAAGACCTTGGAACTCTCGCCCGGTACACCAACGAGATCATTGCCGGCGGTCCGCGTGCTCTCATCGCTGCTCAACATAAAGCCGCCAAGTTGTCCGCCAAATTCGGCGAAGAGTTCGAAGCCCAATGGTGTCTCACAACCCCCTATCTTCGACAACTCTTGTCTGGGGTCGATCCTGCCGTCAAAGGGCAGCCAGATGACGCAATTGGGAGGTATTCGATGACCAAGCGTAATCGCGCCCGCGCGCGGTATGCGTTGTCGTGGCGTCCCAGGTTCCTGGCGATTTTGGCGTTATCGAAGGCGCCATTGATCGCGGCGCGAGCCGCTAGGGTTGCGATCAATACGGTGCGCAAGCATCGGGCTGAGGATCCCGACTTCGAGCTGCAATACGAGGAAGCTGAGGAGCACGCGCTTCAACTTCTCCACGATGTCACGATGAAATCGGCGATCGAGGGTGAATGCGAGCCGGTGTTTTGGCAGGGCATTCAGGTTGGGCACATAAAGAAGTTCGACAACCGGCTTCGGATTGAGATGCTTCGGGCGCACATGCCGGCGAAGTTCAAGACGCCTGGGAGCAAGGTTGCGATCAGCACCGGGACCATCACCAATAACACGATGATCGTCGATGAGGAGGAGCGAAACCGCTTGATTGCCCTTCGCCGCGAATCATTGGCGAGGATCGCCGCGAAGAAGGGACTTCCGGCGCCGTTTCCTCTCGTAAATGAGAGTTAACACCGCCAAATGGCGGAGGTAGAGCCTGTGCCACGGCATGTCGATCTATCGAGCCACCATAATCCCAGCGATCCCCGCACCGCTTTTCAACCGCCTGTTTCGGTTGCCCTCGTAAACCCTCCTGCCCACGCGAGTTGTCGATAACATCCGACAAGACTGCTAAGATGAAGCTGAGAATCGTCGCAGCTTTGACGCGCTCGCTATCAACAGTGAGAGAGGAGGCGAGGGTTAAAAAGGGTGGAGGGTTAACTTATTAGCGGACTTGACCCAAACTGGCTCGCCGGCGGAGGGGTCGCCGCTTGTCACGGGCACAGTCGATTGCGCGGGAGGGTTAACGGTATGCGGAGGCGCGTGCAAGAAGTTGCACGGCGAAAAAGGTCCAACGGGTGGGGGTGGAAAATTTATAGGGTTAAGGCTGTGGAGATGCGAGAGGTAGATCCCGGGGAACGAGGCGTTGCAACAGCTTCGGCCGTTCTGGGACAAGATAATAGTGGTGTTGCTGCGAAGGCGGGGCTAAAAGAGCCGACGATAGC
>DASYVQ010000134.1:0-14566 GCA_035936875.1 Chthoniobacterales bacterium
ATCTGGCGCCAAATCGCCAATTTTGAGCTCTGTGGGCATGTGATGTCGATGTTGCCTGTTACTTTTCCAAAATAATAATCAGAATTGCTCCCGACGCTGACACTGTTAACCACCGGCTGAAGAGTTCCAGCCCGAAAAGCAAAGCTGGCAGATTGAGCGCTCTCAGTGAAGGTCTCGTGCGAAGCCGTGAGCATAAAACTCAACGGGAACTTGCACTTGAGTGACGACGCCCGGCTGGAATTTCCATTGCAGAAACGCTTTAGCCGCCAACTCATTTAGGTACACGTGACCTGTGCTCTTGAGGATCTTCACTTCGTCTACTTCACCGGTCTTTGGATTCACCTTAAGGAGAAACCGGCCTTTGCCGCTCTGCCCTTTATTCGCAGCTGCCTGCGGATAGACCGGGTCAACGTATTTGATTAAGCCAGGCGGTTTTCCGACATACACGTCTACGTCTACGGCCATCGCGTGAGCCGCCGCTAGCCCATACTGCAGGCCGAGCAGCGTTAGCGATACGATTTTCAAGCGTTTAACCGTAATCAATTGGTCACTACTGACGTAACCGGTTCAACCTTAAAGTTTGGCTGCATCCCAAATCGAGTTTCTGCGTCGGGCTGGTGGGATTTGAACCCACGGCCTCCTGCACCCGAGGCAGGCGCTCTACCAAGCTGAGCCACAGCCCGAACTGATTGCACAATCGATCGGCGTCAAAATGTGCCGTCACTAGTCGCGTAATTGGGGATTTATGGCAAATGGTTCATGAGGGCTAGGGAAGATTTATCTAATCGGCGGGGCTCGAATTCTTTCCGAACGCGCGCGGGCTGCGCGCAATATCCTGAGTTTACCCGGGAAGACTCTCAGAAGTGCGAAAATGCGATGGTTTTCTCATTTTAATCGGTTGCCCATCACAGGAACGAGAAAAGGGCACTAACTGCTACTTTTTCTATAGTTAATATAACACTGCGCCAATGAAGCTTCGAACCACGCAATCCAATCTGGGCATGACGCTCCCGGAGGTTCTCGTTGCCGTGCTTCTGCTCGCGACCTTTTGCGGGTCCATTTTCGAGCTCAACGCCGTCTGCCTCCGTTATATCGACACCAGCAAGGAATCCGTTGCTGCGCTTCAGAGCGTTCATGATCGCTGCGAAGTGTTGCGCAACCTGGCCTTTACAGACCTCACCACCGCAAGTTATATCCAAACTCTTCTCGGGACGGCGCCAAACAGTTCAGATTTTTGCAAGAAAGCGACCGAGGTCGTCAAAATCAGCGGCTACCCAACCGCCAACGGCGTCACTCAGTTCACACGAACGCCCAGCGGCACGGTCACGATCGATTCTACGGCCACCGATCTCGGAAGTACTCTTGTGCAAGTCGATGTCTCCACGTTCTGGAACATGACGCTCAACGGGCGCGTACGCTCTGAACACACCAGCACGGTCATCTCAAACGGAACAAAGAAATGAAACTCAAATCCTCACAAAAAATAGTCGGCTTCACCCTAGGCGAAATGCTGATTAACGTCAGCCTCAGTTTCATCGTTCATTAGTCGAATCGCGCTCTGACGCGCCATCGAGTTCGATTGTGGATCTTTGCCGGCAGGAGCGGCCGGCATTTGATCGTACGAATGAAATCGGTTGACAACCATTTCAACCGCTCGCAAAGTCAACGCTCCGTTTTCATGATCGCGCCGCAACTTACGCCCTCCGCTCTCGCCAGCAGCGCGCCAACCATTCTTCAATTCCCGACGGAAGCAACCCGCGCCGTCAGATCCTTGCGCCATATGACGACTCAACTCCTCCAGGAAGCAGCCCAAGTTATTCCTAACCAGCAACTCCTGATCAACGTTGTCTCCAAGCGTGTGCGTCAGCTCGGCCTGGGACATCGCCCCATGGTGGAAACAACGCCGCGCATGTCGTTGACTGACATCGCCCTGAAGGAAATTATCGCCGGCAAGCTTACCTACGAATCGCTCAAAGGTTCAGCGGACAACGCGTAACTTTCCATCGCGTTCCCGACGCGATCATGCCTGCCGAGTCGATTCTTAATCGCAAGGCGCTCCGCGATTTTCACATTCTCGAGCGCTACGAAGCTGGCATCGAGTTGAAGGGCAGCGAGGTCAAATCGATTCGCGGCGGCAAAGCAAACATCAGCGATGCCTTCGCCCGCATCGAGAACGGCGAGGCTTTTCTCTACAACGCCGATATCCAGCCGTACGAAAAAGCCAGCCACGAGATTCCATCCGCCAAACGTGTCCGCAAACTTCTCTTGCATCGACAAGAAATCGACAAACTCTACGGCGAGACACAAGTGAGCGGGCGCGCCCTGGTCGTTTTGAAGCTCTACTGGAAAAACGGAAAACTCAAAGCCGAGCTTGGTGTGGGGCAGGGAAAAGTCGCGCGCGACAAACGCGCCGACCTTAAAAAGCGCGCTGTCGACCGGGAAACGCAACGCGAAGTCGCTCGTTTCAATCGTAAACACGGTTAGAAGATTCAGGAATGTCCCGCTTCTCTTTCCAAAACAAAGTCGCCCTCGTCACTGGCGGATCCCGCGGTTTGGGTTTGCTCATCGCGCGAGAACTTTGTCGAGCCGGTGCAAAAGTCGCGCTGCTTGCCCGCGATACCGAGGAGCTCGCGCGCGCGAAAAGCGACCTCGATAGATTCGAGACCGAGGTTTTGACCATCCAATGTGACTTGCTCGACGGCAATCAGATGCAATCTGCTGTTCAACAAACTCTCCAGCGCTTCACCAAGATCGACATCTTGATCAACAACGCCGGGATCATCGAAGTCGGTCCGTTTGACCACATGCAGCTCAAGGATTTCGATCGCGCCATGCGATTGCATTTTTGGGCGCCGTTCATTTTGCAAATGCTCATCGTGCCTCAAATGCGAGCCAAAGGCGGCGGCCGCATCGTGAACGTCTCGTCGATCGGCGGAAAAATCGCAGTGCCTCACATGGCAGCGTATTCCGCCAGCAAGTTTGCCCTTACCGGCTTCTCCGACGCGATTCGTGCCGAGCTTTCGCGTGACGAAATCTTCGTTACCACGGTCACGCCGGGGATGATGCGCACTGGTTCGCAGGTTCACGCGAAGTTCAAAGGCGATCATGCCGCGGAATACAAATGGTTCGAGATGTCGAGTAAACTGCCCCTCGCTTCCATCTCCGCCGAGCGCGCCGCGCGAAAAATCCTTGCCGCCTGCCGAAAAGGAAAGCCAGCGCTGGTGATGCCATGGACAGCTCATTTCATTATTGCTGCGAATGCGCTCTTCCCAAATCTGACCGGATACGTGATGAAGATCGTGAACAGGTGTTTGCCGCCTCGCGTGAGTAAAAGCGGTGACGAGGCGCGATCTGGCGCGGAAGTTCGCGGCAAGAAGTGAAGCCGAAGCGTCTCTTTGTTGCGATTAGTCCGCCGCTGTCGATTCAGCAATCACTGGTCGATCTTGACCCGCACATTCGTGGTGTGCGCTGGGCCGAGCGCAATCAAATGCATCTGACGCTCGGTTTTTTTCCTGACGTCTCGGAACATGTCGATCTTGCGTTGCGCGAAAAACTGAGCGCGATCGAGTTTCGCGCATTTTTTCTTCCGATCCAAGGCGCTGGGACGTTTCCATCCAAAGGGCCGGTGAAAATCATCTGGATCGGCGTTGGGAAAGGCCATCCGCATCTTTTTCAACTTCACAAACGCGTGCAGGATGCGGCGTTAGCTGTCGGGCTCGAAGCCGATTTACGTCCCTGGCACCCGCACATCACGCTTGCGCGTTGTCACGGTGCTCATGACGGCGTGCTTCGAAAATTTCTAAAGTCGAATGCCGAACTCGATGCCGGAATGTTTCGCGCCGACGCGTTCCATCTTTATTGCAGCGAGCTCACGCCGGGGGGTCCCATCCACACTTGCGAGATGTCGATCTTGGCTGATAAGCGCGAGGCTGATTAAAGTCCGCGACTCGATAACGGCGCCGCCACGTGTTCGAGCGATCGACGTTCCGCCGGCACGCCGATCCACGCTTCGGTCACTGCGCCAAAAATCATCAGCGCCGCACCGATGAGATATCCGACGAACAACGCGTTGCTCGATCCCGTGCCGATGATCCAACCGAACAACAACGGTGCGCCGACTCCACCCGCGAGTGTTCCGATTGCGTAGAAGATTGCGATGGCCAGTGCGCGAATTTCGAGCGGGAAAATTTCGCTTACCGTCAGATACGCGGAGCTCGCTGCGGCCGAAGCGATAAAGAAAATGATCGTCCAGGCCAGTGTTTGCGTTTGTGCGGTCAGCAATCCCGCGTGAAAAAGCCAGCCCGTGAAGGCGAGCAGAATTCCGGCGAGTCCATAAGTGATTGTGATCATCGGCTTGCGCCCGATGGTGTCGAATAAATGTCCGAGCAAGAACGGGCCAATCAGATTTCCAAGGGCGAATGGCAAAAGGTAACCACCGACATTCTCTTCCGGCACGCCGTAAAAGCGCGTCAAGACCAGCGCGTAAGTGAAAAAGATCGCGTTGTAGAAAAATGCCTGCGTGAGCATTAACACGAATCCAAGCAACGAACGTTGTCGATGTTCGTACACGATCGCGTTCCAGACCTCTCGCCACGGTGTGTGCGTGCGTGTGTGAATTCGAATCGGCGGTGCGTCGTGCGCAGGGAGTGTTTCTGGATGCGCCGTGATTTTGCGTTCGACTTCTCCGACAATTTGTTCCGCCTCGGCGTTTCGTCCATGGATCATTAACCAGCGCGGGCTCTCCGGAATCCATCGTCGAAAGAAAATCACGATCAAGCCGAGCGTCGCGCCGATTCCGAAAGCAAATCGCCAGCCCAGCCAGATCGGAAGTCGCCGCGGATCGAGCAGCACAATCGTCGCCGCCGAACCGAGCGCTGCGCCAGCCCAGTACGATCCGTTAATCATCAAATCCACCCGGCCGCGCACGCGCGCCGGAATCAATTCGTCGATTGCCGAATTGATCGCGGCATATTCGCCCCCGATCCCCGCGCCTGTCACTGCGCGAAAGAAAGCGTAGCTCGCGAAACTCCAGGAGAACGCGGTCAGGCCCGTGGCGATGAGATAAACCGCGACCGTAATGAAAAATAATTTCTTCCGTCCGAGTCGATCGGTTCCATAACCGAAGAGCAACGCCCCGATCACAGCGCCCGCGAGATAAAAGCTCGCGCTCGCGCCCACTTGCGTTGGAGTCAACCCCAGCGTCTCGGGACGGGTCAAAATTCCGCCTAGCGAACCGGCCAACGTGACTTCGAGGCCATCGAGGATCCAAGTCGCGCCGAGCGAGACAACAATCAGCCAATGCCACCGGCTCCACGGCATCCTGTCCAACCGCGCCGGCACGTACGACTCGATCAACTTGCCGGTGGACATATGTCGGTCTTGCACCGTTCAGCAACTTAACTGCGCGACGTTTATTCGGAATAACGGCGATTGGGTTCAAGGATCATCCTCTGCGATGGATAATCGAACACGACGGTAAAATATTTGAGGAGTCCGCCGCCAATTTTCATTCCGCCAGAGAAGCCGATGACGCTTGGGAATTGAAAACGTCCTAACTCGACGCGATCGGCTGTCGCCTGCAAAATCTCAAACTCTTTTCCAAGTCCGCGTCCGCCGGTCAGTCTTTTCTTTTCGCCTTCGGACTCGGCCAGCAGTTCGTCATTCAACGCATCGGCCGAGCCGCTATCGACCAGCCATTCGTGTTGAACGGCTGCCTTTCCGGGGACCTGAATCCTGCCCCTGATGAAAGGAACTTTCTTCTTGAAAGTGAGCGGCAGGGCTTCTCCTTTGCCGCGATAGATGAATGTCTTCGGATCGTAGACAGACATGACTGATTTATCGTAATCCAAGGCGACGATGTATTGCTGGAAGAAGTCGTAGCCGAACAAGCCGGCCAGTTTCCGGTCTTTTGGTGTGGGCACACCGCTCAAGTCAATCACGCGGAGTTGATCCACTTTGAATGAAAGAGGGCCGGTCGTGAGACGAACATCCTTCGCCACTGCATAAGCAAATGTCCCGGCCCCGGCTCCCGTGCCCTGCAGTTCGCCTTCGCTGGGAATTTTCAGAGCCTTTGCCGTCGTCTTGTCGATAACGCAGGCGCCGGCGCCACTGTCCACGTTGAACCAGAGCGGTTGAGAGTCATTAATCTGTACCCGGAGAAAAGGAATGTCTTCGTGAAGCTCGAGCGGCACTGAGGCAAGCGGCTTGTTCTCCTCATCCATTCCCTGACCGACAGAATAAGAGCCGCTTATTGTAAAGGCCGCGAGCACCCGCAGTATGGCTCTCAGAGAAAGGTTCCGAGTGCGTAAATGGTCAACGCTCATTGAATCATCCCGGAGTCTCGACGCGCGAGGGGGCAAGAATCGCGTCCCGCATGCCGTGCACAAATTTTTTGTCAGCTGGAGCAATTGTCGCGAGGGCACCGCGCAGTTTCACCCGGTCGCTTTCGACGAAATAATACGGACAAAGACGCACGCGACCTTTCATCGTTTTTAAGGTGAATCGAGCAGTCCCTTGCTCGATGCCAAAATTAGGCGGCGAAGCCGCATTTTTGTTAACATCGCCCGGCGGAGCGGCCGATCCACCTACGTTCTCCCAGTAGCGGTGCTCAGATAATTTTCCTTTGTGAAAGCGCTGCATGATCGTTGGCGACTGCTCGAATGTCGCGAGCGCGTTCTCGATTCTCTTCTCCCATTCGGCGTGCGCTAAATCGGAACCGAGTGAAATTCCGCGGCTACCCCAGCCGAGCGGCGAGAACCCGCTCACCTTTAAAAGAAGATCGCGGTCTTTCTGGCTGAACTTGGCCGCCTCGCGCCAATCGTGAATCTCAAGCCGCGGAATGACTGCGTGCTGCGGTAAAGGCGTCGGATCAAGCAGCCAGGAGTAGGGGATCACTTCCTGTAACTGGATAAAATATTTTTCACCGAGCTCGCGTCGCCAAAATTCGCGGAGCGGCTGCATCCAAAAGAGCGCGAACCACATTTTCTCTTCGAGATAAGGTTTGATCGGCGGCGCGACCGTGATGCGGCCTTCTGCGTTTGCGCGCAGTGTCTTGTCGATACCGGGAATGTTTGGCAGGTCGAACAGCTCGAAGAACCGATAAACCGCCCGCCCATCTTGAGGTTCGTAGTTTTCCGCAGCGACCACGCGCCACTCGAGATCAGGATGTCGATCTTTCAAGCGCGCAACGATCCATTCCATCTCCGGACGATAAGTTGCCGCTTCCTGCGAAATGACGATGTCGCCGCCGTTCGGCAAAACACTTTGAAATCCATCGAGCATTCCATCCGCGCCACCGATGATTTCTTTGTCGAAAGCCGAATAAGTTTGGTTGAGCCACGCCGTTAAACCGATTCCACCCGGCACCGAATCGATCTCGGCAATGATGTAACCGGTTTCCGTGAGGATGAGATCGGGGCGAATGACGCGCGGCAAATCGTCGCGAATCTCTTTTCGTCGCGAAAACTCGATCAACTCCGGCGGTTTGCCGGCATCCAGATAGCGCGCGACCCATTCGGGCTGCTTTCCTTTGACGCTCAGTTGATAGAGCTGGTTACAAGCGCGCTGAAAAACGAAGAGCCGATGGCCGAGCTGCTCGAGCTCTGCGACGAATTCCTTCTCGATTGGAAACGCATCCGGCGAAAGCAGCCAATCCTTTTCCGCAAACAGGCCTTCCTTCGGAAAAGCGCCGCGAATTGCCTCTAGTCTGTCCTGTTCGGCGGTTGCGATCATCGGCCTGCGGCCATTCGTTTGAGCGCGAGCTTGACCAATTCCTCCGCGGACTTGCCGGGCTCCTTCTGCTGTAACTCACGGACGGCGCGATGCGCATCAACTTGTTTGTAACCCAATGCGATCAGCGCCAGGACAGCTTCATTCGCTTGTTCCTGTTCGGGAGTTGGAGCGTGCGCGGCGGTCGCTGCTTCCCATGCAGCCGCGACGCCGAGTTTGTCTTTCAATTCGAGAACGATCCGCTCCGCAGTCTTTTTCCCGAGCCCGCTGATCTTTGCCAGCGCGGCAACGTCTGAGTTCACGACTGCGCTTTTGAAATTGGTCACGCTCATTCCGCTCAGGACAGCGAGCGCGAGCTTCGGCCCGATGCCGCTGACGTTATTCACGAGCAATCGAAATAAATCGCGCTCAGCGACGCTCATGAATCCGTAAAGCACATGCGCGTCTTCGCGAACGACCAGATGAGTGAGAATGCGAATTGGCTGACCAACGGCGGGAAGTTTGTCGTAACTCGAGAGCGGGATAAAAACTTCGTAGCCCACGCCGCCAACATCGACAATCGCCTGAGTCGGCAACGCACCGACGAGTTTGCCGTCGAGAAACGTGATCATCTGAACCAACGCTTCATCAATCCGGCTTCAAAACAAGCGTAAGATCGGCCCGTTTGCCTTTGGCGATATTCAGTCCGCCTGCTGAGAATGTTTTCCAGGTCGACGGCAGAATAGGGAAAACCTTCGTTGCTAGTTCCGTTGGCAGAATGACAAAGCGCGGGCCGCCTTTTTCCATGAATTGAACTGCGTTGTCCGTATCCAGCGTTGTCATCCAGCCTTTGACCCGAGACCGAAAATACCAGACCAAACTTGGTTCGGTGTACCCGACCGCGCCAAATTCCATTTCCGGCCGCAAATAGTCGCGCGATTCTCGATAAAGTTGCGCTGCGGGGAAAAATTGTGCCGCAAATGGCGGGGCGACGAGCGCGATCGCGAGATAAACGCACCCTGTGATAATCGCGCAGCGTTTCCAAAATCGCTCGTTTGCCACGCAGCTGCGCGCGAGCAAAAGCGAAAGCAGCGGAAATGCCGGCAGGGTATAGTGCGGCAGTTTCGTTTTGACGAGAGAGAAAATAACCAAAATGACCGCTGCGCCGGCGAGAAGGTAACTGTCGACCTTGTCCCGACCGCTCCAAAGCCGTTTGGAAAGCGAAGGCAGTTTGATTGACCACGGAAAGAAGCTGGCGAACACCGTCACGAAATAAAAGGGGAGCAGAAGCAGATATACCGCGAACGAGTTCCCGCCGTGGCCTTCCATCGCGCCGAACGATCGTCCGATTACATGTCTGCCGATTCCAATCATAAAGAATTCGCCGTGCGTTCGAAGTAACGCCGGAACGCCCCAGAGCGCGACAATCGCGAGCATTACGAGAATGCCTCGCGTGAATTTGAATTTTCTCGCGAGTGAAACCTCGCGCGAAAATAATTTCGTCGCGGCAACAGTCGCCAAGGGCGTCCATCCGATTGGCCCTTTCGCAAGAAACGCAAACGCGAGCGAGAAATAAAGACTCCACCACCAGATTGTCGATCTTGTCGATTGTCGATCTTCGTTTAACGAGTCGGCTACCAGCTCGTATGCGCTCCAATGCGCAAGCGTGACAAACAATACCAGCCACATATCCGCGACGGCGGCTTTCGCATGCAGAAATGTTTGGAGTGAAAGCGTGAAAATGATCGCCGCCCACAAGCCGGTGCGATTTCCGCCGATGCGCGAACCCCAGACGAAGATCGACAATGCAATGAGCGCGGCGGCGATGGCCGATGGGAAACGCGCTGCGAAATCGTTTTCGCCAAAGATTTTGTAGCTGGCGGCTTGTGTCCAGTAGGCGAGGGGAGGTTTGTCGAAACGAAAATGATTGTTGAAGTACGGCACTACATAATCGCCGCGCTCGATCATTTCCCGCGACGCTTCGGCAAAGCGCGGCTCGTCCCGGTCGACCAAGGGCAGACTCCAGGTGCCGACAAGGTGGAAAAGGACGCAGCCAAAAAAAAGCAGCGCGTAATTGCGGGTTGCGAATTTCAAGTGGGGACCCAAAATAGCGTTCGCCAAATCCGGCGGAAACCTATTTGTGAAGGGCAGGTCGATTTTTTATTGGGTGATAGGCATCCTGATCGCAGCGGTCGCGATCGTGGCGTCGTTCTACTTCGATGACGCAGCGCGCGATTTTGTCGCGCAACATCAGAATCGAACCGCGCGCAATTTCTTGGACAACGTAAGCCGTTTCGGTGACTGGCCGGAGCATTTCGCTCTCGGTCTGATTTTGGCAGGGATCGCTTGGTGGCGCGGCAGCAAGAGATGGACACGCACCTTCTTGTCGATGTTGGCCGCGCTTGCCATCGCCGGTTTGATTGGGCGCGGCATTAAGATTTCCACTGGCCGGGCGCGGCCTTCCGTAAAATCGGAGGAAGTCTGGAATGGTCCGCGTTTCAGTTCAAGATTTCACGCGTTTCCATCCGGTCACGTTGCGGCGTCGACTGCGTTCTTCGCTGTCCTGTTTCTGGCGAACTGGCGAATCGGTCTTGCCTGTGTGCCGGTTCCAATCTTGATCGGCATCTCACGAATGTATGTGGCCGCGCATTACCTATCCGACGTCGTCTGCGCGGCGATTTTAGGAATTCTTTGCGCAATCCTCGTCGATCGTTTCTTTCTTCAAAAAATCCGCAATCCGCAATCGGCGATCCGCAATTGAGCCGGCGGAGGGGGTGGGATTCGAACCCACGAGGCCTTTCGGCCTGCCGGTTTTCAAGACCGGAGCCATAAACCACTCGACCACCCCTCCCGAAAATCTCGATCGCGAGAAGTGTGCCATTGCTGAGAGGTTGAGCAAGGGCGCTAACCCCATCCAAACCGGCTGTTCAGTCGAACATGGCTCGACAAAATGATACGTTCATGTGAACTTAGCGCACCGTGACTCCGGAGGGTAACAAAGCAAAGAAGAAGTTCGTCCCAGTGGTAAAGGAGGCGCCGCAGTCCTCCTCCCCTGTCCATGGAAGGGGCGCATCCTGGAGCCCGGCCAATCGTTTCGAAAGGCTCCATGTCGATCTAACCGATAACGATGTTGTCGATATTGATCCCAACGAAGAGGAGCGGCCGCGGCAGGCGACGCAATTTTTCAGGGACGGAACGAAAACAATTATCTCCCGTAACAACAGTCCGGACGTCGGCTTCGAGACGAGTTTGAATCCGTATCGCGGTTGCGAGCACGGCTGTATTTATTGCTACGCGCGGCCGACGCACGAGTACCTCGGCTTTTCCGCCGGGCTCGATTTCGAAAACAAGATCATGGTGAAAACCAACGCGCCTGAGTTGTTGCGCGCGGAACTCGAGTCGCCACGCTGGCGGCCGCAAGTGCTGGTGATGAGCGGCGTGACCGATCCTTATCAGCCGGTCGAGAAGAAACTGCGGATCACGCGCGGTTGTCTCGAGGTGCTCGCGAAATTTCGCAATCCGGTCGCGATCATTACCAAGAACAGGCTTGTGACGCGAGACGTCGATCTTTTGCAGGAGCTCGCAACTTGCAACGCAGCGGCGGTCAACATTTCGGTCACATCGCTCGACCCAAATTTGCAGCGCGTGCTCGAGCCGCGCACGTCACCGCCGGCCGCACGTTTGGAGGCAATTGAGAGACTGCGAAACGCCGAAGTCCCAGTCGGCGTCATGGTTGCGCCTATTATTCCGGGCCTAACGGATCACGAGGTTCCCAAAATTCTGGAAGCTTGCGCGAAGGCTGGCGCGCAATTTGCCGGTTACACAATCGTTCGTTTGCCGTGGGCGGTTGCGCCGCTCTTCGAGCATTGGCTGGAAGAACATTTTCCCGAGCGGAAAGAAAAGATTCTCGGACGCATCCGTGATTTGCGCGGAAATGATCGGCTGAACAATTCGCAGTGGCACACGCGCATGACCGGCGAGGGAATCTTCGCGCAACAAATCGCCTCGATGTTCGAGGTGAGTTGCCGTCGCGCCGGAATCGGCAAGCGGCCACAGCTTTCCACGGCGTCATTTCAAAAATCGAGAACACAGCTGGATCTGTTGTAGAGGCGCTGGCGGCCGCGAGAATGCGCGGCTGCGCGCAATTGAGACAACTAAAAACGTGTTGAGCTTTGGCCAACAGTCGAGAGGATGCCGGATCATGGCACTCAAGATCGACAATCTGCATATCGGAATGAAGGTGAACCACCCGCGCTATGGTCGCGGCGTGGTCAAAGCGTTGACCGAGCATACGGCCGATATTTCTTTCGACGATGCGCCACGCACACTCGATCCGACATCGGCCGAACTCACCTTAGCCGAACCGACAGCGAGTCTGCGCGAGCTCGACATGCCGCTGGTCAATCTTATTCGCGACACTGCGAACGCCGTCGTCGAGTCGTTAGGCCTCGAGAAAACCGATACCTTGGTCGAGGGACTTGCGAACCGATGGCAGCAAGGAAGTCTTATCATGCAATCTGCCGACACCTCGCTTCAGCCGAAGGAAATCCCGCTCGAAACTTTCTTTCACAAGATCGTCATGATTCGCAACAACCTGCGCGTCCTCGAGCAAAAGGTAAACGCAAGCGAAAAACTCAGCGACGCCGACAAGTTCGACATCCAGCAATACATCACTCGCTGCTACGGTTCGCTCACGACCTTCAACATTCTTTTCAAGAACAAAGAGGACCAGTTCTCGACGAAGTAACCCGTTACGAAATCCAAACCGATTTGGTGTTGGTAAACTCGCGAATGCCGTGCGCGCCAAGTTCGCGACCGAAGCCGGAACGTTTCACTCCGCCGAAAGGCAAGCGTGGATCGGAGGCGACCATTGCGTTGATGAACACCATTCCGCTCTCGAGCTCAGACGCGAACAATTCCTGTTCCGCCGGATCATTCGTCCAGGCGCTGGCTCCGAGACCGAATGTGCTGTCGTTTGCGGTCTCGATTGCATCGGCGGCGTCGCGCACGCGAAAAATCGACGCGACCGGTCCGAAAACTTCTTCGCGGTAAGCGGGCGATTCCTTCGGCACATCGACAAGTACAGTCGGCTCGTAAAAAAATCCCGGCCCATGAACTCGATTCCCGCCGGTCAACAATTTCGCGCCGGCGGCGATCGATTTCTGCACTTGCTCATGCACGCTGTTCCGGATCTGTTCGGTTGCGAGCGGACCAATCTCGGTCGTCTCGTCAAGCGGATCGCCGATTTTCAAGCCACGCATTCGGGCGACGAATTCCTCCAGAAACTTGTCGTAGACCTTGTCGGCGACGAGGAAACGTTTTGCCGCAATGCAAGATTGACCACTGTTGATCGTGCGCGCTGTCACCGCCGTCGAGACAGCGTTTTCGAAATCGGCGCTCGGCATAACGATGAATGCGTCGCTGCCGCCGAGTTCGAGCACGCTTTTTTTGATCTCGCGCGCGGCGATGCTGGCCACGGCGCTGCCGGCTTTTTCGCTGCCGGTGAGCGTGACCGCTTTCACGCGCGGATCGACGATTATTTTTTCGACTTGCTCGGCCTCAATGAGCAAAGTTTGAAAAACGCCTTCATCGAATCCTGCCCGGCAGAAGATCTCCTCGATGGCGAGCGCGCACTGCGGAACATTCGCGGCATGCTTAAGAAGTCCGACGTTTCCCGCCATTAGCGCGGGCGTGGCAAATCGAAACACCTGCCAGAAAGGGAAATTCCACGGCATGATGGCGAGGACCGGTCCGAGCGGCTCGTAACGAACGTAGCTGCGGGCGGCGCTGGTTTGCGCAGGCTCATCCTCTAAGAATCGTTCTGCGTTCTCAGCATAGAAGCGGCAGCCGCGCGCACATTTATCCACTTCATCAATCGACGCGCGCAGCAGCTTTCCCATTTCGAGCGTGATCGTGCGCGCGAGCTTTTCTTTTTCCTGTTCGAGTAACGACGCGACCGTCGTCATTAATTGCGCACGCTTCGCGAACGGTTCCCGCCGATGATGTGCAAACGCTTGCTCGGCGCGCTTGAGCCGCTTGTCGATGTCAGCATCGCTGAGCGGCGAAAATTCTTTCAGGTTTTCGCCCGTGGCCGGATTGATCGACGCGATTGCCATTATCGATCTTATAACCGCAGACCTTTTGGAATCAAAATGAGATCGAGCAAATCGAAAAGCCACTGGACGAGCAACGCGAGAACGGCCGCCGGAATCGCGCCCTGCAAAATCGTGGCGTGATCGTTCAGGTTCAGCCCGCTTAGAATTGGTTCGCCCAGCCCACCGGCGCCGATCAACGCCGCCAGCGTGGCGGTTCCCACATTGATCACCGCGCTCGTTTTGATTCCGGCAAGAATTGAGCGCGAGGCGATTGGCAAATGAATTTGCCAGAGCCGCGCTCTTGCACCGATCCCCAATGCAATCGCCGATTCACGCAACGATCGCGGGATGTCTTGTAAACCAGTGGCGGTGTTGCGCACGATCGGGAGCAATCCGTAAAGAAAAAGCGCGGCGATGGCGGTGCGCGCGCTGATCCCGAAAAAGGGGAGTGGGACGAGCAACGCGAGAAGTGCCAGCGACGGGATGGTCTGCACGACACTGGTGAAACCGAGAATCACGTGTCCGATCGCGCCGCCGCGACTGGCAAAAATCCCGAGCGGAATGCCGGCAACGATCGACAGGAGCAACGAAAATCCGGAAAGCTCCAAGTGACGCAGCGTCCAGCGCGAAAGTTTTCTCGGAAACGATTCGCCAGGAGTGATTGTCGATGTTGCGCCGTTTCCAAAATACAAACTTGCCGCGCGCGCGTAATCCTTGGTGCGTTCTGCTTCGGCATTGAGCTGAATCATGCGCGCCTCATCGAT
>DASYVQ010000135.1:0-28013 GCA_035936875.1 Chthoniobacterales bacterium
CGACGTAATCGTTGCTTTTGCGCAAGGAAACCCACGCCGGCGCCCATTCGTCGCCAGGCACCCAGACCCAGCCAATATTGCGCAAGCGGGTCCAGCGTCCGTAATGATACGTGGCCCAACCAAACGGCTCGTTCGAAATCCAGGTCCAGCCGACATCGGTGTAAACCCACCGGCCGTTGGTGTAGGGACGCCAGTTTCGGGACGACTCCGCTTCGCGCGGTTGCCAAACGTAACCGTAATCGCCGGTCTCGCGCCACGCGCCGTAACGGTCGAGCTTCGTGTAGAAAGTATTGTATGACGCGGTCGGGCGGCGTTCGTCGATGCGCGCTGTGCGCTGTTCCGTTCGTGTGGAACGAACTTCTTGCTCAGGAGCTTTGGTGGCCGCGGCTGCGCTTTCCTTATCCGCGAGCTCTTTTTCGCGCGCACTCAACTCCGTCTCCCGTTGCGCGAGTTGTTCCTTTTCCTGCGCTTGATGTTCGGCATCGAGCCGCTGCTGCACTTCGCGATCGATCTCCGCTTTACGTTCCGCCTCGGTCTGCTCTTTCTGACACGAACAAAAGATCGACAAGGCAACCGCGATTAGCAGAGCAAAAATTGTTTTCATGCTAGAGCTTAGACTAAATTCTCGTTTCAGTATTCGAACAAAAGGCGAGCGATGCACAAAGCATCTCTTAAGGAACGCGCGGCGATGGAGATTCGGCCGGAGACGACGCCGGAGTAAACGTAACAGTTTCGATTTTGTCGCGGCGGAGTTTTTGCACATTCGCGTAAAGCGCCACCAAACCAAATGCGATCAGGATCACGAGCAGGAGTCGCAGGACGTTTTTCGAAACAGGTGCGGGCTCGGGTTCTTCGGTCGGCGGCTTCGGCAGACTCACATGCAAATATCGATGTCGATCTTGCCCGCGCAAATGCGCGCTATTCCAGATGTAGAGCGGCGATGGCGTCCATGACACGCTGGCTCAGGCGCGTATAGAGACCGTCTCGTGGATTAAGATCGGCTTCAGAAAAGTGAATCGGCTCGCCGACCACGATGGTGATTCGACGAAACAAATGAATTTTACCGCCGATCGGCCAGGCATCGAACGCGCCGAAGATCCGCATCGGCACGACCGGAGCGAGCGTCTTGGCAATAAGGAGGCCCACTCCGGGCAAGGCCGGCTGCAGACTTCCATCGGGCGTGCGTGAGCCTTCCGGAAAAACGAGCGCGCAATCGCCCCCTCGCACAACTCGGATCAATGCCTTGAGTGCGCTGCGATCGATACTTTCCAGATTGACCGGGATCACGTTGAGCTTCGGCAAAAGCCAGCCGAGCACCGGCACATTCATCAACGATCTTTTTGCGAGAAAATAAATAGCGCGGTCGCATGCGTTGCCGGCCAGCGGCGGATCGAAAAAACTCTGGTGATTCGTGGCCAGAATCACCGGCCCGGTTTGAATAACGCGTTCGCGATGAATGATACGGAACCCGAAAAATAATCGGGCGAGCAGCCGGCTGAGATGATAACCGACCCAATAATAGAAATTCATTGAGCGAGTGAGTGATTTAGTGAGTTAGCGATTTTTCCCAGGCACTCGATCTCTCACTCTTTACCTTTCTGCAGTCCCTTCGCTTCCAAACGGCGCATAATCTCGTTGACCACGCCCTCGATCGTCAGATGCGAGCTGTCGATCACTTCGGCGTCCCTGGCAACGACGAGGGGCGAAGCGGCCCGTGAAGAATCGGCGCGGTCGCGGGTGGCAATCTCATCGCGTTGACCTTGCGCGGCCCGGCGTTGCAAACGTACCTCGGGCGAAGCGTCGATGTAAAACTTGTAAGGCGTGTCCGGAAAAACCACCGAGCCGATGTCGCGCCCTTCCATGACCAGGTCGTAATCGCGCGAATAGTTGCGTAATTCTTCGACAATGACTTTGCGCACCTGCGGGACGCTGCTGATAAACGAGACGGCTTGATTCACCCGTTCGTCACACAAATGCTCGGTTGGATCGACATCGTCGATTAAGACGTGGCCTTCCCTGTTTCGAAGATCGCAAATGACGCGCGCCGTATCCGCAAGTTCTGCCACGCGGCCGGCGTCATTCGGCGAAGCGCCGTGCTGCAAAACGTGCCAGGTCATTGCGCGATACATCGCACCTGAGTTCACGTAAACAAAACCAAGGCGCCGGGCGAGTTCCCGGGCCACGCTGCTTTTTCCCGAAGCCGCCGGCCCATCGATCGCGATAACACGATGTCGATCTTGTGATTGTCGATCTTGCAGCATTTCAAAATTTGCCGCGGAGAATTTCTCTCGCGTGGTCGCGGCAATTTTTTCGCGTGAACCGCACGGAAAGCAAGCGCGATACGTGCGCGGCGGTCTACCCTTCGTCAGGAGCGGCCGGCACAAGCGTCCCAATCACCGGCGTGCTGGTGCGCATTCGCTTTGGACTCATGAATTCGTCCAAGGCTTTTTCGAACCCGGGATAGGATTCGCGGATGCAGTCCGCATCCTGGATAACGGTTTCGCCGTCGGCAAACAATCCGGCCACGGCAAAAGCCATGGCGATGCGATGATCCCCAAAGCTCGGAAGACGCGCTCCGCGCAACGGCGCCGGTCCATGAATTTCGAGACCATCGTTCAACTCGATGACTTGCGCGCCCATGCTGCGCAAGTTGTGCGCGATGGCGGCAATGCGGTCGGTTTCTTTAACGCGCAATTCGTCGGCGTGACGAATGATCGTCGTGCCGTTGGCCAACGCGCCGGCGACGGCAAGAACGGGCAACTCATCGATCAGTTGCGGAATTTCTTTCCCATGAATCACGGTGCCCTTGAGCGGCGCGCCGGTAATTTCGACAATGCCTCGCGGCTCAAGATGATCGACGTCTTCGACCGCTTCGCGCACTTGCGCTCCCATTCGAACCAAAACACCGAGCAAGGCGGTGCGCGTGTCGTTCAATCCGATGTGGCGCACCAGTAAATGGCCGCCCGGTTGCGCGGCCGCGGCAACCAACCAAAAAGCCGCGGAGGAAATATCGCCCGGAATGACGAAGTCGCGCGACTCGGGAACCTGATCGCCGAAAACGCTGACCGTCCCGTCCTCATCCTTGGCGGTACGCACCAGAAAATAATTAAACATCAGCTCGGTGTGGTTCCGACTGGCGGACGGTTCATCGATGCTGGTCTTGCCCTTGGCAAAAAGGCCGGCAAGAAGAATAGCGCTTTTGACCTGCGCGCTGGCAACGGGCGAACTGTAATGAATCCCGCGCAATGATCCTCCTCTGATCCGCAGCGGCGGCGTGTGCTCAGGTCCTTCGGCGACGATGTCCGCACCCATCTTGCGCAACGGCTCGATCACGCGATCCATCGGGCGCCGGGACAGCGAAGCGTCACCAACGAGGCGGCTCTCAAAAGTTTGGCCGGCAAGCAGGCCGGCGAGAAGTCGCATTGTGGTGCCCGAATTTCCGCAATCGATTTCGCCTTCCGGCGGGGTGAGAACACGTTTCTTTCCGTGCACGATGAGCACGTCCGAATCCGGTTGTTCGATCCGAATGCCAAGCGCTCGCAGCGCGTTGACGGTGTGCATGCAATCCTCGCTCGGCAGGAATCCCTGCAGCGTGCAAACGCCGTTGGACAACGCGGCGATAATGGCGGCGCGATGCGAAATACTCTTGTCGCCGGGAACAGCAATCTCAGCTTCGACGCGAGGCCCTCTTTTTATCCGTAATTCCATTGAATCAAATTCTAAAACACCTGGCGCGCGGTGGCGTTGCGCTCATCCGCATCCTTTCGAGCAGCATCGAATATAAGACACTCTTGTCCAGCAATGGTGTCCAATTCATTGACGAATTTTCGCAATTCGACCCAATAGCGCGCTGCTGGCGGCGTTCGAAGTGAATTACGGAACCAGGAAAATCTTCCCTGTGAAAGGATCCTTCACTTCGGTGCCTGGCGGGAAACCGCGAACATCGACAAGCCCTTGATCCGGAGCATACGGGCTTTTCACGAAACCAGGTTTGTCCGGAACAGCAGTGCCATAGGGATAATCTCCCTTCGCCTTCACGCCTGCGGGTGTCGGTGCCGGCGCGGCAGAGGCTTCTTCGCGAGGAGCGTTCTCGGGCGCAGGACCGGCGTTCGGATTAAACGGCTGCTGCTGCGCGGCCGCAGACTCTTGCCCTTCCACCGGATATTTTGCCGCGCGTTGGCGGGCGCGCACGGATGGTGGTTCTTCGTCAGTGCAGGCCGTGACAAATAAAGCGGTAAGCAGCGTCAGCGAGAGCGAGAATTTCATAGGCTTCCGTTCGACGAACCTACACGGGTTCTAATTCAAAGCCAGCAAGGTGACAACCGCGAATTCGTTTTTTCCAATGCGAGGCTACTGGTAGACGGCGTTCACCAGCCGCAGCGATTTCTCGTTCGGCAAGAGCGATTGCTCCATCTGATTCATCACGTAAGCGAACGCGATACCGTTTTCCGGATCGGCAAAGGCGTGACTGCCGCCCGCGCCCGGATGCCCAAATGAAGATGCCTGCCCCGCCGTAGCCGCGCGAAGGCGGGTCGATCTTCCAAAGATGTGACGCCGCGACTGCTCCGAATCTTTCATGAACCCGGCCGAAAACGCGGTCGGTATTTGAAAAACACGATCGGTCCCGTCCGCCAGCGTCGTCGTCATCCAGCTGATTGTTTTTGCCGAAAAGAATTTATGGCCCTCGAGCTCGCCGCCGTTCGCCAGCATCGCATAAAATTTCGCGAGCGAACGCGCGCTACCGATTCCGCCAAGAGAAACAATCGGCTGCACGCGGATCGACAGGTCGTTCATCGCGTTGACCGCGTGCAAACCGTAGGGCGACGTGAAAGCCTTGCGCACAAGCGTTCCGGATCTGGTCAGGTCCCGATAGAAACCTGCCGGTTCGGGCGGCTTGCCTGCTTTCGCAGCGTAGACCGTGGCTACGCGCGAATTCTCTGTTTCCGGCAAGCCGATCCAAAGGTCGAGCTTAAGCGGTTCGGCAAATATTTTTCTCCAGTATTCGCTCAGACTTATCCGGGTGATTCGTCTAACGAGTTCGTCGAGAAGAAAACCGAACGTGCGCGCGTGATACCCGTGCGCAGTTCCCGGCGGCCAGAGCGGTTCCTGTTTCTCGAGCGCATCGATCACGGCCTTGTAATCGAGGATGTCCACTTTTCGATCCAGCGCGCAAAGCCCGGCTTGATGCGAAAGCAACTGCGCGAGCGTGATTGTTCCCTTGCCGGCTTGTCCGAATTCCGGCCAGAACTCAGCCACGCGCCGTTCTATGTCGATCTTGTGTTCCTGCAATGCATGCAACACACAAGCGCTGCCCAACCCTTTGGTCGCCGACCAAATCAGGACCAGTGTGTCTGAGGTCCACGGCTTTTCGTGGCGCGCGTCCCTAAACCCACCCTCAAGATCGACAATCGACTTTCCGCCCTGCCAGATCGAGATGGCCGCGCCGAGTTCGCCAAAGCGTTCGAAATTTTCGAGAAAGAGCGGCTCGAGCCGCGCGCGAAGCTCGTCCGCGTTCAATTGCATTCGCCAACCCTGTAGTGGCAGGCGTGCCGCCTGCAATCTTTAACGCGCAGCCGACACGGCTGCCTCTACAGAAAACGCAACTTCAAATCAGTTTCTGGACCGATTCCAAATCCGGATCCCGTTTCGCGAGCTCACGAAACGAAGAGTCCATTTTGAAACTGGTAAGCAAATGCACCTGGGCCGATTTGTGATTGCCCAGCAAAGCGTCGTAGCAACCCATGTTGTAGTAATAGATCGGCTCCTTCAGGAGAGCGACCGGTCCGTGGAGGAGCAGCCGTTTCGCCTCGGCTGTTTTTCCCAATTCGTGCAAGCAGAAACCGGCGTGCAAAAATCCGGTGCTGCATTGCGGCGCGACTCGGCAGAGCTTGCGGCTGACCCGCAGCGCTTGCGCCCATTTCTTCGTGCGCATTAAGTGATGAAGCCTCATTTGCAAGACTTCCGGGCGATGCTGAAGTGCGCGCTCAATTGCGTTCAACTCGGCCACCGACTGCCGGGTCATGCCCAGCTCGGCATAACCGCAAGCGGCCCGAAATCGCCATTCGAAACTCACGCATCGGTCTTAAGCAAAGACCTTGCCAAGCACGCGAAACGCAAAGTCGATCTTGTAGCCACGCGCCTGTGGCGCGTTAAAACGGCCCGCAGGGCCGTGGCTACAGCAGCAAACCTTCCAGTTCGCTCAACCTTCGCTCGAACAAACCCAGCGTCGCTTCGATTGGTGCCGATGTGGTCATGTCGACGCCGGCGGCTTTGAGCGTTTCCAAAGGAAACGTTGAGCCGCCCGATTTCAGAAAACCGAGATAAGCGTCAACTGAGCCAGGCTCACTCCGCAAAACTTTTTCCGAAAGGGCGACCGCCGCAGAAATTCCAGTGGCGTATTTGTAAACGTAAAACGCGCCGTAAAAATGCGGGATGCGCAGACATTCCAGATCGAGCTGCGGATCGAGCACGAAGTTTTCCGCAAAGTAAGCCGCGAGCAGTTTGTGATATTCCGACTTGAAAACGTCGAGCGTAAGCGCGTCGTCACTCTCCTCGATGGCGTGAACGATTTTCTCAAACTCAGCGAACATCGTTTGCCGAAAAAGCGTGCCGCGGATGTCGTCGATCTGCCGGTTAATGATGTAAGCGCGCATTTTCGGGTCGCTGGTTTGTTCGAGCAGGTGGTGCGTGAGCAATTCCTCGTTAAAGGTCGATGCCACTTCGGCCAGAAAAATCGGATAATCGTAATCCTGGAAACGTTGGGACTTCTGCGCGAACCAGGTGTGCATCGAATGACCGGCTTCGTGCGCGAGCGTGTAAATATCGGCGAAGACATCCTCCTTGTAGTTCATGAGAATGTAAGGCGGCGCGCCATAACTCCCGGAGGAAAATGCGCCGCTGCGTTTCCCTTTCGTTTCGTAGCGATCGCACCAGCGCCCGCGCAAACCTTCCGCCAGAACATCGACATATTCTTTTCCAAGCGGCGCGAGCGCAGCCAGGACCATCTCGACCGCGCGATCAAAGCTGGTGTGCATCTCAATCTCGGGAACAAGCGGCACGTAGGTGTCGTAATGATGCAGCTCCTTCAAACCAAGAGCGCGCCGGCGCAATTCGAAATAGCGGAACAACGGCGCGAGATGGGCGCGCACCGATTTAACCAATCCATCGTAAACCGCGACCGGAATGTCATCGGGAAAAAGTGCGGCCTCGAGCGCCGATGAATAATGACGCGCACGGGCGCGAAAGATGTCGGCTTTCACCGAGTAGGCCAGCGACGCGGCGAGCGTGTACTGATGATCCTGAAATTCGACGTAGAACTGATAAAACGCGCGTTTGCGCAGTTCATGGTCGCGTTTCACCAAAAACGAGCTGAAGGAACTTTGAGTAAGCGGTTTCTCGCGACCGGTCTCGTCGGTCAGGACACCGAACTTCATGTCCACATCGGTCAGCTGCGAAAAGGTGTCGTCGTAGCCGCTGAGCGCGACACTGCCAAGCGCGAGCAAACGTTCCTCCGGCTCGGAGAGAACATGCGGTTTCAGCCTACGAATCTTATGCAATTTGATTCGCCACTCGGCCAGCGCCGGATCGGCAATGAACTTCGCGAACTTTTTGTCGTCGATCGCTTGAATTTCAGGAACAACGAAGGCGGCGGCCTCGCCGATCTTGGTCAGCAAATTTTGAACCTGCCCGACGCGGGCGAGGTATTCGTTGTTCGCGCTGTCTTCCGCGAGTTGAAGCGAAGCAAAGTGATAAAGGCGCTCCAATTTCAGATCGAGCGTTTTCTCGAACTCGAGCAAATCAGCGAGCGACTTCGCGGATTCGCCAAGTTTCCCTTTCCATTCCGCGATTCGCGGATAGGTCTGCTGCACCCAGCGAAAATCTTTCTGCCACTTGCTCACGTCGGCAAAGAAATGCCGCAGGTCCCACTTATCAGATTCGGGGACATTAGCGCGCACGGGGACATCGTGGGCGGTCATTATTTGTAGCCTTCCTCGCCTTCTTTATGCAGACGCGGACCTTTTTGTTCGAGCGGTTCGCAAGCTTCCGAGATCGGGATTTGCGGACAACTGTCGATCCAGCGATCGGCGTCGGGCGCGGCCCAGCGCACCGCGTTCCTTAAAACCAACTGCACATTCGGATTAAAATAGATCGGATACATTTCGTGGCCGGGCGCGAAATAGAAAATCTTGCCGTTGCCGCGTTTCCAGGTGCAGCCGGAACGAAAAACGTCCCCGCCTTCGAACCAGGAGATGAACACAATTTCATCGGGCGTCGGGATGGCGAACGGCTCCCCGTACATCTCGGAGTTCTCAATTTCGAAATAGCGATTGATCCCGCGCGCAATCGGATGCGCGGGATTACAAAGCCATACGCGCTCCTTTTCGCCGGCTTCGCGCCAAGTGAGCGAGCAGCTCGTACCCATGAGGCGCTTGAAAATCTTCGAATAATGCGATGAATGCAGGGCAACAAATCCCATCCCCTGCCAGATGCGTTTGATCACACGCTCCACGATCGCGTCAGCAACCTGGCCGTGCGCGGCGTGTCCCCACCAAGTGAGCACGTCCGTTTCCTCCAGAATCTCTTCGGTCAAACCACGCTCGGGTTCCTCGAGCGTCGCTGTACGAACGTCCATTTGCTTGTCGATCTTGAGCGCGTCAGCAATGCAGCCGTGAATCCCGTTCGGGTAGATCTTTGCGACCGCCGGATTCTTCTGCTCGTGGACATTTTCGTTCCAGACCGTGACTCTTAATCGCGAAGTCATTTTGTTCATTAAGCGTGACGGGCGGTTGAGGTCAACCGCCCCTACCTTTTGCCCGAAGATCGACAATCGCGGGGTGGCGCGCGATTTTGCGCATCGCTTTTTCGAGCAATTGTTTTCCAGGCGAAATTTTGGGCCAGGGTGATGCGCCGGACGGATGCGGGAGCGGAATGAGATCGAAAACATGTCCCGCGCGACGAGCGCGAAACTTTCGGCCGATCACCTTCTCTAATTTCGTGCATTCAATGAACTGCACGATGGCTAATCGTCCGACTGGAATGATGAGACGCGGCCGCAAGATTTTTATTTCATCATCCATCCACGAAGAGCAATTACCAATCTCGTCCGGCGCTGGAACGCGATCAGTTCCGCCCGAAGATTTGCCGGGGAAACATCGACAGACAGCGGCGAAATAAATTGTCGATCTAACAATCGACTCGTTTATTCCGCAGAATTCTTCGAACCAACGGAAAAGAGTTTTGCCCGCGGTATGCGCGAACGGTCTTTGCAAGATCGGTTCTCGTGGGCCGGGCGCCTGGCCGATCAACATGACGTCGCTAACGACCGCGCCACCGGACACGGGCGTTGACTGCATCCGCGGACAGCGCCGGCATTGGACGAGCCGCGCGACATGTCGATCCAATTGAAGTTGTTGGCGTGATGCCGCCATTACCGCCGGAAGATCGACAACAACAAGCTTAGCACGACGCTAATAATGATGCAGGTGACGATGGGAAAATAAAACGCTGAGTTACCGCGCTCGATCCGAATGTCGCCGGGCAACCGGCCCAGCCATTTTGGAGCAAATCCGCCCCAAAGCACAAGGCCAAGGAGAACGATCACGACACCGAGTATCACTAAAAATCTTCCCATCTCGCGCATTGGCAAAACATTCTGCGACAAACGCGGAGAGAGCAACGGCAACGATTAGTTGCGCGTCGCGACTCGTACGCAGAAGTTCGCTGCGATGGCGGTCCAGTTTCGAGACTATTACGAAACGCTCGGCGTGCCGAAAACGGCGACGAACGATGAGATCCGCAGCGCCTTTCGCAAGCTGGCACGCAAATATCACCCCGACGTCGCAAAAGATAAAAAAGCCGCCGAGGAAAAGTTCAAGCAGATTAACGAAGCCTACGAAGTCTTGGGCGATCCGGAGAAGCGGACGAAATACGATCAACTCGGCGCCGATTGGAACCAGCCCGGTGGATTCCAGCCGCCTCCCGGATGGGGAGCGCAGCAGCCGGGTGGCGGATCTTATCAAAGGGGCGGCGGCGACAACGGTGGTATCCAATTTGAATTCGGCGGTACCGGCTTCAGCGATTTCTTCGAGGCATTTTTCGGCGGCGGCCGGGGACGATCGGCGTTCGGCGGATTCGGCGGACGCCAGGCAACGGCGGAGCGCGGCAGCGATGTGGAAGCGGACATCATGGTCACGCTCGAAGAAGCATTGCACGGATCGACACGAACGGTTTCGCTGCGACGCGCCGGCTCGAACAAAGTGGAAAATTACCAGGTCAAAATCCCGCGCGGCGTTCACGAAGGTCAACGCATCCGGCTGGCCGGCCAGGGGGAAGCGGGCGCGCGCGGCGGGAAAAGTGGCGACCTGTTTTTGCGAGTGCGCCTGGCTAGGCATCCGGATTTCTCGGTCGAGGGAAGCGATTTGATTCACGAAGTAAAGATCGCGCCGTGGCAGGCTGTTCTGGGGACCGAATTGAAAGTGCCGACGCTCGAAGGCAGCGTGCGGTTGAAGATTCCGCCGGGCACACAAGGCGGACAGCGCTTTCGTTTGCGTGAGCGCGGTCTTCCCGGAGTTTCGGGAAAGCGCGGCAACCTTTACGTCGACGTCCAAATCAACGTGCCGAAGAAACTAAGCGAACGGGAACGCGAAATCTGGAACCAACTGGCCAAGGTGCACGGCGGCTAAAAAAACGTGGGAGCGGCCTCAGTGCCGCGAATCTTTGGGGATTTGCCAGCCGGGGCGCTAAGGCCCCTCCTACATTTAGTACCTTTGCTCGACAACCGAGTAGCCGGTGCAGTTAAAATCGGGTCGATGAAGATTTCACTAGGCACGGACCACGCCGGTTTTCGCTACAAAGAGAAGGTGAAAGAACTTCTCAATTCGCTCGGCCACGAAGTGAAAGATTTCGGAACGTTCAGCGAAGAACCGGTCGATTATCCACTCTTCATCGTGCCGGCGGCGGAAGCAGTTGTGGGCGGAGAGTGCGAGCGCGGAATTGTTTTCGGCGGATCAGGCAATGGCGAAGCGATGGCGGCAAACAAAGTGCACGGCGCCCGTTGCGCGCTTTGCTGGAACGAAGAGACGGCACGGCTTTCCCGCCAGCACAACGACGCCAATGTGCTTTCCATCGGACAAAGAATGATTCCCGAAGATCTCGCGCTAAAAATTGTGCGCGTCTGGTTGGAAACGCCATTCGAAGGCGGACGTCACGCGAAGCGAGTCGCGCAACTGAACGCGCTGTAATTCGTCAGGCCAGACGATCTGCGCAAACCGCCACCAGAAAAACGGCGCTGACAAAAGCGTTGCTCTGAAAAAAAGCGCGATTGATTCCAGCCACGTCCAGCCGGCGTGCGCTCCGATGTTCGTGAAGCAGCGCCGCAACCACGAACGGCATGGCCGCGTAATAAATCAGCCCGAGTTTTGCGGCAAAGGCGAAGCCGAGGAGTGCGAAAAACATCAGGAGGTGAAGCCATTGCGCGAGGCGCAAGCTTCGCGCGATCCCGAGCTTGACGACGAGCGAATGGATCCCTTCGCGCCGATCGAAATCGTAATCTTGGGTCGCGTAAATCAGGTCGAAACCGGCAACCCAAAAGAGGACGCCTGCGCTCAGAATAAACGGCGCAAGGTCGACATTCCCGGTCTGCGCAATCCAGGCGCCAACCGGCGCAATAGCGAGGGCGAGGCCAAGGAAAAAATGCGTCATCGCGGTAAATCGTTTGGTTAGCGAGTAAAAAAATATGATGGCAAGGGCGACCGGCGACAGCAAAAACGTGAGCCAATTGATCGCCGCAGCCGCGGCCAGAAACGCGATCGAACTAAGTCCCAGCGCAATTATGACTGCCGATTTTCGAACCAACAAGTGACGCGAAGCCGTGCGCGGATTCCGCTGATCGAGCGACCAATCGACCAGACGATTGAAAAGCATGGCGGCGGTGCGCGCGCACACCATGCAGACGAGCACGAGCAGCAATATTCGGGTTGACGGCCAACCGTTGGCTGCGACGACCAGCGCCCCCAATGCGAAGGGCAACGCAAAAACCGTGTGTGAAAATCGAATCAATCGGAAAAACCGGGCCACCGAGTTCTCTGACAGCGCCGGTTCAAGTTGTCGGTCTTGCGCGTTCATGCTCGAATCAAAGATCGACATCCAACAAATTTCGCAAGCGCGCGCTCGCGCCGGAAAGGATTGGCGTGCCATGCGCAAAAAGCAGCCGTTCGACTGGCCGAGTGAGAAGTTCCTGGAGCGAGCGCTGCATTTGTTTTTGGTTTAGGCAGTATTTCCGGGGGAGAACAGCGAAACCCGGCGGTTCAAAGTTAATCAACGCGTCGCCCACAACGAGCGTGCCTCCGTTCGACGGATGGTAAAGCGCGATCTCGCCGGCCACTGCGCCTTCGATGGCAATCACCTCCAGCTCATCGCAAATTTTCGCGCCGTTGGCGATTTCTATGAACCGCGACGGCTTCTTGCCTCGAAAACTCTCACGCCGCGCTAAGATCGGCGCCGAAAGTTTTTCTGAGTAGTAAAGAGCAGCGCGCTGATGGTTGGCGTTCGTGACGACGATGCCGACGGGAGGAGCTATCCGGCGAAGCCGGCCGAACTGAGAAGCCTCCAGCAGGATTGGATCGACAACGTAAATTTCTCCGGAAGCTATGATCGCACTGGAACAGAGCTCAGCCTTTACCGTGGGATCGTAATATTGCCAGATAAAGAGGCCAGGAACCAGTTGGTAAAGGTCGCATGCAACAGGCATTGAAGGCCCCAGTCTTGGCGATGGAGCGGCGGGAGGCAAGGCCATGGCATTGTAGCTGCTATGCTGATTATAATAACTATAATTACAATATGATCACCTTCTCCTACCAAGCTCGTGACGCTTCCGGCCGGATTATTTCCGGCATCCAGGATGCTCTCAATGAAGACAACGCCGTAACCAGCCTGATGAGCCGGGGCCTGATGGTGCTGTCTTTGCAACAAAAGGCCGTGGCCAATCGTTCACGCAACCGTGTCTGGAAGGTAAAAGAAACCGACCTGGTGCTTTTTACCCGCCAGCTCGCGACCATGATTGACGCCGGTATTTCGCTGATCCAAGCCCTGACCGCGCTTTATGACCAATGCGACCCGAAGCGCCAACGCAGCCTCCGCCACGTCATCAGCGATGTGACCACGCGCGTTCAAGGCGGCGAAACCTTCCATGAATCGATTGGAAAACATCCGCGCATTTTCAACCGGCTATTTGTCAGCATGGTGAAGGCAGGTGAGCACGGCGGCTTGCTCGCTGAGATTCTGGACCGGCTCGCCGGCTTTCTCGAAGCGAGTTCGCGGTTGCGCAAGAAAGTAAAATCAGCCATGACCTATCCGGTCATCGTCATTTGCATCGCATTTGCCATCACCACATTTTTGATCGTCCGGGTGGTGCCGATTTTCGGTGAAATTTTCAAAGACTTTGGCGCGAAACTGCCGGCGCCGACGCAATTCCTCATCGACGTCAGCGATTTTGTTCGCGGGAACTGGTATTTTCTGATCGTTGGGATTGGAGCCGCGATTTTCGGCGTGCGCACGTTTCTGCATTCCAAGCGCGGCAAACAATTGTCCGACCGCTGGAAGCTCAAGCTGCCGGTATTCGGCCCGCTCGTGCACAAGATCTGCATGTCCAGGTTTTCGCGAACCTTCGCCCAACTCATCCGTAGCGGTGTGCCAATTTTAGAAGTGCTCGATATTGTTGGCGGCTCGGCTGGCAATCACGTCATCGAGACGAGCATCAAATCAGTGAGCCAGGACGTGGAAAAGGGGGACAACCTTTCCGTGGCCATGTCGAAGAAGCCTATCTTCCCGCCGATGCTCCTGCGCATGGTCTCGGCCGGCGAAGCTACCGGTAAGATCGACAGCATGCTCGAGAAAATGGCCGATTTCTGGGACGAAGAAATCGAAGCGATGCTCGACGCTCTTACCTCATTGATCGAGCCAATGTTGATCGTATTTCTCGGCGTAATCGTCGGCGGCATCGTGATCGCGATGTTCCTGCCAATCTTCAAACTCAACGAAGTGGTTTCGCAAAACTCATCGGGGCATTGATTTTTCAGACAAGAGCTAGGGAGAAGCTCGTAGACAGGGAGGGGTGGGCCGCAAGGTCCACCCCTTTTCTGCTTTGGTCGACGCGAAGATCGATTGTCGATCTACGATTCGGGAAGCGATCGACCGCCGATTCTAAAATCGCGCTCCGGCCCGCGCGCGGCGTTACTGATCGGAGAAGATCGGCGCGGTAGAAATATCTTTGGCGTCGAAAGAGAAGCCCTGATTGTTGTGCTGGAGGGTTTTCAAAATGCCGGCAACGTTTTGCGCCGTGGTCGCGGAATAAAATCGCACCAGGCCGACAGTTGTACGCGACCCGAAGACCGTGATCATAATGGTGTCGTCATCGACTGAGTTCATGAACATGTGATTGCCGTTGCCCTGGTGATAGAGCGCGTTGAATTCTATCTCGCCGATGCGGCGCGCGAGTTCTCGCGTGGCCGCGAAGGAACCGGCCGCGAGCGCGGCAATAACGGTCACGTCCATGACATCGATGTCGCCATACTGTGAAATGACGTTGCCGCCGCGATCGATCACCACGGTCAACTCGGCTTCCGCCTTCTTCAAAAAATCGCCGAGCACGCCATCGAGCGTCGCGACATCTTCAATCGTTAAAACCGGGATCGCATTCATGCGGAGATGTCCTGAGCTTGGGGCGACGGCAGCTCGACTGGAATGGCGACGGGCAGCAGCGCGGTTTGCGGCACGTCATTTTGCTTGCTGAACTTGTGCAGAAGAATTTGCGACACCGCGTTGAGCGCCGCGAAGACGTTCTGCCCGGTGCTGGAGATGACTTCGAAACTTTGCAGCCGCTTTTTGCGGTTGTTCAGCACGTACTCCATATAATTAACCGGCGCGATATTCGGGAGATCGCGTTTGTTGTACTCGAGCACGCACGGCATGTCGTCGATCGACGTGTTCTGTCGCACCAGGTTGTCGGCCAGGTTTTTGAAGCTCTCGACGTTCTCCTCCATTTTTTCCCATTGCGAGTCGGCCACGAAGACCATCCCATCCACACTCCGCAAAACCAGCTGACGCGTGGCGTTGTAAATCACCTGGCCGGGAACGGTGTAGAGCTGAAACTTCGTCACGAAGCCTTTGATGACGACGGCGTTGAGCGGCAAAAAATCAAAGAAAAGCGTCCGCTCCGATGCGGTAGCGAGCGAGACGAGGTCGCCACGGTTCATCGGATTAATCCGCTGATGGATGTAATTGAGGTTGGTCGTCTTCCCGCAAAGCGCCGGGCCGTAATAAACGATCTTAAATTGGATCTCGCGGCTGGCGTAATTAATGATCGACATGTGAAATTTTCGGTTGGGCGTAGGTCCGCGAAAGTTGTTCCGCCAAATCTGCGAGTTGCGCGCGCATCTCCGGCGAGGGCGCTTCCTCCGCATGGAGAGCAGTGAGACAGATATTTCCCTTCGCGAAGAAACTCACGGCCGCGTCCGCTGAATGCAGAGTCATGGTCACGAGCGGGCCGAGCTTGCTCTCGCACATGTGTTTATTGATCTTTTGCAGTAACGACGGCGCCACCGCGCATAAACCATCCGCCGCGAGTTCGGGCGGAAGATTACCGGCCAGGCTCAAGCCATCGGAAAATGTGACTGCGCAAGATTTCACTCCCGGGAACGCGCTCGCGCGGGCGATGACTTGTTTTGCATCGAGCGTCTCCTCCGGCTCGATGTCGATCTTGTCTGCGATCGGAGATGGTTCCGCCGCTTTCTCGGCAGCTTTCGGGGCCGCAGGCTCGCCGATCTGAAAAAGTTTGGCGTCCTCTCGCGCTTTGATCGAGAAGGGCGTCTCGATGTCTTTATCGGTAACAACGTCTTCCTGGTCGTCGCGCAGCTTTAGGACGCTGGCCGGCAGATTCTTCAGCACTTCCTCCAACGGTAACAAGACCGGCGTGCTCGCCTCGTCCGGATAAAAAATGTCGCGATATTTTTCCGGCATCGCAGCTTGGAAAACTTTCGGCGCAACCGCAATCCGGCCGCTGGCTAACTGCGGTTCAATCAACGAGAGCGCAAATGCTACGCGCGCATCGTCGGGAACAATCGTCGCATCGCCTTGGAACTGAAAGGTCGGCACATTTTGCAAAATCGGTTTGAGCCCGAGCGAAATGGTGGGCCCAGCGGTGCGCGCAACTTCCGATTTCGCCTTGATTGCCGGAGAAGATTCACCGGTCAATGCTTCAGCCGATGGCGCGGAAACTTTTACATCTTCATTCGGCGGACGAAACGGAATCCGCGCCAGCTCTGGTGAAAACGGCAAAGGGGTAGGAACGGGCGGCCCACATGAGGCTGGAACTCGCTCAGAGGCGGGCACACCCGTTCCATTCGGCGGAAAAGGAGAAGGAATTCGCGGGCGAGACGCCGGTTCGCTCGCTGGCTTCAAATCAGGGGAATGCAGTGAGATCACCGGATGAGGCGGCGCGATTGCTTTTCTGGTTTCCTGCGTGGTCGCCTCCGGCTCCGCCGCAGCCAGAGTTTTGGCCGTGGCCGTTTCCACGTGCACCCGCGGCAAGGCGGAAGATTGCAGGGGCTCCATCTTTGTTCCGAAACGCTCGGTGTCTTTGATCGTGGCCTGCAAGATCGGCGTGTCGACTTGCGGAATGTCCGGATCGCGCTGTTGATCGGCGCGCACACGCGCGTTGTTGAATTGTTCGAGCACTTTTTCGTAGGGCAACGCCACTCGCGTTTCATCCGCCGGCGGAACGCTCCGCAGAAAGATTTCCGGCACCTGTTGATAAAGGCTGGGCAACGAGATGCTCGGTTTGCCCTCCGGCATCCCCTTCTCGATTTCCGACGCCTTCAAGCAAACTTCTGCGCTCACGTCCAGAATTTCGACCGGCTTGATGTAACCGGCCGGCACGTGATCGAGAAAATCTGAGAGTCGCAGCGATATCGCGCGTTCCAACTTGGGTTCCAGGGCAAGCGCAAGCGCGGGAGGCAAATCGCGCGAGCGTGGTGCGGCGGCGCCGGAAACGATTTTATGCGCACCCAACTGAAGTGAAGGCCCCGCCTTAGCGGAGCCAGACGCGGCGCGAAACGGGTCCGGCCGTCCAAGCGAGCGGGTCGCGTGCGGCAAAACTGTTTTGCTCAACCGCTGGTCGCTAGGTTTCTTTACGCGTCCCGGTTGCACCGGTGCGGGCGCGGTTTGCGCCGCCTCGGCGCTGAATCGCGCAGTCAATTTTTTGAAAACATCGAGAAATGGAATCGTCATCGCCTTTTATCGCCCTACCGATCTTCCGCAGTTACACGCCAGATCTCTTCCAGTGTGGTCACTCCCTCGAGCGCTTTCTCCACGCCCACCGCGCGCAAAGTTTTCATTCCTTCGGTGATCGCCTGGTTCTTAATGATCGCGGCCGAGGCGCGCTTGATAATGAGCCGGCGGATGGCCTCACTGATCGGAAGCGCTTCGATCAGCGCGGCGCGACCGAGATAACCGCGGCCTTTACAACGATCGCAGCCGCTGCCGTGATAAAATACGGCGCCTTTTGTTTCGGCGAGCCCGATTTTTTGGATAACTTCCGGTTCCGGAACAGATTCTTCCTTACAATTCGTGCAGATGCGCCTAACGAGTCGCTGCGCGCAAGTCATCAGGATCGAGCTCGAAATCAAAAATGGCTCGATGCCCATGTCGTCCAAACGCGTGATCGCGCCCGCAGCGTCGTTCGTGTGCAACGTGCTCAAGACTTGGTGACCGGTCAGCGCCGCTTTCACCGCGATGTCCGCCGTTTCGTTGTCGCGAATTTCGCCGACCATCACGATGTCCGGGTCCTGACGCAGGATGGAGCGCAAGGCTGAGGCGAAATCGAGCCCGATATCGGCCCGCACCGCCACCTGATTGATGCCGGAGAGTTCGTACTCAATCGGGTCCTCGACTGTAACGATGTTGTATTGAGGGCTGTTCAGCTCCTGCAACACCGAGTAAAGCGTGGTCGTTTTGCCGGAACCGGTCGGGCCGGTGACGAGGATCATTCCGTGCGGCGCATCGATCGCATCGCGGAATTTGGAGAGCGTGTCCTGGTCCATGCCCATCTGGTCGATGTTGGTGGTGAGCGACGCCTTATCGAGAATACGGATGACGATTTTTTCTCCGTGCGCCGTGGGCAAAATCGAAATACGCAGATCGATCTCTTTACCGAGCACGCGAATGCGGAAACGTCCGTCTTGCGGAATGCGCCGCTCCGCGATGTTGAGGCCGGCGAGAATTTTGATGCGGGACGTGATGGCCAACTGCAACGCTTTCGGCGGCGATTCCGCAGGCAGCAGTTCGCCATCGATGCGGTAACGCAGCTTGAGCGTGTTTTGGAACGGCTCGACGTGAATGTCCGACGCCTTTTCCTTGACCGCTTGCGCCAAAATTAGATTGACGATCTTGATGACGGGCGCGTCTTCGCTGTCGTGGGCGAGCCGGTCGAGATCGATATCTTCACGCTTGTGCGCCTGTACTTCCACCGATTCGGCAGATTGCGCCGCTTCTTCCCCCACCTGCTTGAGCACTTGGCTCATGTTGCCGGCGCCGTGCACGCCACTGAGCGCCTCGTTCACCGCCCGTTCCGTCGCGATCATCGGCACGATCTCGAGTTGGACGCGCCGCTTCAGATCGTCCACCGCCAGCACGTTGGTGGGATCCGCCATCGCCACGAAAAGTTTTCCGTCCAAACGCGCGATCGGCACGAGCCTGTTCGCCTTGGCCATTTCGCGCGGCACGATCGACATCACCTCTTCCGGCACGCGCAACTTGCTCAGATTGATCGGCGGCGTGTTGAGGCAGCGTCCCATGCTGAACGCCATGTCCTGCTCGGTGACGAACTGACGGTCGGTCAGAATTTTGAGTAGCCGGCCGCCTTCGATTTTTTGAATGCTGACCGCTTCCTGAAGTTGATTGGGCAGAAGGAGCCCTTCCTCCATCAAAACGTCTGCGATGCGCTCGCCGAAAGATTTACTTCTCATGTCTGCGAACGCTTAGGCTCTACTTTCTAGCCGGTAGATTGACTGCAAACTTTTTGAAATGGCAGAGGGCCGCGCCAGATACCACGAGATTGTGTAATCCACCGATTGCTGCACCGCTTCGCGTCCGGCAGAATCGAACGGATTGCAGCACGCCACCATCATGGTGCGGCTGACCAGATCGAATGGGACAAACAAACGGCCAAGCGTGAGATACTCGGGCAACATCGGTGCGATCTGCCGGTCGGTGTCGTAATATTCCAGCGGCACGTAGGCAAACTTCGTCCGGTCGATCAACGCCGAGAGCACCGTCTCGAGCCGGGCTACATTATCTTTGCAAAGTTCGTCCAGCAGCGAGATCGCCAGCGCCTGTCCGTTTAAATCTTTGTTCGCCATTTTTACCGTCTCGAGCGCGGCGTTTGCCTCCTCTTCGCTGAAGATCTGCTGGACGATCAAAAATTTCGCCAGATGATCGTCGCCCCGCTCGTGCAGATTGGCGATGCGACCCAAACTCTTGCTCCGGCCGGCATCGACATCGATCAACGCCCCTTCCACGTCCGGCGAAATAAGCGATCCGTCCGAGCGCGTGAACGCAGTGTCGGCCAATCCGCCGTTCGCCGACTTGTTCGCGATCGCTTGCCCGGACGCTTGGAGCCGCGCTTCGATTTCACCGAGCATCGCCAGAATTTCCAGTGCGTTCGGCTCCCTCGCCAGGATGGCTTCGCACTCCTGAAGCGCGGGCGTGTAGGAACCGGAGTTAAAATACGCTTCCGCCAGCTTGCGCGAGATGCGCAAAGAATCGTCGTGCCGGCCCACTTTGGTGTAAGCCTCCTTCAGGATCTCCAGCGATTGATAGTCGTTGGGCTGTGTCTGAGTGATCGCCTCAAACATCTCGATCGTCTGGACGATCTGGCTATGTTCTTCTTCCGACAGAGTGTGTTCCAGCACGCAGAACCGTAAAAGCTAGAAGCATGCCCCTATGCCTCGTGAAGCCGGGAAATTCCTCTTAAAATTGCGAATTTCTCAATCCTGCTAACCCCCTCAAAGCCGGGCGTTTAGCCAATCAACAACGCAGGAATGGAGCGAATGGGATAAGCGACATAGAAGGCAAAGCTGCGATGGATAGCAGCGAGCAAGTGTGGGCCGCGAGCGAGTTTCAAAACAGGAGATTTAGACAGGACGATGAGGTTTGTTCTGAGTCGCTCAAATCCCCGAACAGTGCTCTCTGAGAAGTTGTGCTCCGCAAATCGCCCAATCTCCCGGTCGCTAACTCGCTCAATGAGATCGTCCGATCTGCGTAAATCCGCGTAATCCGCGGTCAATTTCTTAAATTCCAATCGCTCAATCGGTCAATGAGTTTGTCCTCCCCGCCACGGGTGACATCCTACTTTCTAATTCCTACTTTCTAATTCCTACTTTAGAATTTCTCCCGTGAAACAACGTGAGCGTCTCTTCGCTTTTACGTTGCTTTCCGTTCGCAAGAACCGCTCTCCGTTTTCTACTTCCTACTTTCAACTTTCTAATTTCAGCGTGAACGCGCGCCGCGCGTTTACGCTGTTGGAGCTTCTCGTCGTCATCGCCGTCATCGCGATCGTTCTGGCTTTCCTGATTCCCTCTTTAGGTCCGGCGTCCGGCCGCGCACTTGATGGCGCGACACGACAATTCACAGCGGACTTAGAAGGGGCGCGACTAATGGCGATCTCTGAGCGGACTAGAACGCGCGTTCTCGTTCCGATAAGTAGCAGCGATTTTTCCGGAGCATTGGCTTCTCCAACGCCATGGCCGACAGATATCTCTCTGCGAGGTTATTTGGTTGTTAGTGAAAAAAGGACCGACGCTGTTTGGAAACAACGCGGTAAATGGAATCGCTTTCCACAAGGCGTAGCATTGCAATCCTTCGCCCAGCCGTCTCCGACACCCACTCCTACAGCAATTCCAATAGACGTGGCCGGAACCGGAGCGACGGCTTACAGCTTTAGCGGGCCCTATATCGAATTCCTTGCTAATGGAAGTTCCAATTTGGATCCTGCGGTGAGTCCTGCGCCAGCTGTGACGCTGGCCGATGGCTTCGTTGATTCAAGCGGGGCATTTGTTAAGAAGAACGTAAAACTCCGATTCATAATCACCGTTGATCCCTTGACCGGGAGCGTCTCTGTTAAATGACAGCCGCAACATCCAAGCGCATCCTTCGCGCCTTCTCACTCGTTGAAGTAGTTCTTGCCATCGGTGTCGTAAGTTTTTCAGTGCTCGCAACGATCGGACTCTTATCGGTTGGTGGCGATACAGCCAAGAAAGCAAAGGACGAATCGTCCGCCGCACGACTCACAGCTAACGAATTTGATCGGCTTCGCTCGCTGAGTTCATCGTCCGCATTTTGGACGACTCCGCCTCCGAGTTACGCGACCAGATACTACGATAGCGGTCTGGCAGACCTCGGAACGACAAAGACCAGTACTGCCGTTTACGCCCTTAACATCACATTCAGTCCGGCTCCGGCTGGAACAGCAGACTTTGTGGCAAACGCCGAGGTGCGCTATCCAGCGCAAGCTACCGCGACAAATCAGAGCGTCTTTCGATTCACAACGCTGATGAACATTCCAACGCCGTGAAGAAACCAACACGAGGATTCACGCTAGTCGAGTTGCTGCTGGCTTTGGCGATCACTTCGATTCTTGTCATCTTGCTCGTCAATGTCGTCGCTACCGCCCTGAGTGTCTGGGAACAAGGACGGAATCAAATCGATACGTACGCAAGCGCGCGGCAAGTGCTTGGCCGAATTGCAGACGAAATTAAGGGAGCCACCGCTTCACCTACTCCGCTGCAGGTCGAATTTTCTGAAAATTTAACATCGCTCGGCACTTTTCAGGCCGGTACATCGGAAAATGTGTTCTTTGTCGCACCATATCCAAATTCAAGATCAGGCGATTTATGTGTGCTCGCATACCGACATAACAATGGCACGCACACGCTTGAGAGAGGATTTGTCGACAGTCAGACTGCGTGGACCGGTGCGCCAAAATATCAGGCTTCTGGCTACGCAAATCTTCAGTGGCGGACTGTGGCCAGCGGCGTCCTGGAATTTGAGGTCCTTTCATATTCGCAACAGGATCTGGACAGCATAGCCTCGCCATCACCGAGGCCTGACTGGAGTTCGCTAAGCGGTGGTTCTACAATGATCGGCAATACTCCGCGCCAGGTAGTGATTCGAATCAAGGTTATAGATGATCGAACACTGGTGAAACTCGCTGCACTATCGGCAGGTAACGCCACTTACGATCGGCTAGTGAATCGCGCGGCGCGAGAATTTACAGCCAGCGTAACGCTGCCGCCACCGCACTAAACGAATGGGATGAAGAAGTGTGTTAATCGAGCAGGATTCGCTCTTGCCATCACGCTTGTACTGATGGCTCTTATTATCGTCATTGTAGTAGCGTACCTTGCGAGCACGCGAATCGAAAGATCGACATCTTCCGTTTATGCAAATCGACTGCGCGCGAAGATACATGCAGACAGCAGCCTTACTGCGGCAATTCATCTACTCCGCGAGAGCACACGCTATGGCAACTACATCACTGCGATGCCTGCGCCTTCTCCGACACCCGCTTCGATTTACACTGAGATTTATCGCCCAACTGATCCCGCGGACCCCAATCACGGTGTGAAAGCTGATGATTATCTCCAGTTAAGCAACGCTGCGGGAGAAATTCTCGTATCGAGAGCTACAGCCGGCTCTTCATCTGGGCCAGATCCACGCCCAAGTCCCGATGTAGTGCCAACTCCATTGCCTGCTAGCTCGCCCTTTGCACTGCCCAGCCCAAGTCCGGCTTTGTCGCCCGGCAATAGCTACGATTTTAATCAAATTGTCACTGTCGGCTCAGGTACCGGTCGACTAGTTCAGCCTTCGCCTAGCCCGACACCTTCACCGGCCTTTGGACAATGGGTGAATGTTAGGAATAACGCGAGCCCACCCGAAGTGATAGGCCGGTACGCTTTCTACATCGAAGACGAAAGCATGAAGGTGAACGTGAATTACGTCGGGAATAATATTGGCGGTTCCAACATGCGCGTGAACGATCTGTCTTCGCCAATTCCGGCGTCGACACCGACGTCACAGATTCAGGAGATTGATCCTTCCGCTATTCTGCCGACAACAGCGAGCCGAGCTACTGCAGACACGACACTCACAGGTCTCGGCAACGCCGGAAGTCGACTCCCGAGTCGATCGACCCTCGGTTTGTTGACCCAATGGGCTACAACATTTTCCGATTACGCTCACCTCGCGACGGCATTTTCAGAGGACGATAATACGACTGCCCGCGGCTGGCGGCGCCTTGACCTGAATGCGCTTGCGTCGGGAGTATCCGGCAATGCACCAAAGGCCGCAGTAGCCACAAGGATTGCCAACTGGATTCGTGACGCGTGGACGGGCCCGACTCCCATTGCCAATCTTCAGGACTATCAAATGTTTGGTGATGATTGGCTAAGAAAACAAATCGCAGCAAATATCGTCGACTATATTGATACCGATAACACTCCAACTGACATGGGCGATATCGTTCCTTCCGGATTCTCCATCGCCGTTCCAGTCATTGGTTTTAAAAAAACTCCATATCTAGCTGGAGTGAACGTCGTCTACCAAGCCTCTAACAGCACATATCCGGGTTCCGGCACAGGCACATTCACTGCCACGATAAAGATGAAAGTACAGTTTCTTTTTCTTAATCTTTACGACACGACGTTGGACCTAGCCGCCGCGATGGGAAATACAACGCTCAGCAGGGTAGAAGTGAAAGGCGTGCCTATAGTTCAGAAGAACGGAAATACCGTGTATGACGTGTCATCGCAGACATGGACCATCAAACTATCGGATCTGACACCAGTCAATGGCAGCGGCACTACTGTCCCTGCGGGAACTGACGGTACAACCACGTCTGGCGCGCGAACATTCCAGACCAACTGGCTGGATACTCAGACGGTGTCGTTCACCGTAGCAAAAAGCGACCAGCCTCCAAAATTTCTTGCGCAAAGTATTACAGTGAAGTGGATCGGAAACCGAACCGGGAATGCGGCAGACGATTACCGGATTGACGACACCGCAATTGTTACAAGCGCCGTAACAACCAAGTGGTGCAAAACCTGTGGAAGTTCCTCCGGGGACTTTCTAAAAGAATCCAATTCAACCACGCGGCAAATTGCTTCGATTAACTATATCTCCGGATATCAAGGGGCGATAGTTTCAGGAGCAACACCCGGCGATCCGCGTTATCGCGGCCGACTCGTTAGCGATCGCTGGAATTTCGATAACACCCGCACAGATGCAGATCCAAGCGACCCCAGCAACAAGCTTGACTCAGTCGTCGATACCGTTGACATCAATGCCCGCCCGTACGGCTTCGATTGGTTCGACTTTTCGGGGGATCGACCATTAGCCTTTATCCGCAATGGCCCCATGATGAACATCGGTGAGCTAGGTAACGTTGCGGCATGCGAATATCCGTGGCGAACGCTGTACCTGCAATATCCTGAGCGGCCAGCGAATACGACCGCAGCCGTGCCCGCTGTCGATATTCCGTTACGCCGTGGTCATTCGGTCGACTACGTACTAGCCGATCTCTTTCGTACGCAGAGCGTACAAACGCGAATGGGCGCGATAAACATAAATACGCAGCAACAGCTTGGAATACAGCAGCGCGCGCTCGGACCTTTGTTTCTTGGAGTGCCAATCGGCGCGCAAAACCTTTCCCAAACAGCATTAGATAGAATCGACAATGATCCTGGCAGTGCTTTGGCCGCTAGTGTTTCAAATCGTAGAGCCATTCCGGCACCAACGCCATTCCCAGATAACGGGCCGATTCGTCCGTTCTTCCAGGCTGGAGAATTGGCTTCGGTTTTGAGTCGACTGGTAAATACAAGTCCGGGGGGCAGTGGCACTACGGGCTCCCCTGGCAGATCGACCGTCTCGTACGACATTCTTCGAACTACTGCAACAAACTCGAGCGAGAAAGTAAGCGGAAGCACCAATGGAAATATTCAGCGAGATATGCAGGTCGAGCAGCTGTTTCGCGAAGTCAGTAATTCAATCACCACACGGGGAAATGTGTTCCGAGTATTATACGTTGGCCAGGCGCTCAAAAATGGACTTGTCCAAGCCGAATACCTCGGAGAGGCCTTTGTTGAGCGCCAAGGCCAGTTTACAGTTGATGCGTCGAACCCTGATATCACGAGAACGACAGGTAGCATTTACAAAACCATAGCGAATCGCGTGATCACCGAATGAAACGCTTACTACAAGTAACGTTCCTGTTAGGTAATTGTTTCGTGTCCGGCGCGCTCGCCGATCCGCTGAAGCTTATCTCTACCTCACCCGAGTTCTGGGCAACGAATGTAAACGCCCCTAGTCAAAAGAAGATTTCCCTTACTTTCGACCAACGGCTCAGATCGCGATTGACTGATTGGGTCGGCCTCGACGTTTTGAGTCCGCCATCAGATCTACAAACAACATTTTCGCCCGACCAGATGTCCTGTAGCATCGACGTCCATTTGGATCCCGGCCGCGTTTATATTTGCGCGTTGAATGGACGCGGAATTCCAGGGGTCGGGTTTCAGACCGAAAAAGGAGCTCCCCTTCCACCAACCTTTCTTGTGTTCCAAACAGCCGGAACACCCACGCCAGATGATGCTCCACCGCGTGTGAAAGGAATTATCCCGACGAATGGCGGGCAAATCGACCCTGCAAGAACCCGAGCGATCGTAATTACCTTCGATCAACCGATGGGAACCAAAAAACATGGTCTTCACGTATTCGAAAACAACAGTCCGGTTGATCTGTCCAAGGTTCCGTTCACCTACTCGCCTGATGGTCGAACTTTTACGCTTCCGTACAATTTCAGACCTGGCACGCAGTACCGATTAGAACTCAACAGCGTGAGCGATGTTGGATTTTCGCGCGCGAATCGAATTCCGCTTTGGCCGGTTCAAATCTCGTTTACGACGGGATAGCCGCCATAAGCCATAAGCCCACTGATCACTTAGTGCGGGCTTGGTTGTTTCGGAGTCGGGCTGTCAAGGGCCGTATGGCGATTCGGGTCCCACATCCAGGTGCCGGACGGCGTAGATGTCGATCTTACGAACGGTTGGTGCGGAGCCGCACTGGCATTAATTGGCTGCGAAGCCGCAGTCGCGTTGGACTTCGATTTGGCGACGCCGGTGACGCTCGCAGGAAGCTGATCGCGGAACGGTTTTTCCCAGCGGACGTAGATCAGCGCGCCGATGACAACGATTTCAGCCAGTAACCGCATAGTGGGCCGAGGTTGGCAGACAGCAAGAGCGGAGGCAATCCCAACCTCGTCATTGAATGATTTAGCGATTCAGAGATTTAGCGATTTAGTAGTCGCTCATTCACTCAATCGTTGACTCGCTAAATGGAATAGACCGCGGATCACGCGGATGGCGCTGATGAAGAGTCCGACAGGATTACAGAATGAACAGGATTCTGACTTCTGATCTCTGTCCTCTGGACCAGTTATTTCTTTCCCGGCGACTTCGCGTCGATTGTTGCGGCGGTTACTCCGTCGGGCGCAGTCGTGACGGTTACATCCATTCCCGTAGCGAGGCTGCTCAACGCACCGGGTTGGCCGTTCACGGTAATCTTTGTCGCGGGCGCGACTTTGTATTCCTTGGATTGATGCGTGGCGTAAATAGTCACAGTTATCGACGTAAGATGCAGGGCTGTGATTCTGTCGCTCGTATCCGCCACCGGCGCCGGCGTGCTCTTCTTGGAGCCCCTGGCCAGCGTGACCCCAGGAACGGAAAAAAATACGGCGAGTAAAATTACGGCGATGAGGATCAATGATTTCTTCATGAGTTTGAGTTCGTTTGCCGTCCATTTTGATCCTGCGGCCGCAACATCGACAAGACCGAAATGCAGGACTCGGCCCTACAGCCAGAACAGAGGCCAGAGGCCAGCGAACAGAGATCAGTGCCCGCATCATAAGCCGCTTATGATGCCTGAGAATCGGCGATCTAGACCGCCGCTACAGTTCTGTCCGAACAATCCGTGCTGATCCGCAGCCTGCCCGCCGTAGAGATGAAATGCGGGTGATCTGCGGTTGATTTCTTATGGGATGCCGCGCGATGCCATGCTATCTTTCAGCGTGGAGAAAACGGTGGCGAAATTCCGGAGTTTTGCCGAGGAGGACAAAGCCGATCGCGAATTTTACCGAAAACTTCCACCGAAAGAGCGCCTGAATATTCTTTTGCAATTGAGCAAGCATGAGCCTGAGCGCCGACTTAAGAGAGTTTATCGAGTTACTAAACTCGCGCGGCGTTGAGTACGCCGACAGCCAAGCCATTGAATGATTTAGCGAGTGAGTGATTTAGCGAATGCCAATCACTGAATCGCTGAATGCTTTGACCTCTGTCCTCTGTCCGCTGACCTCTGACCTCTGTCCGCTGATCAGTGCGCTTGCGTCTTGAGCGATTTGATTTTGTCGCGGAGTTCGGCGGCGCGTTCGTAGAGCTCTTTGGCAATCGCGCTCTGCATTTCGCGCTGCATGATCTCGAGCTTCGAGAGCGGCCGTTTCGCGCCCACTTCCTGGAGCCATTGGTTGAGAAACGCGATCTCCGAACTTTTTGCCGCCAGCTCTGGGAAATTTGAGCGCTGGAAAAACTCATAGATGGCGTCGCGTCCACGCTGGATCTCGGTCATGGCCTCGGGAAATCTTCCTTGGGCCAGAAGAATGGAAGCCCGGGCGCGGGTGTGCATCATCAGCACGTAGGGCCGGAATTGTTGCAAGGTCCAGGAAAGCTCGTCGTGATCGGTGTGGGCGGCTACGAAATCGAAAAGATCGAGATTCCGCTGGGTATCGCGGACGACGCCGGCGAAATCGTTGATCTGAAACAAACTGAGATAACGATGATAATACTGGATGCCTTCCTGCTGCAGCTCGGCGCATTGTTCTGGTGCCAGCTCGTAAGTATCGCCCCGTTCCATCGCCC
>DASYVQ010000136.1:0-19944 GCA_035936875.1 Chthoniobacterales bacterium
CGAACCTTTCGGATTGAGCGAGGTAACCGTTAGATTTTGATCGACCAAATATTTCGCGGCGACCCGGCGAATGTCGTCCAGCGTCACTTTCTGAACAGCAGTGAGATAATCGCGGCTGAAATTCAAGTTTCGCGTCAACAACCAGTTCGATCCGAGATCGGAAGCCTGCCCGCGCATGGTGGTGAGCGAATCGAGATGATGGCTGAGCGACATTTTTTTCGCCTTCATCAATTCATCGGCCGTCACGCCGGCTTGCTTCACCTCGTCGATGATTTGCAAAATCAATTGTCCCGCCGCGTCACGTTTCTTTGGATCGACAGTCGCGTCGGCTCCGAACAAGCCGGGATCGCCAGGTGTGTAGGAAAACGCGGAGACGCCAAAAGCCAGACCGGCGTCTTCGCGCACGCGCCGGTACAAACGCGAGCTGCGGCCATCACCTAAAATAGCCGAGAGCAGATCGAGCGCCGGGACATCCGGATGCGAGACTTCAGGAATGTGCCAGGCAAGTGAAAGCCGCGTCAGTTCGGTCGCAAATTCATTGTGCACTTCGCGGCGGCCGAGCTGAGGCGGTTCCTCCGGGATGAAGACAGGCTTGAGCGATTTTTCCGGATACGCTTTGAAGAAATCGGCCAGCTGTTGATGCACTTTTTCTCCGTCGACATCTCCCACCACGATGAAAGTCAGATTATTCGGAACGTAACGCGATTTGTAATACTGCATCACCTGTTCCTGGGTGAGCTGATTATAAACTTCTATCTGCCCGATCACCGGAAGCCGATATGGGTGCCGCTGATAGGCGGTCGCGAAAAGAAGGAGTCCCGCCTGACGATCGGGATCATCAAGACCCATCGCAAACTCACGCCGGATTACTTCCTGCTCTTTCAAGTATTCGTCCGGCGGCAACGTCGAATTCATCATCGCGTCGGACAACACCGCCAGCGCCGTAGGCACGCCGGCTTTCGGCACGTCGATCCAAAAAACGGTGCGGTCGAATGATGTGTAAGCGTTGATGTAACCGCCGACATCCTGGATTTTTTGAGCGATCGCGTTGCTCGACTGTGTTTTGGTTCCTTTGAAGAGCATGTGCTCGAGAATGTGCGACAAACCCGCGCCAAGATGCTCATCTTCATCGATGCTTCCGGTGCCGCACCACGCCTGCACACTCGCTACTGGCGCACTGTGGTCTTCCTGGACGATGAGAGTGAGGCCATCGGGCAGAACCCATTTCTTGGCCGAACTCGGCGGAAACGTGATGACCGCGGAGTCGTTGGCCGGACCAGCATTCAAATTCGCCATGCTAAGCATTATCGCAAAGGAAAGCGCCAACCGCGACGGCGCGTCGATCATAAACACTTCGGCGCGGGCAAACTCGGCGGAGGTTTCGATGCAATTGTTTTTACCGGTGCAAACGGTTTCACGAACGCGTCCTGGAAATCGTAGACGTTCTTGAAATCTTCGATCGAATCTTCCTCGGTCTTCCCGAAAATTCCGGCGCCGATCAAATTGAAGACCATGTGTCCGATATCTTCGCCCGAATGAATGCCCCACGAGTCAAACACCGTTATCACCAGCGGGCCGAATTCCTTGAGCGCGTACTGCCGGACGCCATCAAGCAGTTCCGGTCCGGCGACGTGACGCACCGTCGTGCCCTTTATTTTTTTCTGCTGCTTGGTTGTGAAATCAAGCGCATCGCGCAAAAAGACGTAAGCGTCGCGCTGATAACGCGGGTCGGCGGCAACGATCGAATCGAGCGCTTCGGAAAATCCAATTTTCTGCATTAATAGAAACGCGCGTTTAAAACGCGCTAACAATGATAATCAGTAACCGCAGAATGAGCAACTGTCGCGCAACATCGACAATCAAAATTGTTCTTCGAGCGCGTCGAGATAAACCGAGAGCGCGTCTTGCCTTCGCGGTTTCAGCTCGCGCGCGCTGCCTGCTGCTCTGAGATAATCGGCGAACTCTCCGCTGGGTGTTTTCAATTTCGTGGCTTCGCACCAGTTCATGTAATCGTCAATCTGGCTCATGCGCGCCGACATTCTCGCGCGGGTCGCTTCCACGCGGGCAAGGCGCTCGGCCAGCTTCTGATGTTTTCCGGCCACGAGTTGGGCCGCGATTTGCTGATATTCCTGCACCAGCGGTCGCATCACCGGATTGGCCCGCGCTGCCAGCAAGAGCAAATCCTGACTCACTTTTTTAAGCGCTGCCTCCTGCGCACGCGACGGTTTCACTCGCAGGAAATTTTCCAACTGCAAAGTCTCACCAAGCTTTGGCGGCTCTGACGATTTCCCGCGCAATAATTGATCAAGTTTTCTCTCGGTTTCGGCAAAAGTGAGCAGCTCGCTATTTTGGGCAACGCGCAGGGCGGCAATTGTTGCTTTCCAAATTTTTTCCCCATCGTCGCCAGTCAGTTCCGGAAACTGGGCTGTTAAATCGGCCGGAGAATCGGTGGACGCGCGCGAAAGATTGCCGATGTAGCGCGACAAATGCGCGCGGCCATCCGCTTCATCGACAAGCAACCGCACGAGCGCAAACGAGTAAGCGCGATAAACAAAGCGCGCCGGTGAATCCAGCAATTCCGGCCGCTGTCGGAAAAATTCTTTCAACGACACGTTTTTTTCCGCGAGCGAAAGCGCTTCGATCAACGGCGTGCGATCGCGGCCGGGCGTGAGCGCGAGTATGCCATCGATCAACCAATCCGGCGGAGCGACGTAGGCCTCGCCCGCGGCAATTCCAGTTTCGTTTCGATAAATCATTTCCAAAAGGATCGTTCGCAACAATTCGCGTTCGACTGCGGCGCGATCGAGCTCGCGGCCGACTATGAGATCGAGTTGCAGTTTCAAACCGGAGCCAGTCTGGCTGAAGTGCAACGCGGCCGGCGGAATCTCCGGCAGATTCGCCTGCGGCCATTGTAAACTAATAATGATCGGCGTTTTCCAATCATCAGTTCGCCGCAACAGCGCGAGCAAGTTTGTCTTCGTCTGTTCGGCAAGTTCAGAAATGGCGCCGCGCACCGAAGTATCGGCACCGTAAATGACGAATTGCCGGGAAGGGCTGACGCTCCGCTCCGCGGCAACGCCGTTTTGCGCGGCGTTTGTAAGACAGGCGAACACGAGCGCCAGGAACGACAATCTCATTGCGAGAATAATTGCCGATTATTAGCAGCGAGATTCTGCATCGGGCGAGCCGAAAACGCGTCAAAGTTTTATTTCTCGAGGAAAAAAAGTGAAACTTTGGGCTCTTTGCGGCGTCTAATCCATGACAGCTGATCTCCGTTATCAACGGAAATCGACTGTCGATATTCGGTTGGTTGACCGGCGGGCCCAATGGAGATTGGGCGGGCTCGCCGGTCACATTTTTTTTACTGCGAGGGCGTGGTCAGCGTGACACTTCCATCATGCAGTTCGATTCCCGCCATTTTCGCGACTAATTTACGTTCGCGATCAAGAGCCGACCAGAGATCGGCAAAGATAATGTCCGCGACCTGCATGAGCTGCGGATAAATCGGGAGCCGGCCAATCCAACCGCCGTTATTCGACGCTGCAATTTTTCCCTCATTCACTGCCACTCGATACGACGCGCGGCTATAGAGTGAGTAGCCATACAGCGAGCGTTCCACCGTGATGTCGCATGCGCCTTCACGAAATGCGACAAAAGCGCGTTTGAAAGTGAGCAGCGGCTTGTCCAGCGACTTCTGTTTGCTTTTGAGTGCGAAGCCAAAATAAGCATTCACTTGGTCCTGGGTGTACTGAAGTTGCGGCGGCCGGTGATAAACGACCGCATTCTCCAATTCGAAATTGATCTGCGTCGAAAGTCCAACCGTGTTGGCCGGAGGCAGGACCTCCGGCGGCGAAATCATCTCTACGATCGCCGCCGTCGCGCATGCCGCCAGGATCAATTTGGAAGCATTAAAAAATGTCTGCCGCAATTTTCCGCGGTGCGGGTCGAACATTTTGCGAAGGCGCTGGTGCGCCTGCGTCGCACCTTCCTGCGTCGGTTTGTCTGCAGCGGCCAGGGCCGAGCGATCCAGACGCGCCCCGCAGTTATGACAATAAATACGCTCCGGCTCGTTTTCGTGCCGGCACTCCGGACAAATGAGTTTGGTCATGCGGCTGATTCCTTCTTTGGTTTGCTGGGAGGAGTAGTTGTCGCTCTTTCCGGCGCGGGCTTTCCACTCGTCTCTTTTCCGACTGCCGATTTCTCTCCCGCCGAGCCCAACACGGCCGGTGCTTCTTTCTTGGCGGCTTCCCGGTAGGCGTTACTCCGATAATCCGTAGTGTAGAAACCGGAACCTTTGAAAATGAGGCCCGCTCCGGTGCCAAGAAGTCGTTTCACTTTTCCGTGACCCCATTTCGGCAAACGGCAAAGCTCTTTCGGACACTCTGGGTACGGTTCGTCGCGCATCGACTGAAATGCTTCAAAATTCTGATCACACTTTGCACAGTGATATTCGTAAGTAGGCATGACAAAACGGCCGCGGAAGTCTGGCCTAAACGAAGCACAATTCAAGCCGCGCAGCCGCGCGTCGAGACGCACTTTTTGGGCCGCCTTTCGTTGCCCGCATCCCTTGACTTTGCACAAGTCGCCAGTAGAAGGTTCGTCCGAGAATTTTTTATGCTTCGCTCATTTTATCAACTTCTCTCCTTATCACTTCTCGCCGCCCTGTCGATTTTCAGCACCGGATGCGAGGAAGACGTTCGGTACTCGGGCCAAACACAATATCTCGGCGGGGCTTACGGAAATGCTCCGACCGCCGGCGCGCCGCAGGATACGGTCTCGTATTGGGATGGCGATAATATTGGCGGCAAGCCTTCTGTGAAAATCAGTTTAATCGAGCAGCGCGCCTTTTTTTACAAAAACGGAATGCTCGTCGGCATCTCGCAACTTTCCACCGGCCGCGAAGGATTGAAGACGCCAACCGGTACTTTTTCCATTATCCAAAAGGACAAGGACCATGTCTCGAGCAAATACGGCGACTTTGTCGATGGCTCAGGCAACGTCGTAAAGCCGAACGTTTCCGTGGATGACAAGAAACCGCCGGGATCGCATTTCAAGGGCGCGTCCATGCCCTATTTTATGCGCATCGTGGGCGGTACCGGCATGCACGCCGGTTACCTTCCTGGCTATCCCGCATCGCACGGCTGTATTCGGATGCCGGAATTCATGGCCGAGAATTTCTTCAAATCGGTTTCCACCGGAACGCCGGTCACCATCACAAATTGAATGCAGCGCGCCGCACTGTCGGCGCCCAAGAATTTTAGGGACACGACAGCGCGTGTCCCTCCATCGACTTTGAAGCTTGGGTCAATCTCGGCGAACGTTCGCCGTGCAAAAATCGATATCTGACGAGCTGCTCAGCCTCGTCGCCCGATCAGAACCGATTGCAGAGAAGCTGCGCCAGATCGGCAAAGCAAGTTCGCCGATAAAATTTTCTCACGTCATCAAGCCGGCGCAGGCATTCCTTGTCGCCACCATCGCGCGCAACATCGACAAGACGCTTTGGGTGCTTTGTCCAACTGTTCGCGCGCAGGATTCGCTTTACGAGACTTTGCTGAACTGGTTTCCAGACGCGTTATTTCTTCCGGAAGCTGAACTCTCCGCTGTCGAAAACATTTTGCCCGATCCGGAAATTGCGGCTGAGCGTCTCGCCCTTCTTTCGCTGATTGAACGCGATGCGGGACCTCGCGTCATCGTCGCCACGCGCGCCAGCCTCAATCAACCCGCGCCCAAGCGCGGCGAGCTGATATCGGCGTCGCTCCAACAGCAGCGTGCAAATTCCACACCGATGGAAAGCGTTCTCCAAAAACTAACAGATGCCGGTTATGAGCGTGTTGCCCAGGTCACTACCCGCGGCCAGTTCGCCGTTCGCGGCGGAATTGTCGATCTTTATTCGTGGCAGGCGTCGTTGCCTGTGCGTCTCGAGTTCTTTGGCGATACCATTGAATCGCTGCGCGAATTCGACATCGACACCCAAACTTCGGTAAGCGATTTGAACGCGGTCGATGTTCTGCTCGGCGCCGCCGACAATCAGGACGGAGTCGTACGCGATTACATCAACAACGATCATTTGAAGATCGATCTCGAACCGGAAGAAGATTCCGGCGCTGAAATCCTAATCAGCGAAAGCTGGATCGAAGGCGGCGCCGAAGATTTCAGCGGCGCGTTTCAGGATTGCGGCGTCGGCGAGTTTGCGGTGGGCGATTTCATTCTCGCGGAAGCGAAGCGCAACCAACTCGTCAATCGCCTGAACGATTGGCGCGCGAGCAAGGCGCGGATCGTCATTTATTTTCAGACGGAAGGCGAGATCGAGCGCTTCCGCGAAATCATTGATGCGAGCGCGCTGGAAGATGTCGATCTTGTGCTCGGCACGCTAGCTCGCGGATTTTGTTTCCCCGCGGCGAACCTGGTCGTTCTATCCGCCGCGGAATTGTTCGGCCGTTTTGCCCCACATGCGCGACGCCGCTTGCGACACGCCGAGCGTCATCGCGCCCAGATCGATTTCAGCGAGCTGAACGAAGGCGACCTCGTTGTCCATCTCGAGTACGGCGTCGGGCGTTTTCTCGGACTAATCCGGATGCCGACATCGACGAAGGCTGTAGAGGCGAATGCCAGTCCGGCTCGGACAGGAAAGATCGCAGCCGGCACGGCCGCCACTATAGTTGGCGAGCAGGAAGTTCTCGCGCTCGAATTTGCCGACGAAGCCAAACTCTACGTCCCGCTCGAGCAAGCCTATCTCGTCTCGCGTTACGTCGGCGTTGGCAAAAGATCGCCCTCGCTCAGTTCGCTGGCTGATTCCAAATGGGCACGAGCAAAGAAAAACGCCGCGCTGTCGATTTTCGATTACGCCGGCAAAATGCTCGCGCTTCAGGCGGAACGGGAAATAAATCCGGGGTACGCCTTCAAGCCCGACACGAAATGGCAATTGGAATTCGAACATTCGTTCCCGTTTCGCGAGACGCCCGACCAGATGAAAGCAATCATCGCGACCAAGATCGACATGGAACGGCCGCAGCCGATGGACCGGCTGATTTGCGGCGACGTCGGCTTTGGCAAAACCGAAGTGGCGATTCGCGCCGCGTTTAAAGCGGTGATGGAGGGAAAACAAGTCGCCGTGCTCGCACCGACCACGGTGCTGGCGCAGCAGCATTTCGGAGTTTTTCGCCAACGCATGCTCGATTATCCAGTGCGGATCGAGATGCTCAGCCGGTTTCGATCCCAAGGCGAGCAGCGCAAGATCCTAAAACTTCTTCGTGCAGGCGGCGTGGACATTGTCATCGGAACGCATCGGCTTATTTCCGGTGACGTCGTCTTCAAAGATCTCGGTCTCGCCGTCATTGACGAAGAGCAACGCTTCGGCGTCTTGCACAAGGAGAAATTCAAGGAGCTTCTCAAGCTAGTCGACGTTCTTACGCTTTCGGCCACGCCGATCCCGCGCACGCTTTATCTTTCGCTCGTCGGCGTGAAAGACATGTCCACAATCGAGACGCCGCCGCTGAACCGGTTGCCGGTCGAGACGGTAGTCTGCGCTTACGACGAACGAATCATTCGCGATGCGATCAACCGCGAGCTCGAGCGACAGGGCCAGGTTTTCTTTTTGCACAACCGCGTCCAAACGATCGAGCGCGTGCGCGACCGCATTGCCGATCTTTGCCCGGAAGCGAAGATCGACATCGGCCATGGGCAAATGGACGCGGACGAGCTCGAAGACGTGATGGCGCGATTCGTCGCCGGAAAGATCGACGTGCTCGTTTGCACCACCATCATCGAGAGCGGCCTCGACATTCCGAACGCGAACACGATCATCATCGACCGCGCCGACCGGTTTGGTCTCGCCGATCTTTATCAATTGCGCGGCCGCGTCGGTCGGGCCGAACACAAAGCCTATGCCTATCTCCTTTTGCCGCGCGAAATGATGACGATCGGAGCTGCCCGCAAGCGAATCAACGCGATTAAGCAATACAGCTCGCTCGGCGCCGGTTTTCGCATCGCCATGCGCGATCTCGAAATCCGCGGCGCCGGCAGCATTCTTGGCACGGCCCAGAGCGGCCACATCCTGGCCATCGGGTTCGATTTGTATTGTCAGTTGCTCAAACAGGCGGTCGCGCAGTTAAAAGGCGACAAATTCCGGCCCCGGCTCGATGTCGATCTTCGCCTCGACTTCGTCGCCACCAACGAAGCGGAATTCGTTCAACTTGGTCCGGAAGAGCGGGTGCCGGCGTTTGTTCCGAACAGTTACATCAGCAACACCGGCCTGCGCATCAAAGCTTATCGCGAGACCGCCGAAATCACGACGCACGATCAGTTGGAGCAAGTGGGCCGTGAATGGCGCGACCGTTTCGGGAAGTTTCCGCCGGCCATTGACAATTTGTTCCTTCTCACCGAGATCAAGCTCGCCGCCGCCAAAGCCGGTATCACCAGAGTGGAAGTGCGCGAGCGCAAACTGATGTTGACGCGGCGTGGCGATTTTATACTTGTCGATGGCAAATTCCCTCGTTTAGTTGCTGATACAATCCAGCAGCGTCTCGGGGAGGTCTTGGAGCTGACTAGGAAATTTTGAATCGGATGATGCGTCCACTTTTAATAATAAGTCTGGCCATTTTGGCCCTGAATGTTCCGCCGGTTTGCCGGGCAGCTTATGCTGCCGAGCCGGAGGTCATCGATGGCGTGGCCGCGGTCGTCAATGGCGACGTCATCACCTACTCGCAAGTGCGTTTTTTAGTTCAGCCGCGCGAGAAGCTGCTGCGCTCGCAATACCACGACCAGGAACTCGTCAATAAAATCAAGGAAGCGCGCGCGGCCGCGTTAAAGGACCTGATCGATCGGCAGCTCATTATCCAGGCGTTTAAGAAGGACAATTATCAGATTCCCGATCATTTCATTGACGAACGAATGCACGAGATCATCCGGGAAAGTTTCGGCGGCGATCGCAACACCTTCATCAAGACCCTGGAGGCGCAGAACTACACGCTTGGCGAATTTAAGAAAATGGAGAGCGAAAAAATGATCGTGCAGGCGATGCGGGCCCGGAACGTCAAGCTCAACGTCGTCGCTTCACCGGCGAAAGTGGACGAGTATTACAAAGCGCATCGGGAGGACTTCACCAGCAAGGAGCAAATCAAGCTCCGCCTGATCATGATCCCCTCTCACGCCAGCGATGGAAACGCGGCCGCGCAAAAAGCGATGGCCGACGAGATCCACGGCAAGCTGGTCAACGGCGCCGAGTTCGATCGCATGGCCCAGATTTATTCCGAGGACAGCACGCGCGAGCGGGGTGGCGATTGGGGCTGGATCGAACGTAAGACGCTCGCCGGGCCGCTGGAAAAAGCGGCGTTCGGTCTGTCGGTCGGAAAAGTCAGCCGCATCGTCGAATTCGGCGGCAACTACTACATTCTCAAAGTCGAAGGTAAACACGGCGGCGACACCAAATCGCTCGAGCAAGCCCGGCCCGACATCGAGAAAAAACTGCTTCAGCTGGAAGCGCAGGGTTTGCAGGAACGCTGGCTGGCCAGCCTGCGATCAAAGGCCTACATCAAAACATTCTGATTCTTCGTTGAACGTTCCCCTCTTCGCGTTCGATTCGCTGTTAGACGAAAAAATGTTCGTCTTTAATTACGAACGTTCGTCTAATTCTCGTTAGGCCCATGAGACGATTCCTTTTGATTCTGTTGGCGCTCGGAATCGGCACTCTGGTCACCGCAGTGACCGCGGCACTCTCCTATTTTGCTTTCCAGGCTGGGGCGGAGTTGGTCAGCGAGATTCTGTTTTGGCCAAACACCCTAATGCAAAGTTTGGTGCCTCTTCACAACATCGGCACACCCGAGCATCCGTTTTACGAGGGCACTCCTGTGAACATCGCTGCGTTCTTCGTCAGTTTCCCTGTGGGCATTTTGGTTTATTCCGCAGTTGCCTACGTATTCGTTCGTCGAAGACAGTGTGGTTTGCAGACGACCCAACAGACCTAACCAAGCGCTGCAGCCAACGGCTCGACTGCGTTATGCATTCGATGTCGATCTGTAGGGGAGGCTGTTAGCCTCCCGTGGGAAGCGATCCGCTTCCCCTACAGGTTTCATTTCAGGCGCTTGCTACGCGGCGCAGTGTTGATGAAGATGCCAGATGCGACCGCGCATCGGAATCACGCTTGGAGATTGCGCCGGCATCGGGCCGGAGATTGTCGATCTTGCACTGAAATCCGGGCGCGTTCCGGATTCGGCCGAATATATCAGCATCGGTAGACACCCTGATTGCAAAGCAGGCGAACCGACAATTGAGACCGCGCGCGCCGCTGCGGCCGCGCTGGAAGAAGCGGTCACGCTCGCACGACGCGGCGAGCTCGACGCGATTGTCACCGGACCGGTTCACAAAGCAAACATGTACGAAGCCGGTTTCAAGTTTCCCGGACAAACAGAATTTTTCGCCGAGCGTTGCGGCGTCAAAAACTTCGCGATGTGTTTGACCGGCGGAAAAATCACCGTCGCGCTCGTCACCGCGCACATTCCGCTGAGCGAAGTTCCGCGCGCGCTGAAACAGTCTGAGATCGTGCGCGTCGGATTGCTGCTTGCTGATTTTCTACGGGCTCGATCTAATCCCGCGACCGCGGGACCGCGCATCGCCGTCGCAGGATTGAATCCACACGCCGGCGAATCAGGAAAGATTGGCCGCGAAGAAATCGAAATCATCGCGCCCGCGGTTGCCGAGTTGAACAATCAACAATCAACTATCAACTATCAACCGGCCGCGTTCAGTGGCCCTCACTCCCCCGACACCGTTTTTCATCGCGCGATTGAAGGCGAATTCGATGCCGTCCTCTGCATGTATCACGACCAGGGATTGATCCCGCTGAAACTGCACGCGTTCCACGAAGGAGTGAACGTGACCCTCGGTTTGCCGTTTCCGCGCACCAGTCCCGATCACGGGACCGCGTTCGCCATCGCCGGAAAAGGAACCGCGCGCCCGGACAGTATGATCGCAGCCATCAATCTCGCGGTCGAGCTCGCGCAAAAAGAAAAGCCGTAGCGAATTTGCCCCCACGAAACACTCGAATAACACAAAAAAAAGGCGCTGCTAATTTGAAAGTGATGGAAAGCTGCGCGCTGTTTACTGCCGATGTTTGTTCCTGAAATTTTCGTGTCCTTTCGCGTGTTTAGTGGGCTAGTTCTCCCCGCTTAAGTATGAAGATCGACAAGTACATCTCGGTCTTCAACATTGGGCTTCAGAACACGTTCGTATATCGCTGGAACTATTTTCTGCGCGCGCTCTTCGGTTTGATTCCGCTTGCCGGCACCGTTTTTCTGTGGCGCGCCATTTTTCACGAGCGCGGCGGCGGTCTGCACGGCTACGACTACGGGTCGATGATTTATTATTACCTGCTCACGTTGCTGGTCAGCAATCTCGTCACGCCAACCGAGGACGAATGGCAAATCGCAGCCGACATTCGCGAGGGCCAGATCAATTCGCTGCTGACCAAGCCGATGAGCTATCTCGCTTACCGGTTCAGCATTTTTATGAGCGGCCGTCTTGTTTACACCTTCGTTACCCTGCCGCCGATCGCGCTCATCTTTTTTTATTTCCGGCATTACATCGCGCTGCCGGACCACGTCATGACTTACGTGCTCGCCTTCGTGTCGATGTTAATGGCGGCGTTCATGCAATTCTTCATCACCTACTCGCTCGCGATGATGGCGTTCTGGATCCTGGAAATTACCACGATCGTATTCATCGTTTACTCGTTCGAATATTTCCTCGGCGGCCAAATGTTTCCGATCGACATCATGCCAACCGGAATTCAAGCGGTGATGAAGTGGCTGCCGTTTTACTACGAGCTCTTCTGCCCGGTCGCGATTTTCCTCGGGCGATTACAAGGCGCGCAACTTTGGCAGGCGCTCGCCATTCAAACCGGCTGGCTTTTTCTCACCTGGGCCGCCGCCCGCGCCATGTGGAAGCGCGGCCTCGGCCATTACCAGGCCGTGGGCGGTTAGAAATCATTTCGTAGTTGGTAAGCCGGCGGCTTTCCAGGCTTTGAACCCGCCCGCCATCGAGCGGACATTTTTGTAGCCCATTTTTTGCAAACTTTCGGCCGCGAGCGCGGAACGGCCGCCGCCGCCGCAATGACAGATGATCGTTGCGTCCCGATCAGGAAATCTTTCCTCGATCTCCAGTTCGACCATTCCGCGACTCATGTGAATTGCGTCCGGAATATGTTCTTCGTCCCACTCGTCTTTCTCCCGAACATCGACAATCACCGCGTCGCCGCTTTTCAACTTCGCCGCCGAATCGGTCGGCGAAATCTCGGTGACGTTCTTTTTCGCGTCCGCGACCAGTTTTTCGAAACGAGTGTGCTCGGCCATATCTGAGAGTCGATTCACGAAAAACAAACGTCAAATCATCCGCAAATTTCGCAGATCAGGCGGAGATGAAGCCCGCCAAACACGCGAATTGACGCCAATTAGAATTCAGAGAAGTCATTCACGGCCCGCGCTGCGAGAAATTTAAACATATTCGCGTTATTTCGCGTGATTCGTGGGCCCTCTTAAAACCGATTTATCTATTACTCGTAACGCAATGCTTCGATCGGATCGAGCGCAGCGGCTTTTCGCGCGGGGTAAAATCCAAAGAAAATTCCAACCGCGGCGCTAAACAAGAACGCAATCACAATCGAGCTTATCGAGATGAGCGTGGGCCACTGGGCGTAGATCGACAACAACTTTGAGGCGCCGATTCCGAAAATAATTCCAATCACACCGCCGACCGAACTGAGCGAGACCGCTTCGATCAAAAATTGCATCAGGATATCGCTCCCGTGCGCGCCGACCGCCATGCGCGTGCCGATCTCGCGCGTCCGCTCGGTCACGCTCACCAGCATAATGTTCATGATGCCGATCCCACCGACCACGAGGGATACGCCGGCGATCGCGCCGAGCAGTAGTGTCATGACACGCGAAGTCGCTGTGGCCGCATCCGCGATTTCTTGCTGATTGCGAACCGTGAAATCGTCGTCGCGTCCCGCGCGAATGTTATGGCGTTGTCGAAGTAACGAGATGATCTGCTGCTGCGCCGCTTCGAGTTCTTTCGCGCTCACAACCTGCACGTTGATGTTACGCAACGTCGTGCCTCCCACGACCCGCTTCATCGCGCTGGTATACGGCATCACAACGACATCATCCTGATCGACGTTTTGCATGCTGATGCCTTTCGGCGTCAAAACGCCGATGATAACGAACGGCACATTCTTAATTCGCAAAATTTCTCCTACCGCGGCGTCGTTTCCGTAAATCTGCGTCGCGGTCGTGCGACCGATGACGCAGACTTTATTTGCGCTGCGCACGTCCTGCGGCGTAAACGGCGCGCCATCCTCCAATGGCCACTGGCGTATGTCGAAATACTCGGCTGATTCGCCGAGGATACGAGTAAACCAGTTTTGATTTCCGGCGGCGACTTGGGAATTTGAAACAACTTCCTCGCTCACTGCGATGACGTCCGAAACTTCGCGCCGGATCGCGTCGGCATCTTCGATTTTCAACGTGCCGGCGCCGCCCCAGCCCGTTCGAATGCCACTCGATGTAGTGCTTCCCGAAGAAATCTGAATTATATTTTGACCGAGGCTCGCGATTTGCGCTTCCACTTGCGCTTTGGCGCCGTTACCGATTCCAACCATGGCGATGACTGCCGCCACGCCGATGATGATCCCGAGCGCAGTCAGAATGGAGCGCATTTTGTTTCGGCGCAGCGCGCGGAAGGCGATATTGAATGTCGATCCTAGTCGCATTGCGCAGAATTGGAGCGAAGGAGTATTGGAATAATGGCGTGCCCTTGGCTTTGTTTCATTACTCCATCACTCCACTACTCCACTGTTGAAGCTGCCCCGCAGCATCAAGCCGCCGCGCCACCGGGACATCACTCAAGATAAGACCATCGCGCATCACCACGTTGCGCCGCGCGTAGGCGGCGATATCCGCTTCGTGCGTAACCATGATGATGGTGATGCCGCGCTCGTTGAGTCCTTGAAAAATGCCCATGATCTCGATGCTCGTGCGGCTGTCGAGGTTTCCAGTCGGCTCGTCCGCGAGCACGACTTCCGGATCGTTAATGAGAGCCCGCGCGATCGCCACGCGTTGTTGTTGCCCGCCGGAAAGCTGGCTCGGGTGATGGTCCTCGCGACCTCCCAGACCAACTGTCGCTAGGACGGCATCGGCTTTTTCGCGCAGTTGCGCATTCGTGAGGCGGTGCGCGCCGTATAGCAAGGGCAGCTCCACGTTTTCGCGTGCCGAAGTGCGCGGCAGAAGATTGAAGCTTTGAAAAACGAAACCAATTTTGCGATTGCGAATGTCGGCCAGTTGATCGCGATCGAGGGCCGAAACGTCGGCGTCATGCAAGATGTAGCGGCCCGCGCTCGGGCGATCGAGACAGCCCAGAATGTTCATGAGCGTCGATTTGCCGGAACCGCTCGCGCCCATCAGCGCGACGAATTCGCCAGGCTGAATCTCGAGAGAAACACCACGAACAGCGTGCACCTCCATCTCGCCGGTGCGGTAGGTTTTGTGCACGTCGATCAATTTGACGACTTCCCCGTTCTTCATGTCGATGCAGTTGCCATCTTACTTTTGCTCATGCTCCTGCTCTTGAGAGATCGAAATCAAAACAGTAAGAGATTTCTCGACTCCGCTCGAAATGACAAAGTTCACGGAAAACGCCGGCCGCCGCTGAAAGGATTGGCTCCCGGGGATGTTGCCGCTGTTGGCGACGTAAGCTCGGCCGTCACGACGCGGTCGCCTTCTTTCAAACCTTCGGTGACTTCGGTCACGATCCCGTCGCTGATGCCGGTCTTGATTTGGACCGGGCGCGGCCGGCTTCCGGACAAAACGTAAACTGTTCGTTCGCCGCTTCGTCGCTCGCGGCCGCCGCTCGGTCGCGCTCCGCTGGGCGAAGATGTCGATCTTGTTTCGGGCGGCGTCGCGTCCGCCGGACGATATCGCAGCGCCGCGTTTTTGATCAGCAGCACGTCGTCCTTATGCGCGATGATGATCGAGACGTTCGCTGTCATTCCCGGTTTCAATTTCAAATCCGAATTGCTCACGCCGATGACCGTGTCGTAAGTCACCACGTTCTGCACGGTGATCGGCGCATTGCGCACTTGCACCACTTTGCCGTGAAACGTCCGATTCGGAAAAGCGTCCACCGTAAAATCGACGTCCTGATCGACCACGACCACGCCGACATCGGCCTCAGCCACGTTCGTGTCGATCTGCATTTTGGTCAGGTCGTTCGCGATCGCGAAAATAATCGGCGCCTGCAAACTCGCGGCGACGGTTTGGCCGACGTCCACGTTGCGCGATATCACAACTCCGTCTACAGGCGACGTGATGGTGCAGTGGTCGAGATCGGTTTTGGCTTTGTCGAGCGCTCCTTGCTTGATTTTCACGCCGGCTTCCGCCTGGTGAAGATTCGCCATCGCCTGATCGAGGTCTTGCTGCGATGAGTTTTTCTGCGCGAACAACGCCTGCGTCCGCGTGGCGTTCAATTTTGTCAGTTCCAGCGCGGCCTGAGCATTGGCCAGATCGCCTTCGGCTTGCGTGACCGTTGCCTGAAAAAGTGCGGGATCAATTTGCGCGACCACCTGGCCGGCTTTGACCTGAGAATTAAAATCGGCAAACAACTTCGCGATGTTCCCGGAGACCTGGCTCCCGACCTGGACATTAACGACGGGATTGAGTGTGCCGGTCGCCGTGACAACTTGCGTTAAAGGACCGCGGGTGACGGGCGCGGTTTGAAAGTCCGCCGCACCCCGTTGCCGGCATTGACGCACGGCAAACAGCAGGATGAGCGAGCCGACGATGATGACGGCCAGAGGAAGAAAGCGCTTCATGCAGGTGAGGGTTGACTTAACCCATAATTAAATGACAGCAAAACGTGATGCGCCGTTACATCGACATCTACTCCATCATGCTGCGCAACTCGCTCATTCGCGAGATGAGTTTCAAAGCTAATTTCGTTCTCTGGATGCTGGTGGAAGTGCTTTGGTTCGTCGGGCAGATCGTTTTCTTCAGCATTATTTTCGGACAAGTCGATCGCATCGGCGATTGGACGAAATGGGAAGTGGTTCTGCTGGTCGGCACTCACCAAATCATCGCCCAGCTCTTTCAGGCGTTCTTTTTCGTGAACGTGGCCAACATTCCCGAACTCGTCCGCACCGGGAAACTCGATTCCATGCTCGTCCTGCCGATCGACAGCCAATTCGCCGCTTCCACCAAACAGTTCGGTCTCGATAGCGTGATCAACGCCATTGTCGGAGCAGCCGTCGTCTGCGTTTCCTTATCGCGCCTTGGCGTCATTCCCGGTCCAATGTCGATCTTGCTTTATCTGACCGCTATCGGATTCGGCGTCGCGGTTCACTATTCGATCATGCTCAGCCTGGCGGCGGTGAGTTTTTGGATCGTGCGCGCGCAGGGACTCGTTTACGGCTACTTCAATTTTCTCAACATCGCGCGCTACCCGGACGTAATTTTCCCACGGCTCTTCCGCTTCATTTTTGGCTGGATCATTCCAGTAGTGATCGTGGCAAACATTCCGGCGCGGCTTCTTATCAAATCGCTTGGTCAACCAGTGCAATTGATGCTCCAGCTGGTAATCGCTTCGACGATTATCTTCTGCCTCTCGCGAGCGTTCTGGCTTTTTGCCCTGCGCCATTACTCCAGCGCCAGCTCGTAAACATCACTGTAGGGGACGCTGTTAGCGTCCCAATCGGGAAGCCAGCGGCTTCCCCTACAACGACAAATCTCCGCTTGCGCCTTCGAGGAAATGTCCTTAATTAAGCCTCCGTTTTTTCCGGCGCCTGATCACGGGGCGCCTTTTGAATTATGGCCAAATCAAAGAAAAAGAAGACTTCCCCGAAAAAGCCCGCCGCGCGCAAAGCGAAGGCAACCCGCAAGGTTTCTGCCAAAAGATCGACATCCAAAAAAGCGGCGCGTGTCTCTGCCCGTTCCAAAATTTCCGCATCGCCCAGCAAGTTGTTGGGAACAAATCATCGTGAGCGGAGACTGAATCCGTTCACCCGCAAGCAGAAGGAGAAGCTGCTGCAACTGCGCGACGCCATGGTTGATTCCATGGCCGGCGTTGCCCAGGACACGCTCCGTTCGCGCGCCGAAGGCAGCGAGGCTTCCGCTTTCGGCATGCATCAAGCCGACGCCGGTTCGGACGCATACGATCGCGATTTCGCGCTCAGTTTGCTTTCGCAGGAGCAGGACGCGCTTTACGAGATCGATCAGGCGCTGAAACGCATCGAGCTCGGCACCTATGGCACTTGCGAGATGTCGGGCAAACCAATTCCGCATACGCGACTTGAAGCAATTCCGTTTGCGCGCTTCACCGTCGAATGCCAATCGCAGCTCGAGAAACAAAATAAAGCCTCGCGCGTCCGGCAACCAGTCACCTCGCTCTTCGGTTTAACTGAGGACGAAGGCGGCGACGGAGAAGAAGAAGAAGCGACGCCGGCGGCAGAGACCAAGGAATAGTGGCGATGGCGCAGGAAATTATCATCCTCGAATGCACGGAAGCGAAAGCGCTCGGCAAACCGGTTTCGCGTTACATGTCTTTTCGAAACAAGAAAAGCCCACGCACGCCTAACCGGTTGGAGAAAAAGAAATACAATCCGTTTCTCCGCAAGCACACGCTTCATCGCGAAACCAAGTAATTATCGATGCAACCCAAGACCGCCAAACGCCGTTCCGCTTTTCGCCGCGCCAATCGCGCCATGCCCCGGCGCCGGATCGACATCTCCATCGAGGCGATCGATTACAAAAATCCCGATCTCCTGAAAAAATTCGTCACCGAAAGCGGCAAAATTCTTCCGCGCCGCGTCACCGGCATGCCGGCGCATCTCCACCGCAAGATCACCCGCGAGATCAAGCGCAGCCGCTCCGTGCTGCTGATGAAGTGAATTAATTCGCGCCCGCGAATTAATTCATGTGTAGCCACCGGCCTATGACCGCTTCCGACGGCGGACAGCGACGTGCCAACCCGTCAATGCGACAAGATGCTCACGAGCGCGAGTGCGTACACTAACGCGCCAAAAAACAGACCGAACCAAGCCATGCCTTTTTGGAACCGCACCCATATTTCTTTTTCGCGTAGCTTTGCTGGGTACAACCAGCGAAACGCAGACGACATTCCCGCCTTGTACGACCATTCAGCCATGCGACCCCAGATGGTCGAGGCCAGGAAAGCCACGAATGCCACAAACCAAAGGCTAACCAAAATCACCTGAACTTTGACACTCATCTAAGTTTGAGTTGGAGTTTTCGTATCCCGGTTACGCCTTCCTTGTCTTCTCGCCCTGCTCGATCAGTTTCCAGAACTCGCGTGTCTTGCCGAGCTGCTGGTCTTCCGCCACCGGGAGTTTGCTGCGGAAAAGGAAATCGCGAAACGTGTTCTTGTGCAGGACGCGATGGACGGTAACGCCTTCGGGCCTCGGCTCGAAATAAATCCGGTAATCTTTCGCACGATAGCGATATAACTTTTTTCCTTCCCGCTCGATCATGCCGAAGTGCTTGGCATCGAGGTGGTCCATGTCCTCGGGCAAAATTTGAAACTCAGCCAGCAGATCGAGCTGCAACCTTTTCGGCAGCGCCGACATCTCCGCCGCGCTCAGTTCGTTAAAAATGATTTGGAACATCGATGATCCAACATAAGCACGAGAGCGGCAGCTTCCAAGCCGTGGCCTAAAGCTCGACCCTCACCTCCCTCCTCTCCCTAGCCAGGGAGAGGAAGTCGCGAAGCGGCAGGTGAGGGTTGTTTATACAAAAACCCGCCGGACCCGGCTGCCAACGCGCGTTGTGATTTCCCACGTGATTGTTTCTGCGCGCTCGGCCAGCTCCGCACATGAAATTTCCGCGCTGCCTTGTCTTCCCATCAGCACCACTTCGTCGCCCACCTGCACATTGTCGATCTTACTCACGTCGATCATCATCAAATCCATCGTCACCCGGCCAAGCAAGACGCAGCGCTGACCATGAACTAAAACCGAGCCGTCGCGATTCGAAAGGTTTCTCGGATAACCATCGGCATAACCGCACGCGAGTGTGGCGATTCGCATTTCTCGCGGCGTAATGAAGGTGCGGCCGTAGCTGATCGAACTTCCCTTGGGCATGTTGCGAATGAGACCGGTCCGCGTTTTCCAAGTCATCGCCGGTTTCAAAAGTTTTTGAAACTCGGGCAAGGGCGAAATTCCGTAGAGCATGATGCCGGCACGCACGATCTCGAAAGTGGGATTGTTAAAGGCAAGCGTGCCCGCGCTTTGCAACACATGCGCCTTGTAATCGCCCGGAACCGCGGCGCGGAGTTGCTTAACGTCTTTCGCGAATCGCAAAAGCTCCTCGCGCGTGTAGTCCGCATCCTCATTCGAAACCGGCATGTGAGTCGAGACGCTGTGGATTTTGATATTCGGCAGCGCCGAAACTTTTTTGAAAACGTCCCGCGCTTCCTCTTCCGGAACGCCCATTCGCCCCATTCCAGTGTCGATCTTGAAATTGATTGAGACCGCGCCGGAACCGGCGAGACGACTAAAATCTTCCGCTTCCTCCAGCGTTGAGATCGTCGGAATAAATCCGCGCTCGGCGATTGTCGTTCTTTCATCCGGAATTGCGGGCCCGAGAATGATGATCGGATGCGGAAATTGATTTCGCAGCGCGATTGCTTCCTCCAAATTCGCCACACCGAATAATTGCGCGTCATTAGCGAGCGTTTCGGCCACGCCAATCAATCCGTGGCCGTAAGCATTCGCTTTGACGACCGCGAGCATTTCGGCCGATCCGATGCGTTCACGCACAACTTTCGCGTTGTGACGCAACGCACTACGATCGATCTCAGCCCAACAGCGATAGGTTTCCGTCGTCATGAAGCAATTTTGTGAGCTTTGGGCATGGTGATGTGCGGTTCGCGCAAATAAATTGGCTC
>DASYVQ010000137.1:0-4938 GCA_035936875.1 Chthoniobacterales bacterium
TCAGGACGAGGCCGCGCACCAGATCGTTTTGCAAATAACGTTCGATCACGCGCCCGAGTGGTTCTTCGGCCAGACTGCGCCAAGCTTCGCGCGACACTTCATCGAAATCGAAACGGCGCTTGAACTCCTCTTTCGAAACAAGCGGCTCGAGCATGCTGTCCCACGCGTGTTCGGCGAAGACGCGGGACAGATCATAAAACTTCTTCATCTGCTCGTAATCGCCTTCGCTCCCGGTAAGATCGACAATCGACTGCCGGCTTACTTCTTCATCGACATTGCTCAGGAGCAGACCGTCGTGACGACCGCTCTTAATATAAGGGGTGAACGATCCGGTCGCGCGGCGGCGCAGCTCGAGGTTCAATCCGAGATCGCGAATGATCTTCTCCGGGAACAAACTGACCAGATAGGAATAGCGCGACAGCCGCGCGTCGTAATCGGGAAAAACTTTCTGCGAAGTCGTCGCCCCGCCGATGTAATTATTCTTCTCCAGCAACAGCACACTCAATCCCGCGCGGCCCAGATAGGCCGCTGCCACAAGCCCATTATGGCCAGCCCCCAGAATGACTACGTCGTACTGGCGTTTCGGATTTGATACTTGATGTTCGATGTTTGAAGTAAGCACGGCTTGACGCTGACTTCGAGAGCAACAATGCAGAATAAGAAGAAGAAAAGAACCGGCGATCGCGTGTGGATTGTCATCGGCATTTGCGCTGTTCTAGTCGGCCTTATCTGGCTCGTGTTTGGCCAGACGCTCGGTCATGGCTTCGTCTACGATGACGAACTCTACGTTCTTAACAATTCGGTCGTAAAAAGCGGTATCACGCTGCGCGGCCTGGAGTGGGCGTTCACTCATAGCCATGCTTCCAATTGGCATCCGCTTACGACGATCTCGCACATGCTGGACTGCCAAATTTTCGGTCTGAATGCGGGCGGACATCATTTCACGAATGTGCTCTTACAAACGGTTGCTACGCTCTTGTTGTTTTTTGCGCTCCGGCAGCTCACCGGCGAACTTTGGCGAAGCGCCGTCGTCGCAGCCCTCTTTGCCGTCCACCCATTGCGAGTGGAATCGGTCGCATGGATCGCAGAACGGAAGGATCTCCTGAGCGGAGTATTTTTCATACTCACGCTCAGCGCCTACGTGCGCTACGCGCGTCAGCCAACGCTCAATCGTTATATCGCGATGGCGGTCTTATTCGTACTCGGACTGATGTCGAAGCCGATGCTAGTGACGTTGCCCTTCGTGCTTTTGTTGCTCGATTACTGGCCGCTCAAACGTTTGCAGTCCGATCGTCAATCGCTTGGTCGCCTAATTCTAGAAAAAATTCCGCTGTTTATTCTCGCGGCTGGTTCTTGTGTCGTGACGCTGGTCGTCCAGTCGCAGGAAGTCAATCGACTCAATAATCCGTTAAAACTACAAGTCCTTAACGGATTGCTCAGCTATGTAACTTACCTGTGGGAAATGGTGTGGCCGACGAAGCTTGCGGTCTTTTATCCTCTGCCTTCTGCAAACGAGTTGACGATTTCGAAACTTGTTCTGGCAATCATTTTTCTAATCACAGTAAGCGGGATCGCGATCGCTTTGCGTCGAACCTACCCTTATCTCATCACTGGCTGGTTGTGGTATGTCGGAATGCTCGTGCCGGTGATCGGGCTGGTCCAGGTGGGGTGGCAAAGCCATGCCGATCGCTACACCTACCTGCCGCAGGTGGGGATTTATCTAGGACTGACTTGGGCTATCGCGGATTTATCGAAGTCATGGCGATATCGCCGCGAACTTTTAGGAACGAGCGTAGCAATTGTGTTGACGGCGCTGAGTTGGACCGCGTGGACGCAAACTCGATACTGGCGTGACACCGGGACGCTTTGGCGTCGTGCCCTAGCTGTTACTTCGAATAACTACATTGCCCATCACAATCTCGGCTTTTTTCTTGGAAAGGGTGACGAAGCGGTCGCGCACTTCGAGGAAGCAATCCGGCTCCAGCCAAATTACGCAAGTGCGCATCACAACCTTGGCCGCAATTTTCTTGATAGGGGTGAGATCGACAAAGCGATTTCGCATTTTCAAATAGCGCTTTCGATCGAACCGCAGAACGCCCAGCTCTGCACCGATCTCGGGAACGCGTTTCTGCTAAAAGGAGAAGCGCGCAAGACGATACTTTATTATGATCGCGCTTTGCAACTGGCGCCCGAGGCGGCAAGCACTTTGAACAACCTTGCATGGGTGTTCTCAACCTGCACCGATGATTCGCTACGCGATGGCGCGCGCGCCGTTCAGTTATCGCAAAAAGCGGTGGAGCTTTCTCAGGGGCAGGATCCAACGCTGCTGCGCACGCTGGCCGCTGCCCTGGCAGAGACGGGCCGGTTTAACGAAGCAATCCAAATCTCGCAAAGAGCCCTGCAACTGGCAATTGCCCAAAACAATTCCCGCCTCGCCAACAGGCTCCGAACCGATGTCGATCTTTATGAAACAAAACTGCCTTGCCGCGATCCCAGCCTAACAAATCAACGATGAGCGGCGTGAGCTTCGCCGTTTTTCATACGCTGACGTGAGAACGCTTCATCACGGCCCATTCAAAATCGTCAACGTAGCGTTGGCGTGTCTCGGCAACTTGTATCCTGCTCCACTCGTCAACGTCATCGTCGTAGCTTCGTTTCGCTCCCTGACGTGATCGGCGATGGCATGCAACAGGATGTTCGCTGAGGATTGTCCCGCCAGAATCGTCACCTGCCCCGAGGTTACACTCAACGTGTAATCAGTTCCATTCTGAGCCTTCCCGCTCATCGAATAACGTACCGTGACCGGCTGCGAAAGAACGACCGAACTCGAAACCGAAAACGTCGCGTCATTTCCTTCGACAACGCTGCTCGGCGAGACTGAAACCGTAATCGTCGGAGTTACCGAAGGGGTTGGAGTTGGAGTCGGAGTAGCTGATGGCGTTGGCGTCGGAGTCGGTGTGGCTGTCGGAGTGGGAGTCGGGGTCGGCGTGGGAGTAGGTGTTGGTGTGGTCGTTGGAGTCGGAGTTGGACTCGGCGTCGCCGACGGTGTCGGCGTAGGTGTTGGAGTCGGTGAGCCGGCCTGAACGTTTACGACAACCGCATCGTACGCGACGGCATGCACTCCATCATCTGCGCTCAACTCGAATGTGTACGTGCCCGCTTGCGTGAACGTGACCGCCGTGATGGCTGACTTCGGATTCGCGAAGTTCACCGGTGCCGGCCCGGAATAAAGTCGCCACTGAATCGTCGCTGTTCCGCTTGGATCGACAATTGTCCCGGAAAGAGTCGTGCTCAGGCCGCTCACATTTTGGTCGGCGCCGGCATCGACGGTAGGCGCACCCGGTGAGCGCGGTCCTTCGTTAGGCCCGGTGGTTTGAATCACCTCGAAATTGCCGACGTCGATCGTGGAAAGATTATTAAACGCAATCGACGAAAACCGATCGTCCGGACAAACGGAAATCGAAAAGAAACCGCCGCTGTTGTCGGCCACAATGGCACCATATTTCTTGAGCGCGAGACACACCGCTTTTTCTTCAATCGTCCAACTACTCGGAATGATGAAGCTCGCCTTCAACCGCAGCCGCTGACCCATCGCGGGATAATTTGTCGATGTTGCCGGAATCGACGACGCGTAATGCGTCGCCGGATAAATGTATTCACGCCGCGACTTTGCGACCGCGAGCCGCATGGCATGCTCCACCATGCCGCGCTCGCATTCATCGTAACGCACAATCGCGGGAAACATCGGCAATCCGGCTGCATCGCCGGAAGTCCAGCCGGCCGGACGCAACGTGTTGGAATTGAGATCCAACTTTGCGCCGTTGGACGCCTGCCAGCCGCTCGTGGTCAACTTCATCTGCCACGTTTCCCAAATCGAGCTCACTCCGGGCGCCACCATGATGCCGTGGCGATCGCCGCCGATGTTGGTCGCGTCCATTTGCCATTGCTGCAACGTGAGACTGCCAGTGCCGCGGGGCCAGGTCTCGATCGGCATGTTGGATGGAATCGGGTAACTGCCGCTCGGAAAAACGCCGCCGTCCAGATCGGATTCGTCCGGATAATCGAGAAACGGAATCGTCACTCGCGCCTGACTATTCGGCACGAGCACATAATTCATTTCGTAAAATGGGCGAAGAGTTTGCCGGCTCGACGACAGGTCGGCTTTGATCTGGGCGATCATTGCGGCCGAGTTCGACAACAGCGGTCGACGCGAGATGTCCTCGTTCCACGGATTCGTCACCGGAAAAATCTGCGTCGCTGATACAATCGCGTCCGCCTGCGGCGTGTTGAACAACGTTGGCGTCGTCACCACCGGCGCCGGTCCGAGAATTCGGCCTTCCTGATTGACCCGCTCCGATTGCACCGCCGCCGGTGTGATGATTGATGTTGCAACAAAGACGACGCATTGCGCCGCCAACTTCCCCGCTGTTTTTGTCTTCATCTGATTTCCGACCTCTGACTACTGACCTCTGGCCTCCTTGGCCGGCGTAGCCTCGGCGGAGGCGGCTGATTAGCTGCGGAGAAGCTGGTCTATTTTGCAGCAGTTTTTGCACCGTTTGGATTGCCAAATCGACATCGGTGCACTCGATTATCAAAACGCCGTCGCGAGATTTCGTTTTGAGTTCGCCTGTATGTTCGTGCTTAGATCAACGTTTCCTAGCCGATGGACCCGTTCAGTTATCTCTCAGTCCTCATTTCGATCGTGCTCGCGTTGGGAATGACGCGCGTGCTTGCCGGAATCGGCGAAATGCTGCAGGCGCGCTCACAGCGCCGCATTTATTGGGTGCAAGTGGTATGGTCGGTAAATGTTTTCATTTATTTGGTCGTCGCGTGGTGGGTTTTTTATCGCTGGCGCAGCCAGCAGCCGTGGACCTTTCTCCTCTTCGTCTTTGTCCTGATCTCGCCCACAATCTTATATCTTGCTTCGCTGCTGCTTTT
>DASYVQ010000138.1:0-1998 GCA_035936875.1 Chthoniobacterales bacterium
GCGAATCCGTTCGAGTCCCGGTCGCCCGACCACGTCGGCTCGTCACCGCGTCTGGGATAATTGTTCCACACGATGGTTCGCCCGTCTCTTGTGCGTTGATAAAACCCACCGCCATACGCGCCGTCGGCAAACAGCAGCAGCGTAGTGCAAACGAAAAGACATCGCGCGGTCACGGTCTTCCTTTTTTCCCAGCTCAATCTCCAGCAACGCAGCGAAGATTTAACGCGTTCGAAAAACCAAAGGCAAGCTCAAACCCAACGAGCACGTTCCGCTTCGTTACTTACCCCGGCGCTTCGAACTGACTCATGAGTTTGAACGTTTCGTAGCGCTCGTTGATCTCGTCCATCGACAGATTGCGCAAACGCTCGAGGCTGAATGCTTCCACACAAAAACTGGCGAGCACGCTGCCGTAGATCATTGCTTTGCGTAAGTCGGTGAAGGTCACCTTCTTCACCGTGCCGGCCAGATATCCAGCCATGCCGCCGGCAAACGTGTCCCCTGCCCCGGTTGGATCGTGAATGTCTTCCAACGGATACGCGCCGCAGCTGAAAAATTCGTTTTTTTCTCCAAAAAGCAACGCGCCGTGCTCGCCTTTCTTGATCGCGACATAGCGCGGCCCGAATTCGCAAATGCGGCTCCCGGCTTTGATGAGACTGGTTTCCTTGGTCATCTCGCGCGCCTCGCTGTCGTTCAAGATGAGAAGATCGACATTTGGAAGGAGGGCGTCGAGATCGGCGCGGGCGGTTTCGATCCAAAGATCCATCGTATCGGCGACAACGAAGCGCGGCCGCTCCATTTGTTCGAGAACGTGCGATTGCAGAGAGGGCGCGATGTTGGCCAGCAAAACAAAATCGGTTTTGCGATATGATTGCGGCAACTTCGGTTTGAAATTCTCGAACACGTTCAATGCGACCGAACGCGTCTCGCGCGTGTTCAGGTCCCAGGAATATTCGCCCGACCAGCGAAAGGTCTTTCCGTTCACGCGCTGCACGCCTTCGCTGTCGATGTTGTGTTTCTTCCAAAACTCGAACTCCGATTCCGGGAAATCGCTGCCGACAACGCCGACCAGTTTGACCGGCGAAAAGTAGCTCGCTGCCGTCGCCGCATAGGAAGCGGAGCCGCCTAACAAATCGCTGTGCTCTTCGACCGGTGTTTTGACCGTGTCGAGCGCGATCGAGCCAAGAACGAGCAAAGACATCAGCTTTCTGGCTCCAAGAGATTTTTACAGCCGCGGGCGTACTTGCTGATGTCCGAAGCTTTGAGCAAACCGGAGACGATCGCGACACGGCGCGCGCCGGCAGCAATGACGTCGGCGAGATTGTCGATCTTGATTCCGCCGATGCAAAAGATCGGCAGTGTTACATCGACATGTGCTTGTTTGACGTCTTTCAATCCGATCGGTTGGTAATCCGGTTTCGTGGGCGTGGCGAAAATGGGACCGAACCCGATGTAATCGGCGCCTTCGCGTTGCGCTTCCCGCGCCTGCTCGAGACTGTGCGTAGATTTTCCAACAATCAATTTTCGCCCTGCTTTCTCGCGCGCGATTGCGATTGAATCGTCATCCTGGCCGACGTGTACGCCTTCCACGGGAACTTTGGCTGCGATCTCGGCATGATCGTTCACGATCAGTGGAATGGAAGACCGAGATGTAATCTCATGAAGCTCCGTTGCAAGATCGACAAGTTCGTCGATCGACTTCTGTTTTCCGCGAAGCTGGATAAGATCGACACCGCCGTCGATCATCGCCTTGGCAACACGCGGCACATCCAAGGCATCAACATAACTTAGATCGAGGATACCGTAGAGCCGGCAATCGCTTAGTGTTCGCAACGTTTTACTCGCGCAATCGACGACCAGGCGCGGACATCAGCTCGAAGTTTTCCGATTTCATCAGCCTTTCCACGAAGCCGGTGTCGTATTTGCCTGCACGGAATTCACCGCTGCGCATGATCGCTGCGTTAAACGGAACAGTCGTTTTGATTCCGGTAATGTAATACT
>DASYVQ010000139.1:0-1802 GCA_035936875.1 Chthoniobacterales bacterium
CGACGCTGCCCGCGTCCACGATCTCCGAATCATGGTTGCCCATAGATTCAGATGCCTTCCAAAAAAGCAACTGTAATGCTAAGGTTAAGACCCAATTAACCGACATTCCCCAGATAGCCGTCGGTTTCACCCTTGCATGATCGCTCATCCTGCTTCCTTGCTCTCCTGAGAAGGCGAAGCCGGTGCGCGCCTTGTCTTGAACTGGCAGTTCGGGTCCTCCTCACGCTGGATCTGGAATGCGTCCTCATAGGCCGATCGCGCGAGCGCGCAAAGAAGGCGACATAAAGCTGGCAACGTGAAAACGCCGATTCGTGAAGGCCGAAACGAACCGGTCTCAGCCCTGCGGGATTCCATCCCGTCTGTAATCCGATCCCGGCCGTCAACCTCCCGCGACGCGGTACCGACCGCGCCGGCACCCAACCTGTGCTGGTATTGGTCGAACCGCAATCGCCAAGGCCCGGGGATGGTTCGACGACATCCGGCTCGGCTGCATAAATTTGAGCGAACGATTGCGCGATTCTATTGGTCGCAAACACCATCGTTGTCGCCAGCGTTTCAATTAATCCTTTTCGATCACATGAGTTCATGCGATCGGAAAACGCTCCAGAGAATCATCGTGCTTCTTGCGCTCTCCGAGGATCTCTATTTGACGAATAAACTGCTCGGCATATTGTTCCGTCCCAGTGAAGTCTTGCTCATCGGCACCCAAAGTATGGTGCCTAGTGAATATCGCCTTTAGCCGGTCCAAGAATTTTGGTTCCGATTCGGCCATATGTGAAATGAGGACTTGCAAGATTCGTTCGTGCGCCAAAACGCGGCGTTCAAGATCGGTGTTTTCAATGACCATGGTGCGTCTCCAACAGGTACTCGGGTAATCGGTTGACTACATTCCGCGCGATTTCGCGTTGCGATGCGCCGGTCGCCGACCCGGAACCGGCTGTCAACCGCGCCTTGGCAGCCGAAATGCGGAAAGTCTATTCGAGCTGTGCAATCTCTGCGATGCTTGCGCTGATGATATCTCCCATCAGGTCGATTCCTATCTGCGAGGTAAGCTGCGAACATGATAGCATCACAGAGGTCGCTGGCGACGGCGAAATTTTAATTATGCTTTCAGCTCGACTTTGCGGATTTTATGCCGCGTAGCAGAGAGCTTCTATATCGGCGACATGCAGGCCCGGGCTCTACAGCTGGAATAGGGTTGGCAATTGCCACGGCCCTGGCGGCGGAAGGCGCCAAAGTTGTCGTTAATGGCCGCACGGAGGCGCGTGTCGCCGCGGCGCTGGTTAAGATCCGCCAGCGCGTTGCGAACGCCGAATTGCGCGGCGTCGCCGCCGATTTGGGTACGGCGACCGGAGTCGATGCATTTCTGAAGCAAGTGACCGAGGCAGAATCCGTAGCCGGCCAAATTGGCAGATTGCCATCGCGTGGGATTGGTTTTCTTACGAGCGAATGCGCTTGAGCTAAAGCGCGGCTAGGGTGTGGCAACGATCGCGGAGAAACCATAGCAGAGGCTTGCAAATCGAAACGTGGATAACGCGCGCTAATGCGACCTTGGCCCGTTTTGTCCCACGCCGTTTGGCGACGTCCACTCCCCAACGCTTGAGCGCCGAGAAACGCGTGACCCGCGACAGGAGGATATTGGCCGCCCCGTAGAGCGCGGTACGCACCAAAAAACGTTCGCTTGCCCGGCGTTGTTCGACGACTCGGATCTTGGGGCGTCGCTCCTGATCGAATCGAGAAGCGACAGGAGCTGGGTCGAGTCGGCCGGGGTCGAGCGGTGGCTTGGCGAACTGGCGCTTGCG
>DASYVQ010000140.1:0-2445 GCA_035936875.1 Chthoniobacterales bacterium
GCGCCAGATAAGAACCGATGCGCAGGGCGAGACATTTTTTGCTGAGCAAAACGTTGCCGCCGTAACCGGACCCGACCGAGATGATGGCGTTGTCCTGCGGAAAATGGCAAATGAACCGGAGCGCCGGATCGACATCTAATAATGAGTGCACCCCGCGATTCCATTCCGCCTTCGGATCGTTACGGAGCCGTTTAAGCGCAATCTCGCCCATGCGCGTCATGATCCGCATACTGAGGACGACATATTTCGAGTCGGTGATCTCGAAACCGACCTTGGTCAGCGGCGAATCGGGTGGTCCCATGATGTAGGGGATGACGAACATCGTTCGCCCGCGCATCGCGCCCTTCAGCATTCCTTGCAGCTTTGAATACGTCTCGTCCGGCGCCGACCAATTGTTAGTCGGCCCGGCTTCTTCTTTCGTCGGCGTGCAGATAAAGGTGAATTGTTCCACGCGGGCGACGTCGTTCGGATTGGAGCGATGCAGGTAGGAGCGCGGAACTTTCTTTTCGTTCAGCTTAATCAGGACGTTTTGCTTCAGCGATTCCTCCGTAAGGAATTCGTTTTCGCGATCGGAGCCATCGCACCAAAAAATGTTTTCCGGCTGGGTCAGGAGCTCGACTTCGTGCACCCAATCGAGCACCGTCTGGTTCCCCGGCTTGCGATCACCGATCCCCGCAGGCGGCGAGATGGCAGGCGCGATGTTTTTCATATGCTTAGCTGTCGATCTTCGAAATCGGGTGAAAACAAATTTCCGCCGCTTCGGGCTCTTCTCCAAGATATTTTTCGCATGCCGATGAACTCGGCTTGCGTGGGCAAAACGCCGGTTGTCTATTGAAGCATGTTCGGAGTTACTACCTCCGATGATTATCGGCCGGTCGCATGGATGGGGCGCGTTCCGGTCGATGTCACGACGATATTAGTGGTGGCGCATGTCACGACTATGGTCGTCGGCTGTTTTGTAATCGCCTTCGGTGGAAGCGGATTTTTCGCGTGGATGCAATTTGACAGTGCGGCTGTTTTGCATGGCTACGCGTGGCACCAATTGTTCACCTACGCGTTTGTGCATCCGCCCTCGAGCCTTCTGTGGTTCGCGATCGAGATGTACATGCTTTTTATTTTTGGCCGCGAGGTGGAACGCTTTCTCGGCCGCAATGTCTACATCGCGCTTTATTTGATTCTTCTCCTGGGACCAAGCGCGCTTTTGACTTTATGGGGGTTACGCCAGCATAGCGGAATGGCGGGTTCAGCCACTCTGCATCTCGGCATTTTCATTGCGTTCGCTACGATTTATCCGCGCGTCGAATTGATGTTTCGGATCCTAGCGAAGTGGGCGGCGATCGTTTTTGCGGCTGCGTTTACCTTACAACTGTTGGCTTACCACGTTTGGTGGGAGTTGGCTGCGCTCTGGTTTACCATCGGAGCAGCATTTCTGTTCGTGGAATTGCGGGGCGCGGGGCCGGAGTTGGCTTGGTTTAATTACCTGAAAAATTTCACGCGGCCAAAGCCAAAGCTGCATATCGTGCAAAAGGCGAGCCCGCGCCGCGTCGTGGAACCGGACGATGTGATTGCTTCAGTCGATCCGATTCTCGATAAGATCTCCAAGTCGGGCATCGGCAGTTTGACCGAAAGCGAGAGAAAAATCCTCGATCGCGCGCGCAACCGGCTCCTCAAAAAAGAGTGAACCAGCCAAGCGGCGGTCGCCTCAAGTTCAGCGTCATCATTCCCTGTTGGAACGACGCCGAAAACCTGGCTGGCCTTTTGCCGGCCTTGCGCAAGATCGACAATCCCCCGGAGATTATCGTGGTAGACGCGACCCAGGACCGACCATCGGAACAAATCGCCCTCGCCGTGGATGCAGTTTTCATTTCTTCGTCGGAAGCCAACCGCGGGCAACAGATGAATCGCGGCGCTGAAGTCGCCACCGGCGACGTTCTTATTTTTCACCATGCCGACACCCAGTTGGGACCCGAGCATTTCGTCAGTCTCGAAGCCGCATTAGCCAACGAGCCGGGCGTTATTGGCGGCGCGTTCTACCGGAAGTTCGACCGGCGCCATCCCCATCTCGATTTCCTGGAACGGGCGGCGCGTTTTCTCAATCAGCGCGGGAGCACGCTTTACGGCGACCAATCTCTTTTTGTCCGCCGCGACATCTTTCAAAGCCTGGGCGGATTTGCCACCATTCCATTGATGGAAGACGTCGAATTTTCGAGAAAACTGCGTAAAGCGGGTAAGACCATCATGCTTGATCCGCCGGTGGAATCATCGGCCCGGCGTCATCTGCGCAAAGGTCCGTGGCGCACGACCATTCAAAATGGATTGTTTATCCTGCTTTATAAATTGGGCGTTTCGCCGCAACGGCTGCATCGCTGGTATTACGGCGAAAGATCGACAAAGTGAGCGGTCGAATTACACCGCGGCTCGCAAAGTCTCGATAAATTTAGCCGC
>DASYVQ010000141.1:0-18992 GCA_035936875.1 Chthoniobacterales bacterium
GTGGGTAATGAAGCGCGTCTTCGGTCTCGAGACGGAATACGGCATCACCGTGAACGGTGCGGAGATTGTCGATGTTGTTGCGGAGTCGATCGAGCTGGTGCGTCGCTATACCGATCATGGCGCGCACATGAAATGGGATTACGAGCTGGAGGACCCGCATCTCGACGCGCGCGGATTTCGCGCCAAGGCATTGCTCCAGGACACGGACGAATCGGCTTATTACGAGATCGACAAGAATCGCCCGCTCAGTTTCGAGGAAATAAAAAGCGACCTCGTCCTTTCAAACGGCGCGCGCTTTTACAACGATCACGCCCATCCGGAATATTCCACGCCTGAATGCACGACGCTTCAGCAGATTGTGGCGCAGGACAAAGCGGGCGAGCGCATTCTGGCGGAGTGCGCGCGCCGCCGGAATCTCAAACTTCCGGCCGGCCAGGAAGTTCGTCTCTACAAAAACAACACCGATTTCATCGGGCACAGTTACGGCTGCCACGACAATTACCTAATGGATCGCGACGTCCCGTGGGACCGCATCGTCAGCGGCATCCTGCCGTTTTTGATTACCCGCCAAATTTTTGCCGGCGCCGGCAAGATGGGCGTGGAAGCGGAGAGCGCGTCGAGTCCGCCCGGTCTTTTTCAGATCTCGCAGCGCGCGGATTTTTTCAGCGTCCAGGTCAGCATCGACACGATGAACCGGCGTCCGCTCATCAATACGCGCGACGAACCGCACGCCGATGCCAGCCGCTATCGCCGGTTCCACGTCATTCTCGGCGATTCGAACATGAGCGAATGGGCGACCGCGATGAAAATTGGGACGACGGCGCTGGTGCTCGATCTGATCGAGCGCGGCCAGGCGCCGCAGCTTGAAATTGCGCAACCGATCGACGCCAACAAATCGATCAGCCGCGATCAAACTTACGATTGGATCATCGAACTAAAAGATGGCCGCAAAATTTCCGCGATCGAGGTGCAACGAATCTATTTGCGCGCCGGGGCCAAGATCGACAACGACTCAGCCGACGAAGATCGACAATGGATTTTGCGGGAATGGGAGAATATTCTGAACGATCTGCAGCGTGATGTGATGACGACGCGCGACCGCGTTGATTGGGCGGCGAAGAAATTCTTGCTTAACGCTTTGCAAGAAGAAGAAAAACTTTCCTGGAACGATCCCTGGCTGCAATCAATCGATCTCGAATATCACAATGTCGATATTGAGCGCGGATTGTATTACGAGCTGGCACGGCAGAGTTCGATGCGTCGCTTCGTTAAAGAGGAGGAGATCAAGCTGTCGATCTTTACCCCGCCTGAGACGACGCGCGCTTTTTTCCGCGGACGCTCCGTCGCGCGCTTCAACGATCAGATTTCATCCATTCAGTGGGACGAGCTGGTTTTTACCAATGGAGCATTATCGCGTCGCGTCACGCTCCCCGAAGCTTTCGGTGATGCGCGTCTCGACGCCCTCAATCACGCCGCCCGCAACGGCAAAGATTTTTTCGAATTCATCCACGCAATCAGCGCGATCGATTAGAAATTAACACCGCGCCTTCAGGCCGGTGTTAGTCAAAGGGCGCAAAGGTAAGCCGTTTAAACGGCTTTTGATCGCTCGCTGCCTGGACATCACCGGTCTGAAGACCGGTGTTAATAAGCCTCACGACCACGTGATCAAGCGCAGCTCGTGCGCTTGCATGAGATGTGGATGCGTGGGCACGACGCGGACGCTGAATCCGTAAGCGCCGCTTTCGGACGCGGGCACTGATCCTTGATAGATGTAACTGCCGTCGCCGTTTTTGTTACTCTCGTTGAGAACTGTGACGGTCGGGTTCTTGATCCCGCCGTTTTCAGCTTCGCCGTGATACGCTTCCACGCGCACGTGTTGCGGATCGACCGAGCCGAGGTGAACGCGCGCACTGACTTGCAGCGATTCGCCGACCAAAATGTTTTGTCGATCCTTGTTCCCGACTTGCACGTCGTAAATGCGAACTTGCGGCCAGTCTTTGCGGATCCGCGTTTTCCACTGGCTCAATTGCGCGGCAGCCTGGCAATTTTCGCGCGAAAAACCGTCGTGCGATTGCGCGGCCGGAATGTAAAGGCGCTCGGTGTATTCTTTGACCATGCGGTGGGTGTTGAAGACCGGCGTGACCGTGCGGATCGATTCACGCATCAATTGCAGCCAGGCGAGGGGAAGTTTGCCGTCCGGTTTCGCGTAATAGAGCGGGATAATCTGGTTCTCGAGCAGTTGATAAAGACTGTTCGCGTCCGCTTCGCTCTGGAACTCCACCGTTCCATCGACAATCTCGCCGCCAATGGCCCAGCCGTTGTTGCCGTTGTAACTTTCGCGCCACCAGCCATCGAGCACGCTGAGATTGATTCCGCCGTTCGGCGCTAATTTCATTCCGCTGGTGCCGCTCGCCTCCAACGGACGCAGCGGATTGTTCAACCAAAGGTCGACACCCTGGACAAGACGCCGCGCGATGTAGCTGTCGTAGTCTTCGAGAAAGACGACGCGATTTTCGAATCCGGCTTCGCGACTGAATTTGTAAACTTCCTGGATGAGCGCCCGGCCGCCTTCATCGCGCGGATGCGCTTTGCCGGCGAAAATGAATTGGACCGGCCGCGTCGTGTCGTTGAGCAGACGTTTCAGCCGTTCTTTGTCGCTAAACAAAAGCGCGCCGCGTTTGTAGGTCGCGAAGCGCCGCGCGAACCCGATCGTCAAAACTTCCGGGTCCAGGATCTGGCTGACATTGCGGATCGCTTCCGGCGAATCGCCGATGCGCTCCCGCCGCATCCGCACGCGTTCGCGCACGAACTCGACCAGCCGTCGTTTCAGTTGTTGATGCGTGTCCCAGAGCTCGGCATCGGGAATGTCCGTGACTCGACGCCAGAAATCCGGCTCGGTGATATGTTCCTCCCAATCGCCGAAATATTTCTGGTAAAGCGCGGCGAATTCCGGCGCCATCCAGGTCTTGGTGTGAATGCCGTTAGTGATGCTCGTGATCGGCACCTCATGCACGGGCACACCCGCCCAGACATCTTTCCAAAGCGAGCGGCTTACGTCGCCGTGCAATTTGCTCACGCCGTTGGCGTGACGGCTGAGGCGCAACGCGAGGATGGTCATACTGAACGGGTCCGAACGATCGACGCGCATCTGTCCGAAAGAGAAAAATTCGTCGAACGGGATGCTCAATTCCTTGGCGAAATCGCCGAAATATTTTCGCATCATGTCGCGCGGGAACGAATCGTTGCCGGCAGGGACTGGCGTGTGCGTCGTGAAAATATTCGCGGCGGCAACGAGTTGCAGTGCGGAATAAAAATCGAGTTTCTTCTCGACCACATTGAGCCGAATGCGCTCGAGCGCGAGAAAAGCCGAGTGTCCCTCGTTCATATGAAAGACTTCCGGCTCAATGCCGAGTGCGCTGAGCGCTTTCACACCGCCGATGCCGAGCATGATTTCCTGGCGCATCCGCATTTCCAGGTCGCCGCCGTAAAGCTCGGCCGTGATCAAACGATCTTCGGCATTGTTTTCCGGCGTGTCGGTATCGAGCAGGAAAAGGCTGATACGGCCGACTTGAAGTTGCCAAACCTTCGCGAAAACTTCTCGATCCAAAATCCGAACGGGCACGAGAAGATTTGCCCCATCTTGTTGCACCTCACGGATCGGCAGATGATGAAAATTTTGGTTCAGGCTGATCGCTTGCTGCGCGCCGTCCTTGTCGATCTCCTGTTTGAAATAACCGTGTCGGTAAAGCAGCCCGATCGCGACGAAATTTAAATCGAGATCGCTGGCCGATTTGCAATGGTCGCCGGCGAGGATGCCGAGGCCGCCGGAATAATTCGGAATCGATTCGTGAAATCCAAACTCGGCGGAAAAATACGCGACTGGTTTTTTGATCGCGGCCCCGGCGCCGCTTTTTCCATAAGTGTCCTGGCGCACCAGATAATTTCTGAACGCGTCGTGCACTTGCTTTAGCTCGCGCAGGAAAGTTTTGTCCTGGGCCAATTCTTCCAGCCGGGCCTGCCGCGAAAGTTGCAGCATCCGCACTGGGTTGTGATTGGTGCGATTCCACAAATCGGGATCGAGATGGCGAAAGAGGCGGCGCGCGGATGGCTCCCACGTCCACCAGAGGTTGAACGTCATCTCCCGCAACGGCTCCAGCGTCGCGGGAAGCGTTGGGATTACATTATAAATTTGAAACGTAGGCATGGGCCGAAGGGCAATGGTCTGTGAGCGGGATTTTGCTTAGAAAACTTTTGGCGGCAAGTGCGAGAAAAAATGGAGGTCTTTTGATGATGTCGATCTTGCTGCTGCATAAGATGGGCCAATCCCGCATCCGTTACAAAGTCAGGTATGGCGATTGAGCTCAATCTCCTGGCCGGTTCGTTGAAACGCCCTGACTCGCGGGGCAAGTACCAGTCCCATGATTAACCCCGTGACCAGTCCGCATAGATGCGCCGCCATGCTCACCTGAGGGGTTGAGATATCGAACGTGATTTGGATCGCGACGATCAGCAAAATATTGAGCAAACGCTCTTTCGCCTGCGGTGCATGGCGATGTCGAAGTAAAAAGCCGGCCCACGCGCCGACGATGCCCATGATGCAGCCCGAAGCACCAACCAATTCTGCCGGGCGCACCAGGCCCAGAAAAGTCAATGCGATGACGCCGCTGGTCGATCCAAGTCCAGAGATCAGGTAACACAAACCGAGCCGGGCGGAACCGATCGTTCGTTCCAGCGCCGGCCCGAGGACGTAGAGCGCGAAGAGATTAAACAGCAGATGAATGGCGTTGTAATGCAGGAAGAGTGCTGTGAAGAGCCGCCAGTATTCGCGGTCGACGATAACCGAATAGGGGTCGAGCGCGCCGAGCCGATGCAAACCTTCCGGATCGCTCAAGCCTCCTCGCGCCAGTTCGACGAGGAACGCGAGGATGTTGAGAACAATAAAGACTAAAACCGCGGGCGCATTCTGGAGTCGACGATGTCGATCTTGTGTTGCGTTCTGTGCTGAGACGGGAAGAACCGGTTGCGTCGATTTACTCTCTCGAGATTCGAGCGCGCGAAAAAATCCGATTTGCTCGCGCAATTCGGCCGTCGGATGCACGATCTGAAGCAGCGCCGCGAGTCGCCGTGCAGATTTGTAACGCCGTTGCGCGACCAGTTCGGAGATTTTTCGCAACCCGATCGCTGGAAGGAACAACAGCGCCAACCAGGCGCCGCCGCCAATGTATCCGGCTTGTTCGCGAAAAAGAACCCACGAGACTCCGGTAATCCCGAGCACGATTAGCGCAGACAACCGCCAACCGCGATAAGTTCCGTCGGGCCGCCACGCTCGCGCCAGGATGAGGAGAGGAGTGATTACGGCGACGAACAGAAAGATATGATTGAGATCGACCACGAGCGAAGTTTGAGGTTCGATGTTTGATGTTTGATGTCAAACGTCGCACGGTTAGTTGATTGTCGATCTTAGGTTATGCGAATCACCGTTACCGATTATCTCGATGTCGTTTCATCGTGGTGTTTCTGGTCGGAGCCGACCTGGGCGGAATTGAAAAGGCGTTACGAAGGTCGCGTGGCGTTTCAATGGAAGATCGCGCTGATGGACCCGACAGGTTTGCCGACCTCGCGCGAACAGGAGGAATGGTTTTATCGGCGCAGTGGGATGATGATGCGCTCGCCGTTTATGCTGAGCACCTCATGGTACGATCCAAGTTTGCCGGAGTGGCTTCCGCCGAATTGTGTCGCGGAAGCGGCCAAGGATTTCGAAATCAAGGATGATCGTGTTCGCCTTGCGCTCGCGTATGCCGCGTTGCGCGAAGGAAAAAAAGTCGGTGAATGGGAAATTGCCGCGCAAATCGGTGCGGACGCGGGGAAGATCGACCGGAAGGAATTGCTCGAGCACGCGAAATCGCCGGCAGTCGAAACACGTATCCGGGCATCAACTGCAGAATTCCACGCGCTCCAGGTTACCCAGCGACCCACCTTTGTGATCGACACCGAGATCGGCGATCGCGCGGTGTTTTCCGGAGTCGTCAGGCTCGAACCACTGGCCGCAACCCTCGACTCAATGCTCGACGATGCCGCGGCCTACGTTACGCATGCCGCCCATTTCGGCGCGCCACCTGCTTCCTGAAATCAAGATCGACAATCAGATTCGTCTTGCCACCGCAGAAATGTTGTCTACAACTTCCCTTCGACTCGCGATTATTAAGGCGGGTCCATCGTCGCGGTTATCGCAGCCGTGGCGAGGTCGGGTGCGTCAGTTTTTGAAAAAATGCTGACAAATGCGATGAACGAAATAACGGCGATACGGTGCACTCCCGCTTCGCCGGCCGGGAGATTGATTTAATCTGCAACCACAAATTCGTGTAAACGGTCGGATTCGCGCTCGCGAAGTCCGAGTTATTTTAGCCGCCTCCGGTCAACAGCTTGGCGTCCTGAAGTTGTCCGACGCCTTGCGTGAAGCACAAAGTCGCGGGCTCGATCTCGTGGAAGTGGCGCCCACGGCCAACCCGCCGGTTTGCAAAATCGTCGCTCTCGGCAAATTCCGCTACGATCTTTCCAAGCACGAGAGGGATCGCAGACCCGGGGGCGCGAGGCTGAAGGAGATCAAGTTTCGGGTCAACATCGACGAGCACGATTACCTGACCAAGATTCGCCACGGCGAAGAATTTCTCGACCGTGGCAACAAAGTGCGCGTGCATCTCCAATTTCGTGGTCGCGAAATGGCGCACCAGGAATTCGGCATGCAGCTGATGGAGAAAGTGCGCGACGATCTCTCCGGCATGTCTCAAGTGGAAATGGAGCCGAAGATCACCGGTCGCAATATCAGCATGACTCTCACGCCGCTGCCGGCGAACCGGCGGAAACGCCGCTTCGCCCCGCCACCGAAAGACGTGGCGAAAGTCGATTCGGAAAACGGCAGCAAATCGTAAACAGACCGGCGCATCGACCGGTTTGCGCCGATCAGAATTATGGCTTCTTGCCCGGCGGAGGAGGGTTCGGCGCAGGGTTGCCTCGCTGCTTCAGGATTCCCTCGATCCGCGCTTTGCGGCTGAGCGCTTCAGCATTCTTCCTATTCAGCTTTAGAACCTTCTCCGTGTCCGCCATCGCGTTCGCGAAATCGCCTTTCACTTCGAAAATATAGCTGCGCATAAGCAGGTAACGGACTTCGTTCGGCCGTTCCTTGATTGCTTCGGAGTAATCGGCGAGCGCTTTATCGTAGTCTCGGACCTGCATTTCGACATACGCGCGCCGCTCGTGCGCCTCGGCGTCGTTCGGCATGATTTTTAGCGCTTCGTTAAGGTCCTCGAGAGCCATGGGAAAATTCTGCTGGGCGAGGTAGGCCATGGCCCGTTTCTGCAGCACCGCGGCGAGATTGGGTGCGTTTTTGCGGTCGATCACCGCAGCTTTTCGGAAAGCGTCGATCGCCTTGTCCCAATCCTGGTTTCGGTTGGCCTGGGCACCCTCTTTGGCGAATTTGGTCGCCTCTGGATTGCCCTGTCCGAGGGCGAACTGCGGCAAGGAAATCGCCAGCATGGCGATAAGACATAGAGCAGAAAAAGTTTTCATGGGTTTGCGGTTTGACGATGAATTTGAATTAAGGATTCGAATTGCAACGACCAGAATACTTAATCCAGAGGCCGCTCGTCACGTCTCTTCTGAAGCGGGCCCTTGCTCGATATCGATCTTGGGCTCCGGCTCGGGCGCTGTTTGACTCGGGCCCGCCTCATCCACGCGAACGATTCGCAAAGCGCGCCCGCTTTTTTCGTCAATCTCGATCAAAGCGCCGCGCAATCGCACCTCGCCGGCGGCGACTGGGAACAGCGCTGGCAAGTTTGAAATAAAACGATTCATGATCGGTTCAATTGCGCGACCGAGGACCGAGTTCACCGGGCCGCACATCCCCGCGTCGCATAAGAAGGCCGTTCCGCCGGGAAAAATTTGCTCGTCCGCAGTTTGCACGTGCGTGTGCGTCCCGATCACCGCCGAAACTTTGCCGTCCAAAAATCGGCCCATCGCAATTTTTTCGCTCGTAGTCTCGCCGTGCACATCGACAATAATGTTTTGCGTTTCTTCACGCACTCTGGCGACTGCTGCTTCGACCGTTCGAAACGGATTTTCCAAAATCGGCTGCATGAACGTGCGACACTGCACGTTAATTACTCCTATTTTCCCCTTTGCCGTTTCCAGGATGATCGATCCATTGCCGGGCGCGCCGTCCGGATAATTTATCGGCCGCAAGAGACGCGGCTCCGTTTCGATGAACGAGAAGACATCCTTTTGGTCCCAAATGTGATCGCCAGTGGTGACGACGGAAACGCCGGCGCGCAAGAGTTCAATTGTGATCTTTCCGGTAATCCCGCGGCCGCCGGCTGCGTTTTCGCCATTGACCACGATAAAGTCGATAGTGTGTTGCTCTTTTAATTCCGCCAACCGTGCGATGACCGCCTTGCGTCCTGGCTCGCCAACGACGTCGCCTAGAAAAAGAACCGTGAGCATTTTGCGATCTTCGTATTAATCGCGGCAAAATCCAATCATCGATGCTTCATTGCTCGTTGTGGAACGATTCGTCCCCGCGCTGGCATTCTTATTGTCGGTCTTGCCCGCGGCCTCGCCTGGCGGGGACAACCTCGGCATTCTCGGAAGCAAGCCGAAATGGAAGGTGCTCGAGCATTATCAGCAGACAATTACGCACGATGATTTCGCGCGCCTGATCAACGACGTCTACTGCACTCATGGGTTCGCCGACGACCTGATCAAGATCGACAACGACTCGGCACGAATTTTGACCAATCGCGGCGCGCAAAGTTCTTTTACGCTTCATTTTGCGAGAGATAATGCTACATGCGAGCCGGTGCCGCGACTTTGGCGTGCGGCAAAGGTGTTGCCGTTGCTAAAACAAGAGAAGCCGCTTTCCGGTCTGCGCATCGCCCTCGATCCGGGCCATCTCGGCGGGAAATGGGCGAAAATGGAGGAACGCTGGTTTCAAGTGGGCGATAGCGCGCCAGTGCAGGAAGGCGACCTGGTTTTGCGTGTAGCGCGACTGCTCGCGCCGCGACTGAGAGAACTCGGCGCGCAAGTTTCCTTCGTTCGGAACCGGGCCCAACCAGTTACGCCGATGCGGTCGGATGATTTCCGGCAGCTGGCTCGAAAAATCTTGATCAAGAACGGTGTCCCGCAACCGCGGCCCGATGTCCTCGATCCGAACGATCCGGAAAAAGAACGGACCGTTCACTGGCAAAGCGAGATCCTGTTCTATCGCTACAGTGAGATCCGCCGTCGTGCCGTGCTGGTAAACACGAAACTTCATCCCGATCTCGTGCTTTGTTTGCATTTCAACGCCGAAGGCTGGGGCGATCCGAAAGCGCCGACGTTGATCGATCACAACCATGTTCATCTTTTGGTGAACGGATCCTATCTCCGGGACGAATTGGAACTGGACGACGAACGTTTTGAGATGCTGCGAAGGCTTTTGAGTCGCGCTTACGACGAGGAACTGCCGCTTGCCGATACGGTTGCGGCGTCAATGGCCAGTGCAACTGGACTTTCGCCTTACGAATATCCGACCACGCAAACGACAACCAAAGTGGGATCGACCGGCTACGTTTACGCGCGCAATCTGCTGGCGACGCGGCTTTATCGTTGCCCGGTTGTTTATTGCGAGCCCTACGTCATGAACAGCCGCGAAGCTTTCGCGCGGATTCAGGCGGGCGATCACGAAGGCACGCGTAACATCAACGGCGTCGAGCGAAAGAGCATTTTCCGAGAATACGCCGACAGCGTGGCGGAAGGACTAAGTGAATATTATTCGAACGCAAGAAAAAGTAGGGGCGATTGACCTCAATCGCCCGCTAATGCCAATCCGGCTCGGATCGGTTCGGTGAACCGCCCGCCTAGAGAGCTTCCACCGCCTCGCGAATATCTTCCAGCGTTACCTCATCCGACAACTGTGCTGACCCGATTTTCGTTGTAACCACGAAACGAATTTTCCCGCCTTGGAATTTTTTGTCGAACGGAACCGCCTCGAGAATTTTTGCGCGCGGAAGATTCGGCGGCAAGCGCGTTGGCAATCCAAACGCGTTTAGAAGATCGACAATCGCGTCTCGCTGTTCGCTCGGGAGTCCGGTTCTTTTCATTGAGATTCCGCAGGCTGCTACAATTCCGAGACTGACCGCTTCGCCGTGCAGAAATTCCCGATAATCACCGGCCCGCTCGATCGCGTGTCCGACTGTGTGACCGAAGTTCAACAGCGCGCGTTCGCCGGTCCGGTCGAGTTCGTCTTTGGCAACGACTCCGGATTTAATTTCGATGTTGCGGCGGATGAGCGGCGCAAGATCGATAGTCTTAAGATCGACATGTTGCAATTCACGGAACATTTCCGGGTCCGCGATGATGGCGTGTTTGATTATTTCGGCGAACCCTTGATTGAATTCGCGCTGCGGCAGCGTTTTTAGAAGATCGACATCTGCAATCACCAGCGCGGGATGATGAACGGCGCCGATCAAATTCTTCCCGGCATTGGTGTTCACACCGGTTTTGCCGCCGATGGAACTGTCCACCATCGCGAGCAGCGTGGTCGGAATCTGTACATGCGGGATACCGCGTTCGAAAATGGCGGCCACAAAACCAGCGAGATCGCCCACGACTCCGCCGCCGAGCGCGACCACAAACGATTGTCGATCCAAACCAGCGGCGATCATCTGTTCGCAGATCGCGCTCGCTTGCTCGAGCGTCTTCGACTTTTCGCCCGGCGGAACAATTACGAGGCTTGGGGCGAATTTTTCCCGCCGCAAACTTTCGAACACGCGCTCGGCGAGAAGCTTCGCCACATTCTCATCCGCCACAATTGCGCACCGTTTGCCGGTTAACGTTTTCGCAATTGTCGATCCAAGTGAATCGAGCAAGCCCGAGCCGACAATTGCGTCGTAAGAGCGATCGCCGGCGCGAATCTTAACGGCCGTCACGGTGCCGCCGGATCCCAACGCTGAGGAGCTTTCTCGTCGCCGGTTTTGGTTGTGGCATTAATGAACTGTGACCACTGCATGTTTTCAACGTGCAGATCAGCCATGCAGGAATCAATCCGTTTGCGATTGTTATGTGTTCCGCCGGTTGCAGCGCCGCCTGGCGTGCTCGTTTGCTTATCTACTGTCACTGGCGTTGTTGCTGTGCCTTGGAATGTTACGTTCGAGCCGGATGCTTGTGCTGGCGCAAAAAGGATGAAGAGAGTTGGGTTGGTTATCTTGTCCGACAAAAGCGGTGCGGCGCTTGATTTTGCGTTGGCATTAAATGCGTAACTAATGGGTGCTGTGGCGTCCGTTTCGGATGGTGAGCGCTTATCGAACGGCGACTGAAAAATTTTCCAGGCGGCGAGATATTTTGGGTGGAGGGATTGCATCCAGTTATCAGTTGGCAGAAAAAACGCGCCGTCGTTATCGTTCAAATACATCTGCGTCGCCAAACCGATCTGGCGCAGATTGTTTAAATCTTGCGTCGCGCGCGCTCGCTCCTGAATGCCGGTGAAAACCGGGTAGGCAAAGGAGGCGAGAATCGCGATGATGGTGATGACAACGAGCAGTTCGATCAGGGTGAATCCGAGGAAAGATTTTCTCTGCATTGGCTTATCGATGTAACCTATTGATTCCGGCTCTGCGACGAAAGGGAAAACCTTCGTTGCGAGTTCACTTGACAAAGCGGCCTTCGATCTTGTGTATGTAAGTCATGCCCGAACCCGACGATCAGAGTCCGCCGCCTGCTCCAAGTCCGGGACCGGCGCCCAGCAGCGATCCTTCCTCAATGGATTTACCGCCGAACGTGGCCGCGGCCATCGCTTGTATCCCGCTGGTTGGTGGAATCATCTTTTACATTTTGGAGAAACGGAACAGTTTCGTTCGGTTTTACGCGATGCAGTCGATCATCTTCGGCATCGCCTGGTTCGTCTTCAATATCGTCTCTGCTGTCATTCACGCCGTTTTCGGAGCAATTCCCGCGATCGGCGGCATCCTGGTATTTTTCTGGGCGATCATTGCCGCCCTCGTTCACGTCGCGTTTATCGTTCTGTGGATCATCGCGACCGTGAAAGCGTTCACCGGTGTGCGCTGGGAGATTCCATACGTGGGGCCGATGGCGCGCAAACAGGTGGAAACCGGGACGCCGACTTAAGCGGATCAGCGCCCGAGCAGTTTCACGACGACTTCAGTTAAAACCAGCTCGTGGTCGAGCTGCGTCGTGACGAGCTGAAGATTCGCCTGTAAACAGGCTTCCATTCCTTCGACCAATTGTTTGGTTTCGAAGCGGTGTGCATTCTGCGCCGCGATCCCCAGGACATAGGCGTTGATCGAGCCGTCTTTTTTCCGCGGTAAATGTTCGGTCGCGGCTGCCGGCAATCGATTGAGCGACGAAATGAAATGGAACGGCGCGTGCGGACGCGAAAGGCGATGTCGCTCCATCAAATCCTTTGCCAGAAGTAAATTCCGCACGGTCGGCAGGATTGCGACCAGCAGAATGCCGATGGCGGTTTCGCCCTGATCCAATAATCGCCTGACCAGTTCGAGCGCGCGTTCCAGATCGCGCTCCGCCAATGCGTTGCTTAGATCGAAAATGACACCGGCGCGCGTGAGCGGTACCAGCTCGCGCACAAGATCGACACCAACCTGGCGTTCCTCGCCGAGGTAGATGTCGATCTTTTCCAATTCGTTATCGATCTCTCGCGTGTCGCCGCCGGTTAGTAACACAAACAGGTCGAGCGCGGCGTCATCGAACTGCAATTTCTGCTTGGCCAGACGGGCGCGGACCAGCTCGGTCGCTTCTTCCTCCCATCCGCTCCGGCTGGAATCGAGGCGGTCGAAAACCTGCAACTCCGCGCGCTTGGCCAGCGATTTGTAAAAGGAGCGCCGCTTATCGACTTCAGTGGCGCTGATCAAAAACGTAACGTCGGACCCAAAGTCGGCGTCGATAGTTTCGGACAATTCTTCCAGCGCGGATTGCACCGCCGCCGACCGGGCTTTTTGATCGTCACCGAGGAAATTTGCGTTTTTCAACCAGACCAATTTTCCTCCGCCGAAAAACGGCAACGTCCGCAACGCTTCGATTGTCGATCTTATCCGCGCCGCCGCCTGCTCCGTGTTGTCGGCCGCGCCATCGATTACTTCCAATCCGAACTCGCCCGCGTTCGCCGGAGTATGTTTTGCAGCAAGCTCAGCCGCCGTTCGCTTGACTACCGATTCATCCGAGCCGACGACGGCGTAAATCTTAGATGTGACAACTGCAGTCTTCGCTTTTGCTTTGGGCATCTTGTCAGATGCCAATCCTAATCGTTGCCCGCTTGTTGCAAAGAAGTTCCGAAATCTTTTGAGGCGTACTCCCGAAATTTCTCCTCGAGCATCGATAGGCTCGCGAACTTTCCGGAGTAGAGACGTGGCAGAACTGTCTCGAAGGGTTGATGCCGGGCGAGCGCATCCAGCAGCGCAAGAAAGCTCGGCTGGTCGGTGGCGGCGAGAAAGCGCACGAGACGTTCCGATTCGTCATAAAAAGTGTGCACTCGCTCCGAAGGCGGATGAGTCATCGAGACAAGCGCTGCGAGCGGAATCAGGTCCTGCTCTGCGATCGCCTGTGAGTGCGGTTTCGAAATAAAACCGCGCGCTCGCTCGTAACTGGCATGTGCATCTTTCGAAATATATTGCGCGAATCCTTCATCGAGCCAGCAGGGGATGCCATCGGTGTAAAAGCGGTGCAGCACCAGGTGAACGATCTCGTGCCCGAGAAGGTTGTTGCTGAATTTGTAGGCCGGGTTGCGCTGAACAAAAAGGCTGCCCGCCGAATGAATCCCGCCGCTCCACGGCTCTAATTTGCCGAAGACCTGAAATTGCTGCCATTCTTCCGGGCGCTCAAAAATGTAAATGTGCGATTTGGTGTCGCCGGGCGGTTGCTCCCGCTCCAGTTCCTTAGCAATAACGCGATAATGGAACTCCGCCTCCACTGAAACCGGCGTCGCGACATAACTGTGAACAAAATGATAAATAAAATGGTCGGTCTCGCCGTGCTTCCATTGCTCGGAATGAATTGCGAGCGCTTTCTCGCCCAGCGGATTCGGATCGCGCTGGCTGAGCGCGGAAAACTCTACTTCAGAGAGAGCGTTGAGCCCGGGTTGATTGATCCCTGGATCCTCCGCTGTGAGCGGTAAGATCGACATCGAGAAGAGCAAAATGGTAAAGATGCGGGGAAACGAGAAACGCATTACGGACAACGAAGCTATTCTCGTGCGAGATTGTTGAAGTCCTGGGAGCGCCCGCGTGCGGCTTTCAGCGTTTCGCCGGGGACGAACTTCTTCTTTCGCTGATTTTCTGCTAGCCCAGGGATGCGGGAATTAACGACCAGGTTCGTGCGGGCGGGGCCTGGGCGATGACTCTTGCCTAATGTCTTCCAGTCCTCGAACGAGGCGGTTTTCTGCGTTCAACTTAAAGCCGTCGCGTTTGTAAAAGGCGATCAGGTCGTTGCGCTCCTGCCGGCTGGCGATATCGGTCCCAATCGGTGCCTGCGAGGTGCCCACGTGTTCCGCGTCCAAGATCACTTCGCAAGTCGTAACCGTCGGGGGCAGCTTGCGCAAAAGCGCATCCAAAAACTTCCCGCCGATTCCCGCACCCCACAATCCAGGCGGAACGAAAAATTCATCGCTGTTCCAGCGCGCGAGTCCGGCGGTCTGCAGGTCCACAAACGCAAGCCCCGCCTGGATTGTGTAAACATCACCGGTGTCGCCGCGCGCCGTCTGGAGCGGAAGATGTAACTTGTAAATGTAAACGGCTTTGCCGGCGTTTGGGACTGAGCCATACATCCGCGTCCAATAAATCATCGCCAATCCTTCCGGGTCGATCTGATCGGAGGTGACCTCGCCAATCGTCACGGGATAGTCCTCATCTTTAAGATCAAGGCGCTCCTCCATAAAACGCCGGAACTTGCTGCCGTACATCGATTTCAAAAGCGGCCACCAGAGCCGGAAGGTGGGGGTGTAGGCCCAGCGCTGAAACGAATTCATCCAGCCAAGATTGTTTGGATCATTGAACTGCGTGTCCAAATCGCAGTTCAGCCATACGTCCTCCATGAGCTGGATGATCTGCACCAGGAAATGCAGAGCGCGGATCATCTCCTCGGAATTCATCCGAGTGTTCGAGCCGGGATTCGCGCTGATCGTTTGCAATTCCGGGAACATTTCGCGGACGAATTTTTCGGGCCCCTGTTTGCGCAACTCTGCTTCCAAGGCCGTGAGCCGCCCGGTGAGCTCCACGAACTTTTCCTTGAGCCGCTCGGACGATTGATACCATTCCCACCGGGCGCCGTTGAACACCGCGTCCTTGAACGCCTCGGGCGATAGGCTGTCGCTCAGTCCTTCCCGCTCGACAAACTGCAGCGCCGAACGCGCCGCGTGTTCACCCAGGCACCGGTACGATTCCCACTGCGCTTCGTCGTAGAATTGATCGCCGGTAGATTCATGCGGAAAATCCTCGTTGCGCGTTCGGTATTGGGTGATGTCGCCCGGTTCGTCGCCGGTCAACGTCGGTTTGAGATAGAGCAGCACCGCGGTGTCCTTTTGGTCCCCGCGCGGATCGTAGGTGATGCTGCCAACGGCGACATGCTGTTTGGATAGCCGCGCCTCATTTGGCTTCAGAGGCGAAAGGTCAATATCAATCTCGACGCCAAAATCCTCGCGGATGCGCCGCATTGCGTTTCCGAAATCATCGAATGCGACCTCCGGATCCGCGCCGCAATCAGAAACGATGATATAACGGCAATGTCGCCGGACCAATTCGTAAAGCGCGAGGTTTTCGAAATGCGCGCCATCCGACAAATGCACATGTTTTGCAACCGGCTTGCGTTGACTCGTCGCCCCAGCCGGTCGCAGGCCGCTGTTCGTCAGCCCAAACATTTCTTTGAAAAAAAGAAGTCCCGGGAACACTTTCGGCACGCCATCCTTATCGGTAAGCGGATGCGGCAGCCATAGACCTAGGCGCAGATTCAATGCCGTGCAAAGAAAGGTAACGCCGGCGCCAAGCGTCATGGAGAGCGAGCCCATGTTCGAGTTAAACGCGGCGGCCGAGGCCGTGATGGCCGACCCCAACCCAAGACTCTCATCGCCAGCATCGGCTTCCTTGTCCCACGTGTGGCAATAGTTGCCGATAGCGAATCCAAATCTAGATAACACCGCGCTCCGTGAACCGCGCGAAAGGTTTTCGAGATGGTCGCCGCCAAGATCGTTCGCCGCGCAACAAACGAGATGGATCGGTCGCTGCGCGCCTTCCGGCGATAGGTCGCGAAGCTGGATATCATCTTTCACCCGGACGTCGGTCTGCCGATTTTGTTCGGCCGATTGGTTGGCGTCGGGATTGGAAGCACCCAGATACGCGCGGGAAAGTCGGTTGCGATAGAAGGAATGCATACTTACCTGCGCCGGATCGAACGAAACAGCGGCAAACAGAACAATCCCAAGTGCGATGGCAAAAAGCAGCCAGGGGGAGACGTGATACTTTTCAATTCCTCTGGCGATCAAGGCGGCAATACAGATGGCCCACAGCGCAATCGCGACATACGCGAGAATCTGTGGAATCAATGGCTTCACGATGTCCATGACGCCTCCCTTTTTTGCCGGCCCCATTCGGCCAATCCAGTTCCGCAGTAGTGCAAAAGCTCCGCCGGAAACGAGCGCGCCTCCAGCCGGCACCTGTGTCCCCCACTTGGTATAATTCAACCAACATCCGGCCAGCCACAAAATCCCAAGTGCAGCGAACACCAGCGCGGTGCCAATCATGCGGGACAGCGCGCGGTCCATCAAGCTTACCATCGTGCCGCTAATGCTGACCTTACGAATGCGCATGATCAGCAGGCGCAGAATCAGTAGGACTAGCGCGATGGCAAAACAGAGAACAGGTGCGTCAAAGAGGTGCGAACTAAAAGAAAAAGCGCGTTCCGATTCCGGGATCGAAATGCCAGTACTCCATTTCCACAATTGCTCAGAACCGAGGCCTAAAGGCATCTCGCTCATCCAAGACACCTGTTTGAGCCAATAATGCCACCCTGAACAAATCCCCGCGAGAAACAGGACCACCAGGACAAAGTGAAAACGAGAGACCCTAGTCCGCCATTCTTTTGTCGGCAACGGCTCTGCTTTTCCCTCCCGACGCCATTTTATTTCAAAAGCGATGTAGGCAACCAGGGTAATGAGCGATAGCAGTAGGGGCGCGCTCAGCCAGCGCAGCCCTCTTGGCAACATGAGTATGGGCAATGCGTCAGCCAAGATCACTCTGTTCACTCCGAGCCAAATGAGAAACGCCAGTGCAAGCACCGAGCTCGCTACCATCACCGCTGGCAGCACCGCGCTCAGGACCGCCATGACCGCGTTCCACATTTCGCTCTGAAAAAACCCGATTCGCGGCGAAAGAAAATTGCTGAACTCGCGCAGATGTCGGACTTCCTCCGGCTCGCGGTTGAGTTTTTCATCCGGATCGCCTTTTGCGTCAGCATCAGTGCGATGCGCTATTGGAAATTCTCTTAAATCTTCTGTCGGGAATTTTTTTCCCACACGCGCCCGCCAAGCCGTCCACCACGCTCCGATGTAACCGCCGCCCGAAACGGTAGAGAGGTAGTCAACGTGTTTGAGCACCTTGAGATCGTGCAGCCCTTTCAAGACGCCCAGGTTGAACGTCGCGCTGCGAATCCCGCCGCCGGAAAAAGCCAGGCCTACTCGATCGACCGGAGCGTAACTCACCCACGGCTCGCCGGCAGGTCCTGAAGGCTCCGTGCTTGGCGGGCGGCGATCTTTCTCACTGATCTTATCCGCTACAAACAGCAGATCGTTTTCTCGAAGAACTAAATCCTTAAACTCAAGGCGGGCCGTTTTCTCGTTCCCGCCGCTACCGACTGCGCCTGGCAGCGAAACGTTTTCCGATTTGTTGGTTTTTCGGGGGGCGTCCATCAGAGGTTTTCTTAATGGCGATGGTTGCTAAGGCCGCCGAGTCTAAGGGTACCGGCGCTTGCACTGCAATCGCGAATTACAGGCACAACTAGGTTACACGCGCGAGCGTCTGCGCCCCGAATTGCGTGTGTATTTAACCGGCCTTCGTTTCGGTTCGATCTTGTCGATTCCGGCACCGCTTTTCACTTCCATGATTTGATCGCGCAGCAGCGCGGCGCGCTCGAATTCCAAATTGGCCGAAGCCTCTTGCATCTCCTCTTCCAGTTCACGTAGTAGCTCGGTGATATTGAAATCGCCGCCAGCTTCGCGAATGACGGAAGCCGCGATCTCGCGGCCGCGCAGAATGGTGTGAAGGCTTTCCTGCACCGCGCGGCGCACCGTTTGTGGCGTAATCCCGTGCTTCTCGTTGTATTCCATTTGTTTGGCGCGCCGATATTCTGAGATCGAGATGAGCGCTTTCATGCTTTGGGTCATGATGTCGGCGAACAGGACCACTTCGCCATTCACATGGCGCGCGGCGCGGCCGGCGGTTTGGATGAGCGACGTTTGACTGCGTAAAAATCCTTCTTTGTCGGCGTCCAGAATGCACACCAGCGAAACTTCGGGAAGATCGAGACCTTCACGAAGCAAATTGATGCCGACCAGAATGTCGAAGTCGGCCGCGCGCAGTCCGCGCAAAATTTCCACGCGCTCGATAGTGTCGATATCGCTGTGGAGATAACGCACTTTCAGTCCGACATCGCGCAGGTAATCGGCAAGATCTTCGGCTGTGCGCTTGGTCAGCGTTGTTATCAAGACGCGTTCGCCTTTTTCAACGCGCTGGCGGCAAAGCTCGATCGTCTCGTCGATTTGGTTCTTGAGCGGCTTGATTGTGATTCTTGGATCGAGAAGTCCGGTCGGCCGGATAATCTGTTCGACGACAAGCGGCGCGCCGGGCGTGTGGACGTCGAACTTCTCCGGCGGCTCGTCGGTGCGACTTAAAATTACGCGGCTTTTGTTTTTCACTTGGCCCGGGAGTACGAACGGGACCGGCTCG